>JBAZWU010000001.1:0-300000 GCA_041660185.1 Elusimicrobiota bacterium | reverse complement strand
GGTCTGGACGCGTTCGCCATTGGCGCGTTGCGCTGAAAAATTCAGGTACACGCGGTAGATCGATCCCTCTTCACGCAAGGACGACCAGGACAGCTTATCCGGCAGGTATAATCGTTCTCCGGTGTCCGCGGCATGCAACAACTCTTTTTCGTGCATTTCATCCAACAGGGCTTTCGCATGGCTGCCGATGGTGCGCTTCTTGTTAAAGAGGGGGTAATTCATGACAAGGCTGATGGCTTCCATCTGTCGGCCTATCCAAAGATCCGCACGGGTCGCCGCCGGCGCAGGAGTCGGAGAGGCGGCCACAACAGGCGCTGTGAGCTTAGGGACCGCCGGCTTGGGCGACACTTGCTTTGGCGCAACCTGTTTAGGTTTGGAAGTCTGGGGCGCCGGAGCCGCTTTCCGCGTGACGGGTGTTTTAACCAGCACAACGGGCGGTTGAACGACGGGAGCAGGAACGGGCGCTGGTGCGACAACGGTTGCCATCTGGCGAGTCGCTTCTGCAATCGCTGAACGGGACGAAAAATGATCCATCATCCAATACGAAAAGCTCCCGATCAAACTCAAAAATACAAGAGCGCCAACGACCCATGGAATCCATTGCCATGGCCGGGACGGCGTTGACTCCGGCGTTAGAATTCCTGCGCTGACAATCGCGGCTCTTTCTTTTGCGGCATGTTGAGGACGTTCTTCGGGGATACTGGGAACCGGAACATCCGGCGCGGGGGCCGCGGGTTCTTCCGGATAAACGCGTAAAGGAATGGCGGGGCGCGCTGGCGGGGGTTCCTCGACCGGCGCGGCCGGTTGCGGAGACTCCTGGACGGGGAGTTCTGCCGGGAGAGGAGCCTCCTCCTCAACCGGAGGAGCGATGGCTTCCACCCGGGGAGCGGCCGATAGTTGAAGAGGCGGCGGTTCTTCTTCGGGGACGATCGCCGGAGCCGGGGATTCCTCCACGGCCGGGGCGGCCACCGGCTCGACGCCGGGGGCTTCGATAATCTCGAGAGGGGCTCGGACCGGCTCGATCACCGGCGCTTCCTGAGGCGCGGTCGCCAGACGTCTGGCGACCTGATCGCCCGTAGCGATCAGTTGCCCGACAAATCGAATGGGCATCGTCACCGTGGCGAAGACGTTATCCGCAGACGACCCGTGATCCATCCTCGGAGGGCAATACGAGTAGAGTTCACTGTCGTCATGACTTAAATCAGAAAAGAGACTCTGCTGCTCCGGGGGACTGCTGAAAAATTCACCCTGCAAAGGCTCCACCGCGGGGGCTTGCGTCGGAGGAGGCGGAGGCAAGGGCGGCGGATAACTCCGGCTTTTCAGCAACTCAATCGACGGCGCCAGCTCGGCGATACGATTGGCCGGCAGCCATTCCAGCCGGCCCTCCATGCAGACCAGAAGATCAACACTGAAGGAATGCAGTGAAACCAGTTCGTCCAGTTCAAAGGGCCCCTGGACAAGATCATTCCAATAGATCCAATAACGCATGGTTCGATTCCGCTCCGTGCTTCGACTTTCGCTCAGCACCCTGAGCCTGTCGAAGGACTCTACTCACCATAGCCCTGAGCAACGTCGAAGGGCATGGTTCGATTCCGCTCCGTGCTTCGACTTTCGCTCAGCACCCTGAGCCTGTCGAAGGACTCCACTCACCATAGCCCTGAGCGAAGTCGAAGGGCGCGATATTTTCCTATAGGAAACACGCCGTAATTGCAAGTGAAATCTGAATCTTGATACATCCCCCTTTCGACGTCTGTTTTCGTATAATTTCTTCACCGTGAAAATCGCTCTGGCCCAAATCAACCCGACTGTCGGAGATATCGTCGGGAACGTGCGCCGCATTCAGGCCTTTGCGGCACGCGCGGCCGCGCGAAAAGCCGACCTGGTCGTTTTTCCAGAACTCTCCATTACCGGTTATCCGCCGCGCGATTTGCTGGATCACCACCAATTCATCGAGCGAAACCAGAGAGCGGTACAGGATCTCGCCCGGCAGACCCGGCACACGGCCATGATCGTCGGATTTGCTGACGACAACCCAAAAAAAACGGGAAACCCGCTCTGCAACGCGGTGGCGCTCCTGCACCGCGGACACGTTATTGCCGTACGCCACAAGATGCTTTTGCCGACCTACGATATTTTTGATGAAACCCGGTACTTCGCCTGTGCCGACCGGAACGCGCCGGTTCCTTTTTTGCGCCATTCGATGGGTCTGACCATCTGCGAGGATATGTGGAACGACGCGGCTTTCTGGCCGCGCCGCCCCTATTCGGCCGATCCCATTCAACATCAGCACCGGCAGGGGGCTGATCTGTTTATCAACATCTCCAGTTCGCCTTTTCATCGCGGCAAGACCCGCACACGGCTGGACCTCGTTCGCCGCCACGTGCAACAATCGCGGCGCCCCTTTTTCTTTGTGAATCAGGTTGGAGCCAATGACGAGATCATCTTTGACGGCAACAGCTTTGCCGTCGATGCCGAAGGCCGCCTGCTGGGCCAGGCCAAGAGCTTCGAAGAAGACTTATTAATTTTTGATTCCAATGCCAGCGGAAAAGCGATATGGACAGAAGACTCGGACATTAAACAGGTCCGGGACGCGCTGATCCTTGGCCTGCGTGATTACACCCGGAAATGTGGTTTTTCAAAAGTGGTGCTCGGATTGAGCGGGGGAATCGACTCCGCGGTCACGGCAGCGTTAGCGGTGAAGGCTCTGGGCGCTCAAAATGTACTGGGCGTATCCATGCCGTCGCCCTTCTCTTCCAAGGGCAGCGTTAATGACGCGAGGTCCCTTGCTAAGAACCTTGGCATTAAACTGATTTCGATCCCTATTACATCTATTTTCTTGGAATTTAAACGGGCCTTGAAACCGGCTTTTGGCAAACGTCCCGCAGATGTGACGGAAGAAAACCTGCAGGCGCGCATACGGGGCATGGAATTGATGGCGCTTTCCAACAAATTCGGGATGCTTCTGCTCACCACCGGCAACAAGTCAGAGCTTTCCATGGGCTATTGCACCCTGTACGGCGACATGAACGGCGGACTGGCGGTGATCTCGGACGTTCCCAAGACGCTGGTCTATAAACTTGGCCGTCTTCTCAACAAGCCTCGCACGGTCATCCCTGAGCCCTGTTTTACAAAACCGCCATCGGCCGAGCTGCGCCCCAATCAAACCGACCAGGACAGCCTGCCGCCTTACGATATTCTGGACGCACTTATCGAGTCGTACGTTGAAGAGGGGAAAGATGTGGAGGAGATCGCCGCAACGGGTTACCCGAAACGGCTGGTTGAAAAAGTTCTGGCCACGATCGACCGCAACGAATACAAACGGCGACAGGCGCCGCCGGGCCTACGCATCTCGCCGAAAGCCTTCGGCATCGGCCGCCGCATGCCTATCGCCCGTGGCGACTTTCGGTCCTGACAATTTACCAGGAGGAAAAGATGAGCAAAATCCTTGTCATTATTCTCGGGACGGCGGTCATTTTGACGCTATCGAAACGCTCACTTCTTCGACCAACGGTTCACGGGTTTTACCGCTTTTTCGCATTTGAAGCGATCCTCTTTTTGATCGTAATGAACTCCGCTTTCTGGGGATTCGGCATGGGGGGCTGGATGGAAATTCTGGCAAGGCTATTTCTGATCACGTCGCTTGTCCTGGCCATTTGCAGTTTTTACTTTCTCATCAAACGCGGCAAGCCTGTGGCCGCGACCTCGCCGAACGCCACAACCCTTGGATTTGAAAATACTACCCAACTTGTCACCACCGACGTCTATCGGTGGATCCGTCATCCAATGTATGCGTCACTGCTTTATCTGGCGTGGGGTTCAGGACTAAAAAACCTATCCCTTTGGAGTGTTGGACTCATGCTCGTGGTAACGATCGCTTTGATTGCCACGGCCAAGGTGGAAGAGAAGGAAAACCTGACGCGTTTTGGCGAAGCCTACCGGCAGTACATGTCCCGCACCCGCCGTTTTATTCCCTTCGTTTATTGACGGAAGAAGTTGATTTTTCGGAAACCTTCCCGGCAGGTGGTTGCCAGCCCCTGACGGAGCGAGGGCCGCGTGGCGAGAAGTCCGGCGGCTAGCACCAGGTAGACTCCGGAATACGCCAGCCGCTGGGCCGTACTCGTGAAGAAAAGTTGGGTGACGAAAAGAACGAAGATCACAACACCGTCCCACAGCGAAAATTCCAGATCACACAACAAAATGATCGCGAACAAGGACTGCGCAGACGTCAGCAGGACTTCCTCCGCCTGCCGGGCATCCATCGTCAAGGGATGCGTCGCGTGCGAAGACAATGCGTAAGCGATGGGAAGCATTCCCACCAGGAGCGTCCACTGATTCACCTTGGAGGAAACGAGCGTTCCGATGCCGGCGCTGGGCTTGCCCCTCACCGCGAAGAGGATGGCCACGATGAATTCAGGGGATTCGGAGGCCAGCGGCGCCAGCCACTGAACCAGCAGAAATTCCTCCACACCCAGCTGCTTTCCGGTCGCCAGCAGGCCTTCCGCAAAAGGACCGGCCGCGCGGATGATACTGAACCCCGCCAGTAAAAATAAAAAGAGTGTGACGATGCGGCGGGGAAGTGCCGGCAACCGGGACAGAGACTCCACCGGTCCTTCACCCAGTTCGGGTTCAACCATATGCGAACGGGCCGCGGCAATCATATAAGCCGCGAAGATGATCAACAAGAAAAACGAATCCATCAGGGACATATTTTTCTTAAAAGGGATTATGAAGGAATAGATCGTTGCCGCGGTGAGCGAGAAAATCTCCAGGCGGTGCCCTGGTTCAAGAGAGATTCCTTTTCGGCCGGTCTTGTACCAGAAAGCGAAAACAACAGCGGCCCATCCGACGCCGATCAAAAGACGGTTGCCTCCGGTCATATTCGCGGTCACATATGGAATGTAGGAGGGATCCTTTCCGGCAATCCAGGCAAAATACATATCCACCGCATACTCCGGCAGAACCGCGACCAGCGCCACAAACGCCAGCGCCAGCGCCTGCGGGATGTCCATCTGAGCCAGCTCAGCCGCCCAGGACAGGAGGAAGGCGGCTCCAAAAACCGCGAGCCCGGGAAGGACCGGTTGCCAGGGCGCTGACCAATTCAGATCGATTTGTCGTAAAAAAATCCACTGCAGGCACAGCCCCAGGGCCAGCCCGAGTGGAATCATCTTCTTGAGTGCAGAGGTATTCATAAGCCGCAGGAATTATACGATTTTGTTTATCAGTTAAGTTCTAACAACACGTGCCCTCACCCCCGACCTGCCTGCCGGCAGGCAGACCCTCTCCCTCAACAGGGAGAGGGGGACGATCCCCGTAGAAAATCTGGCACTCCCTCCCCCTGCAGAGGGGGAGGGCTGGGGTGAGGGTAAAAAAGAGGGAGACCTTTATACCCTTTTTAAATTGACTTCACAGACGGAAATTCTTAGACTAAATGTCAGCGCAATGATTACCGAAACCTCCCCAGCCGTCGCGGACCTTTCCAAGACCATCGATCAACTTCGAGCTGATCAGGAAAACATCCAACGGGAGCTGGACCAGGCCATGGGCATCTGGCGAGCGACCCTGGCCGAAGAAAAGAAAGAGCTCCAGATGCAGCTTGAAAGCAAGCAGCAGAACTGGTCGCAGGAAGAGGACCAGTGGCGGGCACAGCAACAGAATTTTGAACAAAAATTCAAAGAACTCGAAGACCAATTTAAAAATCAACTGACCCAGACCGAACGGAACGCGGTGCAGGCGCTCAACCAACTGGATGACGCCTGGCAGCGGGATAAACTGTTATGGAACAGTGAAACGCAGCGCCGCTTAACCGAATTTGAGAATCAGCAGAACACCTGGACCGCTGAACGCGAACAACTGCAGCGGGAGCTTCAGGGTCTTCGGGATCAACTCGAGCAGGAAAAAGCAATGCACGCGGTGCGGGCCGCCGGGCACGACCAACTGCAAAAGGAATTGGATCAGGAAAAATCAACAGGGGCAACGCTGGCGGCCGAGCGGGAGCAGATCCAAAACGAGAACCACGCGCTGAACGAACAACTGCACCAGGAAAAGACCGCTCGTGCCGCCGAACGTGAACAGCTCCAGAAGGAGCTCGATCAACTTGGCGGACAGCTGGCGCAGGAGCAGACCTCCGCGGCTACGCTGACGACCGAACGGGAACAACTCAAGAAGGAGTTCGGCCAGCTTCACAGACAACTGGCGCAGGAGCAGACCTCCGCGGCCACGCTGATCGCGGAACGGGAACGCCACCAGAAAGAAGTCAATCAACTTCACGAACAAATTTTGCAGGAAAAAACAGCCACCGCCTCCCTCCTCGCGGATCGAGGACGCCAGCAGAAAGAATTTGAAAAACTCCGCGCGCAATGGGCTCTGGAAAAAACGACCATCGCCCCCCTGTTAACCCAGCGCGATCAACAACAAAAAGAAATCGACCAGCTTCGCGGACAACTGGCCCATGAAAAAACCGCGGCGTCAACCCACTCCGCGGATACCGTCAAACGGCATTTTGAGCAGTTGTGGGCACAAGACAAGGCCGTCTGGGTCCACACGCTTCAGCAAACGCAAAGACGGCTCCAGGAACAACAGGCGCAATGGGCAGCGGAAATGGCCCGGCAAAAGATGCAACTGGCGAATCTCCGGCTTCAATTCGCCCAGATCCAAACCACCCCGGCCCCTTCACCCAGCCGGTTGACCTCGAATTCCCTCGAGCAATGCCTGCGATCTCTCGAGAATCAAGTCGCGGTTCTGGATGTTCTCATCAGCGAAGCCTCGGACCAGACCGAATCTCCCTTCGATCCTTCGTATGCCGGTCGCTAGTCCTTTTCTCGACGACCGTCTCGATACGTGGTGCACACAAACCCGTCAAACCCGCCGGGAGTGTGAAGCGAAAACGGACGAATTCCTGTATGCCCGGCAGGATCTTCAGGATGCCCGCACCCGGCTCCAGCAGCAACGACACTCCCGTCTTGAAACCATCGCTTCAACCCAGGCCACGCTCGATTCCCGCTGGTCCGAACGCCTCCGCCGCATCGACGAATGGCGATCGCACATGGACGGCCTGATCGAATCCGGCGAACACGTCAAGCAATTGGGGAAAACGCTGAACTGGTTTGAGCGTGCAGCGCAAACCGCGCTGCCGTTTAACCAACGGCTGTATGACATAGGTATGCGGCTCGAAAGCCGCCGGAATATGCTACATGACGCGCTCAAAACCTGGCAGGAACGGCTGGGGGAACGAACCGCCGCCCTGCGCGCCATCGAAGACAAAACAGCTGAACGGGCCGGCGCCCTTCTCATGTCCCGCGCCCGCAAGCAACCGGAAGAACTGTTCGTCCATCAGGAGACTCTGACCGAGCATCAACTGGAGTCGGAGTTACAAGCCCTGCGCCAAGCCGCCACGCATCTGGTGGGCCGGCTCTACAAAGCCACCATCACCCTTGAAAAAAGGAGCCAGGAATCTCCGGTCCTTTTTGAAATCTTTCGACGACAAATTGAGCAGGACCTTCAAAAAACTTATGACTTTTTATTTTCTCTGCGTCAGCGCATATTGAATGATGTGCTGCTCTTCGAAGGAAACCGCCGTAACTTGAGAGGCATGCGGGAATGCGTGGACCGGATCCAGTGCGTGGAAGATGTGTACCCGGCGGAGCCCTCCCGGTGGCGCCGGTGGATGAAACGGCTGACTACGGCCTGAAGAACTGACTGAAGAAACCGAAACAAAACCCCAGATACGACCCGACCAAAATCGCTGACACTCGTAGTCCCGCATTCACCTTTTGAACGGACACCATGCCAAAAGACACCAGAAAGGCCAGGAAAAGCCCCGCCAGGCTCAGCCCCAGACCCAACCAGGGCGTTTGCGGCGGCACAGCGGCTGACGTGTGATAGAGACTGAGGCTGGTGACGCCCAGCGCAATCACAGCACTGACAACTAATATTTTCCGGATACTGCGGCTGAGAATGAGATTCCGCGCTTCGACAACCCGGACCAGCAGGGAAGCCGTCAAGGCCACGCAGGAAATCAGATCGCCGTCCCGAAACGGGCCTCCCGCGTAAAGATCGCAAAACCAGAAAAGCGCGATCGTCCAGATCAGAACGATTTGAAACGTTAACGCATCCGCCCGGCGATTCTGGAAGGTGGGGATCAACCGGACCCCGGTCACCAGAACAACCAGAAGAACCAGCGGAAGAGAGAAAAGCCACGTGGCAAATCCCAGCGGAGACAGGAGCGCACCGGAAAAAATATATTTGTGCGATCCGGAGGATAAAACCGCTAAAGCCCAGCGCCCAACCTCCTGGTGGATCGCCCCGAAGAAAGGGCCCGGCCAGGGAGCGTGGCCCCGGATCAGCACATCCAAAATTCCCCAGCTCAGGCTATAGAGCCCCGCGCCTCCGCCGACGATCATGAACAGGCACCCCAGCGCCAGCGGTGGCCGCCGATTGAATAAAACCCAGGGGACAAAGGCGACCGGAATCCAGAACACCACGGCACTGCCCAGCCACAAAGCCGCCGCGAACAAGACCGCCAGAAAAGCAGCCCGCATCAGAACAGACCAGTGATCCAGCCAGAACAGGGCGCCGCAAAACACAACCGATAAAAAGGCATCGCGAAGAGCCGCGCTGTCCGGCGTCCAGAGAAGGTAAGAGAAAAAGAGGGGATTGAGCAGAAAACAGGCCACGGAAAGAGCCGCCAGCACGATTTGCGGAGGTGAATCAAACGAACGCCAGCGCCCGCGGTAGATGACGAAAGCGGTCGCGAACGCCAGCGCCAGATTCAGCCGTCCGGGCCCGGGCAGCGGTTTGGCCAGCAGCCATAATCCGCCATAGATCAGCGCCTGACCCCCGAAAATAAGCCCCATCCGAAGAGTGGATCGCATTGTTTGGAAGTATACTACCTTTTATGGATCTGCACTCGATCCCGCACTCACCCGGCGTTTATTTGATGCGCGATCAGACCGGGCGCATTCTCTACGTAGGCAAGGCCCTGGACCTGGCCAAACGGGTGTCTTCTTACTTCACCAGGAATGCCGATCACCCGCCCAAGATTTCCGCGCTGGTGGCGTCGATCCATCATATCGATTACATTCCGACCGCCAGTGAACGCGAAGCCCTGGTCATGGAACAAGGGCTCATCCGCCGCCTCCAGCCGCATTTCAACACGATGTGGCGCGATGACAAGTCCTACCCTTACGTCAAACTCACCTCAAAAGAGGATTTCCCGCGGCTTTTTCTGACACGCCAGCGAACGCGGGACGGTTCCAACTATTTCGGTCCTTACCCGAACACGGGTTCGATCCGCCATCTGCTGCGATACCTCTGGACCCATAAATTTTTTCCGCTGCGCCCCTGCCGCTATGACTTTTCGGAAGCCCACCCGCTCCCCATTGAGAAAGCCAGGGGATGCCTCTACTATCACACCCGGGAGTGCCCGGCGCCGTGCGTGGGACGCATTTCAAAAGACGATTACCGCCGGATCGCTCAGGAGGCGGCGTTCTTTTTCCAGGGGAAATACAAACGCCTGATCGGGACCTGGGAAGAGGAAATGCGGGAAGCCTCTCAAACACAAAACTATGAACGAGCCGCCCAACTGCGGGATAATCTATCCGCCCTGCGGCACATGGACGAACGGGTTACGGTGCGGCAGATCCATCTGGACGACGTGGTGGCCCGGGTGGACCGCTCCCGCGCAGTGACCGAGCTGCAACAGGCGCTTCAACTAAAGCGGCCGCCGCTGCGGCTGGAGTGTTTTGACATCTCGCACAGTCAAGGCGTGGAGACGGTCGCTTCTCTGGTGGTCTTCGAACGGGGCGTCCCAATAAAAAGCGAGTACCGGAAATTCAAAATTAAAACGGTCCGGGGGATCGATGATTTCGCGGGCATGGGCGAAGTTGTCGGCCGCCGCTACCGCCGCCTGCGCGCGGAACAACGTCCCTTGCCTGATTTCATCCTGATCGATGGGGGGAAAGGTCAGCTCTCGGCCGCACGGAACGCTATCCGGTCGGCTCTCCGCAAAGGCCCCCTGCCGGCCATGGCCGCGCTGGCCAAGCGCGAAGAAGAGGTGTTTCTTCCGGATCAGGACATACCGGTCTCTTTACCCAAAGACTCCGCCGCGCTGCTTCTGCTCCAGCGTGTTCGCGACGAGGCCCACCGTTTTGCCGTCACATTCCATCGCCTTCGACGCGCCAAACGCTTCCTGCCCTGATGGGAAACAAAATGTTAACGACGAATTGAAAATCCTTCCGTAAAATCAATAAAAACTGGATTTTCATATTTTTCAAAAGTACAATTTCACTATCCACTTAATGCGGACGCTGTTTACCAGTACAAGACGCATCACCGGAGCAACGATCAATGCCCTTCTGCAAAGAATGCCAAACCCCCGTTCATTCCATTCACGCGCGCGGCCAGAGTGACGGCTCTTTTCTCTGCACCCGCTGCATCGTTTTTCTGATTACGCGGGGACATCCTAGAAATATTTGGGATTATGCCGGTTTTTTTCTGTTCGGCCTGACGGTTTTTGCCTGTCTCCTGGCATTAAAGATCAGCGTTGTGATGACGCTGGCCATCGGATGGATCGGCACGTGGATCGCCATCTTCCTTCGGGACGGAGGGGACAGACTGCGGATGTCATCGCTCGACAGGGCGATGCTGGACATGATCCAGAGCCAGCGGAAATTACGATTGATTCCTGAGGAAACGAAGAAGGAAAAGGAACACCCTGACCTTATTGCCGTTGCCAGCGGATAAGGCGCATGCCGGGCATTTTCACCGGATCATCCGCCGGAGCGGGAATCCCGTCGAGTTGATAGAGGTGCCCCTGCGAATCAAACCGGATGGACGCGCAGGCGGAGCTGAGCCCGGTCAGACGCAGTTTTCCTTTTAAAGCCCCGCCGATATCATAGACCCGGATCTCCCGCTCACCCACCCGCGTGTACACATCGCCTTGTTCCGTGATATACACCACCGTGCCCCTGATATCCGCCAGCCGGCGGCGGGACGTATCGGTGATGCGGTTCACGCGCGGAGCGTCCTCTTTCCCGGCATCCGGCACCACATCCACGAAATAAACCCGGTCGTTCTTGCGGACCTGGTGGTGGTCCTCAGGCGGCAGCGCCATGCGGTCCTTTTTCATCCGGAGGCTTTCCGGATCCAGAAAATACATCTGAACAAGCGCCGGGTTTTTATCGGATGACAGGATGGCGTGCAGCGTATAGTCGTCGCCGACATAAAAGCGGAAACGGTTGAACTGCGAGAAAATACCGGATCGAAGATACTTGCCCCGCGAGTCGTAAACCCCGTAAAAAAGCCCCTGGCGAGGGTCGCTGATCAGAAGCCAGAGATTCTGGCGGTCATCCGGGTGGGCGAAAATCTGCTGCGCGGTTTCGAGGTAGCGAAATTCCATCTCATACCGCCCCTCGGACGAAAAGCGGACGATGCGGTGCTTGTTGGGATCGTAGATGTAGAAATGGCCCGCGCCATCCATCGTGAAATCGCACGGGATGATGAGATTGTCTTTTTCGATCCGCTTACCGAGTTCGGCCCGGCCGCTGCCGAAAGGAACGCGGAACAATTCTTCAGGCGTAAATACAACCTTTTCCGCCCGGGCCATCCCGCACACAAACATCAAGGCGAATAACAAACCGTTCCATTTCATTTGGTGCATGGCCTAAGCATATCATCCGGACCATTTAAAAATCTAAAATGAAATCCCGTGAAACGCGTTTTCTACGTGGATCTGATCCGCTCATACGCCATCCTCATGGTGGTGGTGAGCCATGTTTTCGCGCCGGTCTGCGCCGCGATGATGGATTATCCCCGCTCCGTGTGGTGGGTTTTCAACCTGCTCGATTCATGGATCCGGCCCTGCGTGCCGCTCTTTGTCATGATCAGCGGCAAACTGCTCCTCGGCTCCTCCCGGGAAGACTCCTATCTCCGTTTTGTCTGGAGACGGTATTCGGGGATTCTCCTGCCGTTTTTCACCTGGTCCCTGATCTACGCCTACTACGAATGCCGCATGCGCGGGAGCGACTTTTCCCTGCCCCATGCCATTCTGCAGTTCCTGCAGGGCCCGACCGAGTATCACCTCTGGTTCATGTACATGATCCTGGGGCTTTATCTTGTTGCGCCTTTTCTGCGCCGATGGGTTCAGGCCGCTCTTCCGGGAGAAATTCAGGCGCTGCTGGTTCTCTGGTTTGGTTTTCTGACTCTGCAGTTTCTCTTCCCAGGCTATATCAGTTTTGCTCCCGGGATCACGCTTCTGAATTATGGGGGGTATTTTGTACTCGGTTACTTTCTGGATCAGACCCATTACTTCGAGGGGAAAACCGGCCGGCTGATTCTCCTGTCGTTGGCGATCATCCTTTTTAACGCAGGGGGGACATTTCTTTTGACCCTCTGGAACAGCGGAATACTCGATGAGAAGTTTTACGGCGGCGTCGCGCCGCTCATCGTCCTCTATGCCTCCGCTTCCTTTTTGATCCTGAAAAACATCAACGAAGAGGCGCCCCTCCTGAAAACCCCCGGACTGCGCGGAACCGTCCTCTACATCAGCCAGGACAGTTTTAACCTCTACCTGATCCATGCCTTCTTCATCTGGCTGTTCATCAAAGGACACCTGGGTTTTGTGCTCTCCGAAGACACCGGCCCCTCGCCGCTCATCGGCGTGCCTCTCACCACCACCGCTGTCCTGGCCTGCTCATTAGGCCTATCGTTCATCCTCGGTAAGATTCCGGGGGTTTCACGGCTGTTCGTCACCAATAAATCGTAAATAACGTTGGCGGGCGCACATCGGTGCGCCCCTTTCCGCCGGATTTCATGTTTCAGTTAACACCAGCAGAGTTTCACCACTTGAAGTCACAAATTGTGACTTCAAGTTGGGGCGGTCTACGCCGAGCCCTTCCTTATGCCTTTACGGAACAGGGGATAGCGATGCTTTCGTCCGTATTGCGCAGTCAAAAGGGTATTCAAGTTAATATCGCCATCATGAGGGCTTTTGTGAAATTGCGTCACGCGGTCCTGGCGCATCAAGGGATCGCCCGACGGGTGGAAAAACTCGAAGGAAAAGTCGCCGTGCACGACACCGACATCCGGCTTTTGATCCACGACGTCGAAGACCTTAAGAAAAAACCTCGCCCGCCGGACGAAAAATCACCCCTCGTTCAAGGTTTCAGAGATTAATCCCAATCAAACCCGTTGTCCCGGCAGATCTGTCGTTTTGGCAGATCCGCTGTTCCTCGCTCGTTGGTTTTTGCCCGGTTCACCCCAGCTGAACAAGGGGCATTTTTTAACTGGCAGGGGGGAGGGATTTATAGGACAATTGAGGGCATTCCACAAGACTAGGCACAGCCCCGTTACCGAATATGGGAGCCTGTCACCCGTAAAAAATACTACGAAAGGAAAAGAAATCAGATGGCTCTGACGAAATGCAAAGAATGTCAGTCCGAAGTATCAACAGAAGCCAAGCAGTGTCCTAAATGCGGCGCCCCTACCAAGAAGCGAATCGGATGCCTTCCTATGATCGGCCTCGTTTTTCTAGCGTTCTTTTGTCTAGCCGTTCTCTCATCCATCCTTTCCAAAACTTCAAGACAAGGGTTCGTGGCTCCGAGTAGTCCCGCTCCAAAGCTAGTGATTCAAAAGGGGCTTTCATGGACTGTGGACGGTAACTACACCTACGTCCGGGGCAGCGTGAAGAATACGGGGGATGCTCCTGCACGTTACTTCAAAGTCACCGTCGAATACAAGAACGGGAAGGGCGAGGTCGTTGATACTGACTACACAAACTCGACAGAAACAGTCATGCCGAACGCGGCTAAGAAATTTGAAGTCATGCATCGTAATGCACCAGAATTCAAGACAGTCTCCACTTTTGTCGATGAGGTTCACTAGCAGGGGGAAGGTGCCTTCTCTGAAAGAAATCAAGTCCCCGGCCAGCGATAGGTTGGGCTGAAATGGGGATTAGTCTTCTCTGTCGTCTTGACGACGCTGCTTCCTTTCTTCCTTTTGCTGGAGTAGGGAACGTAGTTACTTTGTTGCCCTGATGGTCGACACTGAAAGCAAAAAGGCAAGTACGTCTACTGAATCTCCACGTTGGGACAATCGACATTATGACTCCTTATAATTTCGAATCACTTTCGCCCTATGACTTTGAAATCCTCATAAGAGACCTTCTTCAGGCAGAGCGACGGATTACTTTTGAGAGTTTTAGGACGGGGCGCGATGGCGGAATCGATTTTCGTTATGCGCCAAACACGAAACATCGCGTTATTGTCCAAGCAAAGCATTTCGCATCCTCCGGGTGGGCATCACTGCGATCCCATCTTAAACGGGAAGAATTGCCAAAAATTCACAGGCTTAAGCCTAAGCGATATCTCCTAACAACCTCTGTGCCACTTTCTCGAGCGCAGAAAGATCAACTACATACCTTGCTTGCTGGATTTTGCCGGTCTACCGCTGACATTTACGGTCGAGAAGATCTCAATAACTTAATCCGGAAATTCCCGGAAATTGAACGTCGTAACTTCAAGTTGTGGCTAACGAGCTCGACCGTTCTTGAACGCATACTGCATGCGAAAGTATTCAATCAATCGGTATTGGCACTCGAGGGAATTCGGCGAAAAGTCAGATATTACGTTCAGAATCGAAGCTTTTTTGATGCCAAGTCCCTCCTAAAGAACCGCCATTGCTGTATCATCGCCGGGATTCCGGGCATCGGAAAGACTACACTCGCAGAGATCCTGTTAGTCGACCACGTAACACGAGGCTATGAGGTTTATAAGATTGGTGAAAGTCTCGGTGATGCGCTCGAGGTGTATCGTCCGACCCGGAAGCAACTGTTTTTCTATGACGATTTCCTAGGACAGGTAGCCATAAAAAATAAACTTGTCAAAAATGAAGATCAAACTCTTGTCGACTTCATGGGCGTCGTCTCTCGATCCAGTCGGACGCGGTTCATCTTAACAACTCGTGAATTTATTCTTCATCAGGCACAGAACATATACGAGAAGCTCTCTGATAATACTTTCAGCGTAAATCGTTATGTACTTAACCTCTCTGCCTATACTCGATTTGATCGAGCCAAAATTCTCTTTAACCATATTCATTTCTCAGAATTGCCGGCAACGTATAAGGCAGCCCTGCTGGAAGATAAGAACTACATGGCTATCATTGACCACGAGAATTTTAGTCCTCGGATTATCGATTGGATGACGGATCATGCGCGGCTTATGTGTTTGTCGCCCGGTTCCTATTTTTCTCAATTTCTTCAAAACCTTGACAACCCCGAAGCGCTATGGGCTCATGCGTTTCGACACCAGCTCTCGAATGAGGCACGTGACCTGCTACTACTCATGGGCAGTATGCCACATGAAGTATTAACAGACGATCTACATAAGGCGTTTTTAGACTTTCATCAACGCAGGGCAGAACGATACCGATTTGTCTGCTCCCCGCAAGATTTCCGACGTGCGCTTAAAGAATTAGAGGGGAATTTTATTCAAATTGCACTTTTCAAAGATTGCCATCAGGTAAGTTTTCACAATCCTTCTGTTCGTGATTTCATAGTCACCTATTTAAAAACAGACCGGGACGAAATCTTGGAACTCGCTGAGGCCGCCGTGTTCTTTGAACAACTAACCATTCTATGGGCAGTCACCTTACCTGCACATGAACGCGAGAAAAGCGAGTTCACAAAGTCAGCAGTACGTTGTTTTGAATCGGAAAATCTCGAACTACATAATTTCTGGTATGGACCAAAGGATATGCGACGCGAGAAAATGAACATTGGCTTTGAAAACCGATTTAGAAGCCTATTGATGATGGCTGGAGATTGCTCTGTCAAGGAGGAATGTCTTCCAGAAATTCACAGACTTTTTGAAATTGTTAAAAAGCGGATTTGTAAACGTGGGGGCAGAAAATCAGAGATTATTGACCTGCTTGCGCAGGAGCAATTTATGAAACCCATATATCGAGATATATACGACGAGGCACTGGACTTGGCGAAAAACTATTTTTTGAATTCCCTCGATAGCGTTGAAGACTATGAAAAACTGCTCAAACTCGCAGAAAAAGTGCCCGAGCTATTATCGAAACTAGAATTAGATGAATCTAAGACCACTTTTATAGGCATGTATGAAGAGGACATCGAATCAGTACTAAACGATGAGGATGCCAAAGGATGGGCTGGAAACTATGCGAGTTCGTTGAAGTATGTGGCCCATCATTTTAATATTGACGTTAAGGAAGATATTGAAAAGCTCGAGGAACATTCGCAAGGCGCCTGGGAGCCGGATGATGATCAACAAATGCCTTCTGTCCAACACGATGGCACATCCCTATCAGACATTCATGCGATGTTCGATTCATTAGGGAAAGGTGCTTGACCTGACGGAGCAAATGGAGAAAATATAAATGAGCCTAATCACTTGTATCGATTGTGGTCGCCAGGTTTCAGATGAGTCTGCCTCCTGTGTCGGATGTGGACGACCCATTAAACGAACTGTCGAGTCGAGTTCAGTTGGAAAGCACGACATTATCTGTCCTCACTGCGGTTCATCCGCCGTTGGCAAAGTGCGTGGCCTACAAGGTCTTGATGAAGTTCTAGTAGCTGCGATTCTCGTTCTTGCCTTTGTGGTTCCCGGGGTCATTTACTATATCTATATGGAATCAGTGCCATACTGCTCGGGCTGTGGGCGCAGAGTATGGAAATAGGGTCAGGGGTCTGACACTTTCCGAGAAGCCAGGGGCTCAAAAGGGACAC
The DNA here is from genome assembly GCA_041660185.1 of Elusimicrobiota bacterium. Classification (NCBI taxonomy): domain Bacteria; kingdom Pseudomonadati; phylum Elusimicrobiota; species Elusimicrobiota bacterium. Next base: position 283,253 of record JBAZWU010000001.1, on the reverse strand, counting down.
CCCGTTGCCTTGAGAAAAGGGGTCTGACACTTTCCGCGAAACCAGGGGATCAAAAGGGACAGAGCAATATTCAGGCAAGGATGGTCGCCAGGCAACGGAGCAAATGGAGAAAATCTAAATGAGCCTAATCACTTGTATCGATTGTGGTCGCCAGGTTTCAGATGTAGGGTCAGGGGTCTGACACTTTCCGGGAAGCCAGGGGCTCAACAGGGACACCCCGTTGTCTTAACATATCGTTTCCTTGCTCCCCAGGGAACCCTACTTACACTTACAGGAATGAGTGAAAATCCGGATCCACAAAGATGGCAGGAAGAGAACCGTCTCCTCAAACAACGCATTGCCGAACTGGAGCAATCCGCCTCCATTCTGTCCGAAATACCTGAAATTATCATGCGCGTTGATGCGAACAAGGTCTACACATGGGCCAATCGGGCCGGACTGGAATTTTTTGGGGATGAGGTGGTCGGCCGGGAGGCGAAGGAGTATTTTGCGGGCGATCAGGAAACGTACACCATCACACAGCCCCTGTTCGACGGCAAAACCAACCTGCTTTATGTGGAAAGCCGGCAGCGTCGAAAGGACGGCAACATCCGGCTATTGGGTTGGTGGTGCCGGCCGCTAGTCAACAAACAGGGGCAGGTTGTTGGCGCATTATCTACCGCACAAGACATCACCGCGTTCCGGTCGGCGGAAGAGGACCTGCGCCGTTCGCAACAAGTGCTGGGAACGATTATTGATGCCATTCCGGTCCGCGTCTTCTGGAAGGACCGAGACCTCAAGTATCTCGGATGCAACACGGCCTTTGCCCGCGACGCCGGGTTTGCCCATGCCGAAGACCTCATCGACAAAGACGACTATCAGATGGGTTGGCGCGAGCAGGCGGATTTGTATCGCGCCGACGACCGGCAGGTGATCGACAGCGGCCACTCAAAACTCTTGATAGAAGAAACCCAGACAACGCCGGACGGAAAATCCATCACGCTATTAACCAATAAAATTCCACTCTACGGACCCTCCGGAGAGATCTCCGGAGTTCTCGGAACCTACATGGACATCACCGATCGTCAACGGGTGCTCAAAGCTCTCGATCGCGAACGGAATTTCAACACCGCCTTGCTCGAAAATATGGAAGCCGGCGTCGTTGCTTGCGATGAGCATGGCAAACTGATCCTGTTTAACCGTGTGGCTCGCGAGTGGCATGGGATGGATGCACTCGCCATCGATCCGTCGGAATGGGCGGGACACTATAACCTTTTTATGGCCGACGGTGTCACCCCGATGGATGTGAACACAATTCCGCTGGCCCGGGCCTTTAACGGCGAACGGGTTCGCGATGCCACCATGGTATTGGCCGCCAAAGGCAAACCCAAACGCCACATTCTCGCGCAGGCCGCACCGATTGCCGGCGAGAAGGGCCAGGTCCTGGGCGCCGTGGCCATCATGTACGACATTACCCAGCGCAAACGTATGGAGGAGGCCGTCCGGCTATCCGAAAAGATGTCGGCCGTTGGACAGCTCGCGGCCGGAATCTCACACGAGATTAACAATCCACTGGGAGTCATCATCGGTTACGTGGAGGCGCTCGCCCAACGGATCACGCCAGGCCACCCGTTTGAATCCCCGGTGGGAGCCATCAAACGCGAGGCGCTTCGTTGCAAACATCTCGTGCAAAGCCTGCTGACATTTTCCAGATCGATGGATCAGGAGAAGGAGTCGGTTGAGATCAGCGAAGCCATTCAGGGAGCGCTGGCACTGGTTGAACCGCAAGCCCGGGTCCGCCAGATTCGCATCGAAACCCATCTGCATTCCTCGCTCCCGCGAATCACGGCTAACAAAAATCAGCTTCAGCAGATCATTATCAATTTGGCCAATAATGCGATTGATGCGATGTCTCCCGGCGGCTGTCTGCGGATCGTGACGGAGTTGTGCGCGTCCCGCGGTGACGGCCGGTCCGTCTGCCTCAAGGTGATCGATAACGGCAGCGGCATCCCCTCAGATATACGCTCCCGCATTTTCGAGCCGTTCTTTACGACAAAACCGGTCGGCCAAGGGACAGGACTGGGCTTAAGCCTGGTGTTTGAGTTGGTCCAGAAACAGGGCGCTCAGATTGACGTCCAGAGTAGTCCCGGCCATACCGAATTTGGCTTATACTTTCCGGCTGATACAGAAAAAGGGGTCTGACACTTTCCAATCTCCTGTAGGGGTGGGCTTCATTGTAGGGGCGGGTTTGAAACCCGCCCCTACAACGACAACAACCTGTTGCCCATCGATCAGAAAATATGCCTTAATGACTTTATCAGGCAATTCGTTTTCCTCCCACCACCGAAAGGAGATCCACCATGCTAAAAGAATTTAAAGCCTTCGTCATGCGGGGCAACGTCATTGATATGGCGGTTGGTATCATCATTGGCGCGGCCTTCGGGAAAATTGTCACCTCTCTGGTCAATGACGTCCTGATGCCTCCGATCGGCATGCTCATCGGGGGAATTGATTTCACCGATTTGGCGATTACCCTTAAAACCGGCATTGGAACAATGAAGCCGGTGACTATTCACTATGGTTTATTTATTAATACGGTTATTGATTTTGTAATTGTCGCTTTTTGTATCTTCCTCATTATCAAAGCGATGACCGCTCTGAAAAAACAGCCAGCCGCGCCGGCGCCGACCGAGAAACAGTGCCCACAATGCCTGATGCTGATCCCGCTCCAGGCCAAACGCTGCGGCCACTGCACATCGACAATTGCCTGACGTCAACACCTTCCTTCCGGGTCTTTTTGCGCATATCTGCCGGATCATCTAGAATACCTTCATGATCCGACGGATTTTTGTTTGTACTCTGGCCGTCCTCGCACTCACCGGCGCTTATGCCTCGGACACCCCGACGCTGGAACAGCGCGTCATCGAGCACACCTTTTCCAACGGCATCAAGCTGCTGGTCCTCGAACGGCATTTCTCTCCGACGGTTTCCATCCGGATGATGTTCCGTACCGGCTCCGTGGATGAAGTCTCCGGGAAAACCGGGTTGGCCCATATGTTCGAACACATGATGTTTAAGGGCACGAAAACCCTGGGGACCCGGGATTATGCGAAAGAACTCCCGCTTCTGAAACAAATTGATGGCCTCCATCAACAGCTCGATCAGGAGAAAAGCAAGGGAGCCCTGACGGATCCCAACCGCGTCTCCACTCTTCTGGAAAAGGTCCGCGCGGTTGAAGCGCAGGCCGCGCCGCTCGTTGTCGAAAACGAGCTTTGGAACCTCTATGAGCGGGAAGGCGCCTCCGAACTGAACGCCGGCACCTCGCGTGATTTCACGCAATACGTCGTTGACCTTCCGTCTAACAAGCTCGAGCTCTGGGCGATTCTGGACTCCGACCGCGTCCGCAACCCCGTTTTTCGCCAGTTTTATCAGGAGCGCGATGTGGTCCAGGAGGAACGGCGCATGCGGGTGGAGACGGCTCCGGAAGGCAAGCTTTATGAAGAATTTCTGTCCACCGCGTATACGGCGCACCCTTACCGTCATCCCACGATCGGATGGGACTCTGATATCAGCCACTTGACGGTCGCGGACCTGGAAGACTTCTATCGCCGGTATTACACCCCCGATCACCTGACGATCGCGGTCGTCGGCGATGTGACGGCGGATCAGGTGATTCGTCTCGTGGACCGCTATTTCGGATCGTGGCGCGTGCCGCCTGCCCCGGCTTCGAACATCACCCAGGAACCGCCGCAGACGGGCTTAAAGGAATTTAAAATCCGTTTTGACGCGCAGCCTCACCTGCTGATGGGGTTCCACATCCCGGGAACCTCTGAACCCGAGCGCGTCACTTATTACGCCATCGCCCAGCTGCTCGGCAGCGGCACCTCCTCGCGGTTTTACAAGATCCTGGTTGAAAAAAAGAAACTGGCCTCCGCCGTCGATGTTTCCGAAGATGACCCCGGCGAACGCTATGACCCGCTCCTGACGATCGCCGCGGCCCCGCGCCATCCGCATACCGCGCAGGACGTGGTTGAAGCGATCTGGAAAGAACTCGACCGGCTTAAAAACGAGCCGGTGCAGGAGTGGGAACTCGAAAAACTCCGCGCCGGAGTGGACGTGATGCTGCTCAACGCGCTGCAGACCAACGACGGGATGGCGGGCACGTTGGTGTATGACCAAACTATTTTTGGCGACTGGCGCACGCTGCTTCGTTTTCAGAAGCTGATCCACGGGCTGACCCCGCAGGCGATTCAGGCGGCGGCAAAAAAGTCGCTGACCCGGGAAAATGAAACCCTGGGGATTCTGGAGTCGGTGAAAAAACAATGCGACACTTCTCGTCATCCCCGACGGTCACTGGCCGGGGATCCATCATGTCGTTAAAATCGTGGATTCCCCGCACCGTCCTCCCGTCGAATCGGATAGTCAGTGCGGCCCCGTCGATAAACACGTCTATTGGTGGTCGGGGCCGCCTGCACCCGCGGGGAATGACGGTGGGAGGGATGTTTATTTTCTCCTGCCTGCTATCAATTACATTTTCGCAAGCCACCCCGCCGCCACTTCCGGTGTTCCCACCGCTGGAATTTCACCCACCCAAACCAGAACGTTTTGTTCTGGAAAACGGACTGGTCGTTTTCCTGCTCGAAGACCATGAACTTCCACTGATTAAACTTCATGCGGTCTTCCGGACCGGTTCGCAGCATGAGCCCGCCGACAAGGTGGGACTCGGCGCCATCTTCGGAGAAGCCATGACCCATGGGGGAACGCTTTCGCGCAAACCCGAAGACATCGAGAAAACGCTGGATCAGAAGGCCGCCTCCGTCGGCTTCGGGATCGGTCTGGAGCAGGGCTCGGCTTCCATGCAATGTCGCGCCGGGGATTTTGATGAGATCTTCAGCATTTTTGTTGATCTCACGCTCCATCCGCTTTTCCGGAAAGACTTTATGGAATTGGCCAAGGCCACACAACTCGAAGCGCTCCGCCGCATCAACGATGCCCCCGGTGAAGTCTCGCGGCGGGAATTCCGGCGCATTCTGTACGGTGCGAATCATCCTTATGCGCGCCTTCCCGCTCCGGAGACCATCAAGAAAATCGGCCGCTCCGATCTGATCGCCTGGCACCAGCGCTTTTTCCATCCCAATACAACGATCCTCGCCATTTCGGGCGATTTTCAGAGTTCGGCCATGAAAGAGAAGCTTCAGAAAACCTTCGGGGACTGGCCAAAGGCGGAGGTCTCTCTCCCGACCGTACCAGAGGTTCCGGCGACTCGTGGAAAGCAACTCTTCTACATCAATCGACCGATCAGTCAAAGCCAGATCCGCATCGGTTCGCTGGGACTGGCGCGACACAACCCGGACCATTTCGCTTGGGAAGTCTTCAACGAGCTCTGGGGGGGAAGCGCCACGTCCCGGCTTTTCCGGACCGTTCGGACCCAGATGGGACTGGCGTACTCTGTCGGCAGCGGCTATTCCGAACCGGCGCTGCCCGGTCTGATTGTCGCAGTCTCGCAGACGCGCAACGCGGAAACCATCAAAGCGGTCCAGGCGATTCTCCAGATCAGCAAAGAGTGCCGCGCCGCGCCCTTCACCCCCGGAGACATCCAGGACGCGAAAGAAGCCATTCAAAACCGCTTTATCGAAAACTACACCTCCAGCGAACAGATCGTCTCGGAAGTGATGGGGTTTGAGTATTTTGGTTATCCGGCGGATTATCTGGACACCTATCCCGGGCGCATCGCGGCCGTGACAGCGGCGGACCTGGCGCGCGTCGGAGAAAAATACCTGCGTCCCGAGGACAGCACGATCCTGATCATGGGGGACCTGAGCCTTTTCAACAAACCCCTGTCCACGCTGGGAAAACCCCAGGAAGTCAAACCGCTGGACTACTCGCAAGGTGAACCATGAAAAACTATTCTCCTTTTTATCAGAAGGTCTGGAAGGCGTGCTCCAAAATTCCGCGCGGTCAAACCCGGACCTACGGGCAACTCGCCAAAGCCATCGGGCACCCCGGCGCGGCCCGGGCCGTGGGCCAGGCGCTGGCCGCCAACCCCTTCGCCCCCCGCGTCCCCTGTCACCGCGTGGTCTGCACCGACGGTTCCCTCGGAGGATATTCCGCCCCGGGCGGTGTTCACAAAAAGCGCCTCCTCTTGCGGCGCGAGTGGAGCTCCTTGGGCAAGCGCGGGGTTCCACTTTCGTCGCCCTTCGACTCGCTGCGCTCGCTCAGGACGACCCCTCGACCCGGGGCGAAATCCCGAGCGAGGCACCTCGGGCAAGACCGGGGCCCGAGTCGAGGGGTCGCTTGACAAGAAAACATCATTCTAGTAGCCTAAGGGCGATTTACCGACGATCCGTCTCTCGGGACGGACACAGCATCATGTGAGGTGAACGGCGGTGCAAGGCAAAGTGAAGTGGTTCAATGATCAAAAGGGATACGGATTTATTTCTAAGGATGACGGGTCGGGAGATGTGTTCGTTCATTTCTCATCCGTCAAAGGAGATGGTTTTAAAAGTCTGGCTGAAGGGGATGCCGTCGAATTCGAGATTGTGGACTCCGAAAAGGGACCCAAGGCCGCCAACGTTGTCAAAATAGCCTGACGCCTTCTGTCTTTTGTCCGTAAGGAACCCCGGGTGTAAAAACCAGCCGGGGTTTTTTATGTGTTAAAATAAACTCGATTTATGAAATTCGTCTTTCTCCAAAAACTCTTCGGTTCGCAAAACGAACGCACGCTCAAACGGCTGCAGCCCTTTGTCGAGCAGGTAAACGCGCTGGAACCCGCCATCCAGCCGCTTTCGGATGCCGACCTCCGTCAAAAAACCAAGGAATTCCGGGACCGTCTGACCGGGGGAGAAACCTTGGACAACCTGCTTCCCGAAGCCTTTGCCGTGGTCCGGGAAGCGGCCCGGCGCACCATCGGTCTGCGTCACTTCGACGTCCAGATCCTGGGCGGCGTGATTCTTCATCAGGGCAAGATCGCGGAGATGAAAACCGGAGAGGGGAAAACCCTGGTCGCGACGCTTCCCGTATATTTAAACGCCCTGCCGGGCCGCGGAGTCCATGTGGTGACGGTGAACGACTATCTGGCTAAACGCGACCGGCAATGGATGGGACCGGTTTACGAATTTCTCGGGCTGACCGTCGGCTCCGTGCAGCATGACATGCGGCCGGAAGATCACCGCGCCGCGTACGCCTGCGACGTTACCTACGTCACGAACAACGAGATCGGGTTCGACTACCTGCGCGACAACATGGTGATTCGCAACGAAGACCGCGTCCTGCGCTACCTGCCGAAGGCGGTGGAGCGCGACGGCATTTTCCGGCGATTGCCGTTTGCCATCGTCGACGAGGTGGACTCGATCCTCGTGGACGAGGCGCGAACCCCGCTCATCATTTCAGGCCCGGCGGAGGAATCCACGGAAAAGTATGCCATCGTTAACCGCCTGGTCCCGCACCTCAAAGGCCGCTGGGTGACGGAAAAGGAAGAGATCGAAGCGAAATACTCCGGCGAGGACCTGGGCAAAGGGGTCGACTTTACCGTCGATGAAAAAGCCCACAACGTCACGCTCACCGACCAGGGCATCGCGCACTGCGAAAAGCTCCTGGGCACCGGCAGCCTCTATGACGACGTGTCGGGCGAGTGGGTCCACCACATCAACCAGGCGCTGCGCGCCCATCACCTCTACCGCCGCGACGTGGACTACGTCGTCAAAGACGGCGAAGTCATCATCGTCGACGAGTTCACCGGACGCCTGATGCCGGGCCGTCGCTGGTCGGAGGGCCTCCACCAGGCCGTCGAAGCGAAGGAAAGTATCCGCATCGCCGAAGAGAACCAGACGCTAGCGACCATCACCTTTCAGAACTTCTTCCGCCTCTACGAAAAACTCGCCGGGATGACCGGAACCGCCATGACCGAAGCGAGCGAATTCTGGGAAATCTACAAACTCGATGTCGTGGAAGTCCCGACCAACCGGAACAATATCCGCACCGACCATGCGGACGTCATCTACCGCACCGAGCGCGAAAAATACGGCGCGATCATCGAGGAAATCACCCGGCTCTGGAAAGTGGGACAACCCGTTCTGGTGGGAACACGGTCCATTGAAAAATCAGAAAAGATTTCCGCCATGCTCCGGCAAACCGGCGTCCCGCACCAGGTCCTGAACGCCAAATACCATGAAATGGAAGCGCAGATCATCTCGCAGGCCGGCGCCAAAGGCACGGTGACCATCGCGACCAACATGGCCGGCCGCGGAACCGACATCGTCCTGGGAGGCAACCCGCCGAACGCGGCGCAAGGGGACGAGATCCGCCAGCTGGGCGGACTCCATATTCTCGGGACAGAACGCCACGAGTCCCGCCGGATCGACAATCAGCTGCGCGGCCGCACGGGCCGGCAGGGGGATCCGGGATCGTCCCGCTTCTATCTCGCGCTCGATGATGAGCTGATGCGGCTTTTCGGGACCGACCGCCTTTCCGGCGTCATGCAAAAACTCGGCATGCAGGAGGGGGAGGACATCCAGCATCCCTTTCTGACCCGCGCCATTGAAAACGCCCAGCGCAAAGTCGAAGCCATGAACTTCGATATCCGCAAACAGCTGCTCGAATACGACAACGTCATGAACAAGCAGCGCGAAATGATCTACTCGCTGCGCAATCAGGTCCTCGAAGGCGTCGATGTCACCAAGAGCATTCAGGGCATGATGGACGAAAGCCTGGAGGAAAAGCTGACGCAGTGGATCCCGCCCAAGGCGATTCCGGAAACCTGGGATGTGGCCTCACTGCATGCCTGGCTGACACACATCTTCAGTCTTGATGGGGGCCTGGAACCGGGGGAGTGGGCCAAACTGGCACGAATCGAGATCGAAGAAAAGACAGCTGAAATTATCCAGACCGCCCTGCAGAAGCGTGACCAGGAGCTGGGCGGGGATCTCTTCCGGCAACTGCAGCGCATGGTTCTTTTACAGATGATCGACGTGGCCTGGAAAGAACATCTGTATGACCTGGACCAGCTGAAAAAGGGAATCGGGCTGCGGGCCTACGGCCAGAAAGATCCGCTCATCGAATTTCAGCATGAAGCCTTTAGTCTCTTCAGCCAGATGATGGGACGCATCCGGGAACAGACCATCGAATACGTTATGAAAATGCACGTGGCCGCGGCTCCCGACGAACCTGCGGCTCCTGTGCTTGTACCGCGTTCGGTGTTTATCGGGGCGCGTGCGGAAAAACCCGAGTTCGAAGGTCCTTCCTCTGCGGAGCCGACCTCACCGTTGCCGCTCCCTTCCGAAAAGAAAGCGCGGCGAAGCATCCTGGACCGCGAGCCGGCAAACGCGGCGCCACCGGTACCCTCCATGCCTGCAAAAATCGGCCGCAATGACCCCTGCTTCTGCGGAAGCGGGAAAAAATACAAGAAGTGTCACGGCCAATAACGCATCTGGCGGTTGTTCTCCTTTCTTCGCTTCTCTACATTCTTGCTTTTCCGAATTTTAATGGAGCCGGGGTGGCCTGGGTAGCACTGGTTCCTCTCTTACTTTTCACCTTCCGCCTTTCACCTCGTCAGGCGTTCTGGAGCGGATGGCTGACAGGCCTGCTCACGTACAGCGGACTCCTGTACTGGATCCTTGTCACGTTTCGAGCCGCGCATCAGTCGCTTCTGTTGGCGGTGTTCTCTCTCCTCGCCCTGGCCGCGTATTTAGGCGTTTACTGGGGGCTTTGGACATATTTTGCGGCTCGTGCCCGATCCGTCGTGGCTAGAGAACTATGGCCTCTGGCCTGCGCGGCCGCCTGGGTAGCGCTCGAATATGGAAGGACTTATTTCTTGAGCGGCTTCCCCTGGACACTTTTGGGAGACAGCCAGTACCGGACCCTCCCGTTTCTTCAGTTGGTTTCGATCACAGGGGTTTATGGTCTTTCTTTTTTAATCGTCCTGGTGAACGCCACCCTGGTTCTGGTTCTTCACGATTACCGCCAGGGACATGCCTTAAAGATCCGCGTGGCGCTCCTTCCAGCGGTTTTGCTTTGGGCCTGTTTTATCTTTGGAAACCACCGGCTGGCTTCCGCTCCTGCAATCACCAACCCGGCGCCGGGAATCCGCGTGGCGCTGCTTCAGGGCAGCATTGATCAGTACAAGAAGTGGGACAAAGCATACATTCAGGAAATTGAAACGACGTATGAACACCTGGTCCGCGAGGCATCCGATCATCACGCACAGCTTGTGATCTGGCCAGAAACGTCTGTCCCCGGATACCTGCTGCAGGATCCGCCGTTGTTGAACTGGCTGCTACGCGTGGTCAGACAGAGCGGCACCACACACCTCGTCGGCGCGCCGGTGGCTCACGAAGGCCGGTCATACAACTCGGCGTTTATGCTCGATCCAACCGGAGCCTGGGGGGGAGAATATGCCAAACAGCATCTCGTTCCCTTCGGGGAAGTTGTGCCCTTTAAAAATGTTTTGGGCCGCTGGATTTCAGTCCTGAATGAACTGGGAGGCTTCACCGCCGGCCGGATGTCCCCTGTCCTGGCGGCGAACGGCTGCCTCATCGGCGTGAACATCTGCTACGAAGCGCTCTTTCCGAATCTGGTCCGCCGCTCGGTTTGCCAGGGCGCGGAAGTGATCGCCAATCTCACCAACGACGGCTGGTACATGAAAACAGCGGCGCCTTATCAGCACTTTGCGCCCAACGTGCTGCGGGCCGTGGAGAACAGCCGCTGGCTGGTGCGCGCCGACAACACCGGCGTCTCGGCCATTGTGGATCCCTATGGACGGATTCAGGCGGCTTCGCCGATTTTTGAATCCACGATTATCGAAGGAACGGTTCAGCCGCTGCGTTCCTTTACCCTCTACACGCGCTTCGGCGACTGGCTCCCCTGGCTCTGCCTCCTCTTTTGCGGTCTCATTTCGCTTCGTGCTATACTCCGACGATAACGATGAAAATCATTACGGACTCCATACCACTTGATGAACTCGAGAAAATGGCCGCCGACCTCTTTGGCAATATGGTCAAAGCGGTTATTGATGTTGACCGGGAACTGCTGGCGGTTGATGCCGAGCTTCATTCGGATTTAGAAGCGTTGCTCCTGGAAGATGGTTCAAAACAGACGAACCTCTGGGGCATAAACCTCTATCCGGAACTGCAGGGAAATGAATTCATCGAATTCGACTCCATGATCAATATGCGCCCGTCACAAAACAACCGGAGCCGCGGAGTTGAAGACGAGGCCATCCGCAAGCGAATTATCGAAATCACTATTCAGAGAGTCAAACGATGAGCCTTCAGCATCGACAACTCGCGGAGGGACGCTGGTTTAATTTGCCCTTCGTCGAACAAATGGCCAATATCGGCAGTGAAGTGGAGCGCGCATTGACCTGGAAGGCGAAGAACAATTCACCCTACTGTCAGAAAGCATTTGAACGTGCCCTTGAACTGATCGATCTGACCTTGGGAGATTTGAGAAACCGGTCCCGGTTGAAAGAACTCACACGAACCCGCGAAGCTATCGTCGATTATTTCTGGGGAACAAACCAATTTTCGTCGTCAGAATCCTCCTGGAGAAAATATTATTTGAGTTTTACCTATGCGGCACGCAAGAATTACTAATTGCTATACTTCGTCCAATGCCCTTCGACTTCGCTCAGGGCATGGTGAGTGGAGTCCTTCGACAGGCTCAGGGTGCTGAGCGAAAGTCGAAGCACGAAGCGAAATCGAACCCATGAAACAGGAACTGCAAAGCCATCTTCAATCCTTGGTTGAACGCCTGAATAAGGTCAGGGGGTATCTTTGACCTTGACCGGAAAACGCTTCGCCGCCGCGAATTAGAAGCCCTCGCCTCGGAATCGTCCTTCTGGGACGACCCGCAAAAAGCCCAAAGCCAGCTCAAAGAACTCGACCTTCTCAAAGAAGAACTCGCGCGCTTCCAGCATTTGGAGAATCAGCTCCGCGATCTTCAGGAGTTAACCGCCTTATCGAACGAATCCGATGATCCGATCCTCCTTGACCTCCGTAAAACCGCCGATGTCGTGGAGACAACGCTGCGGGCCGTGGAGCGCGAGGCCAAATTCGCCGATCCCAATGACCGTGATGACGCGCTCGTCACCCTGCACGCCGGCGCCGGCGGCACCGAGGCCTGCGACTGGGCGGAGATGCTCACCCGGCTCTACGAGCGCTACGCTGAACGGAAGGGCTTTGCCGTGGAAATCACCGATATCCTTGAGGGGGATCAAGCCGGAATCAAATCGATCACTTTTTTTGTGCGCGGCCTGTTCGCCTATGGATTTCTGAAAGGAGAGACAGGGGTTCATCGCCTAGTCCGCATCTCGCCTTTTGACGCCAACAAGAGGCGCCATACCAGTTTTGCATCCGTGGACGTGCTCCCGGATATTCAGAATGATGTGGTCATTGAAATCAAAGAAGCCGACCTGCGCATCGACACCTACCGGGCCCACGGCGCCGGCGGCCAGCACATCAACAAGACGGACAGCGCCGTGCGTCTGACCCATTTACCGACGGGAGTTGTGGTCGCCTGTCAAAACCAGCGCTCTCAGATCAAAAACCGTGAAAAAGCGATGCAGATCTTGAAGATCCGCCTCTACGAACTGGAACAGGAGAAACAACGCCAAGCCATAGAAAAACGCTACGACGATAAGGGAGACATCGCCTGGGGCAATCAGATCCGTTCCTACGTTTTCATGCCGTACCAGCTCGTCAAAGACCACCGCACCGGTTTCGAGTATCCGCAGGTCGACAAGGTCATGGACGGTGAAATTGACGGCTTCATCGACGCCTACCTGGAACATGAAGCCATGAAAAAAACCAAAACACAAAATTAATTATGGGATCCTGGCGGCCTGACCAATCCAAAGAAGCCCGGCGTTACGTCTGGGGACGCACACGCGGCGAAGACGACCCCACGCGGCGGGATTTTGCCCATCGCCTTCGCGCCTTTCCGGCACTGGCTCGCCTGAAGACGGAGAAGATCGGCTCGGAAATTCATCTGTGGCGCGAAGTGCAGGATCCGTCCGGCAAAAAATACTGGATCTCGTGTCTTCGCTTTATGGATGACGGATGGGGCTACTGGACAGTCCGGTTCCGCACGGATGAGCGGCGTTGGCGTTCCACCGACCTCAACGATCTCCCGCTTCGCCTCGCCTTCGAATCTGCGGTAACGTTCTATAAAGAACATTTCACCGCTTAGCCTTCGATCTAAGGTTCGAAGCCGTGGATAAAGGGCAGGGGAGTGGAGGGTTTCTTCTTCAGCCTGCCAACGTCTTCCTGAACAAGACGAATATCGGTTTCGGCTATATGGAGACGGCCTTCAACCTTCTCGATACGACGGCCCAGATCCTGATGGGCCAGAACGGCATGGCGAAGTTTGACGAAAGCTCGGATAATCGCGATGCTGATTTGTATAGCCGTTTGACTGCGCAAAACCGCAGAAAGCATTGCAACGCCTTCTTCCGTGAACGCAAGGGGCCTGAACCTCAAATGACTTTCTAAGGTCACAGATTGTGACCTTACCGTCGACAAGCCATCGACTTCATGCCAGGTCAGCCGGAACATAAAATCAGGCGGGAAACGTTCCAGGCTTCGACGAACGGCTTGCATGAGCACCTTCGTTTGGACGCCGTAGAGCCGTGCCAAGTCGGGTCCCAGCATGACATGCTGGCCGCGAATTCGGAAAATCCGATTATGAAAATCATCCTGCAATAAACCACCCATGATTTACTCCCTCTCCCTAATTAGAGGGGAAAATGGCGGAAATATTCATCAATAATTCAATTCTCGAGTGGCAATAGCTTAGAATTTCTGAAAGAACAACGTGCATGCAACTTGAAAATGCAAATACTGGCATGACTACTCGGATGACGGGGAAACAAAAAGCTCCTCCAGTTTCAGTTGGCAACGTACTTCTTCTTATAGGTCTTCTTCTCTATGTAATCAGTTTCTTTTCACCCGTATTACCTCAAGAACATTCGCAACCAATAGCATTCCACGTTGCGGGTATTTCATGTGGATTATTAGCATCTTGATAATTCTTTTTTCGCCCTATCGAGGAAGCAACAATACATCCAATATTCGTTGAAGGTGTGCCGGCTTCGCGGCGAGCGACTGCGGTTTCAGCGAGAAGTTCGGCAGGCCACTCGCCAGCCCGACCGCGGTTTTGGAGGGTGGCGATGACGAACTTCGAGCGTTGAAAAACCGCGCCGGAGCGGAGCCGCGAAGGCGGCACACCACCCCTTGATTGACACCCCCCAATCGGACTGATAAGATTACCTCACTATGGCACGCGTACTGGTAGTCGACGATGAACGGGATGTGGTGGAGCTCGTCAAGTTCCTTCTGGAACGGGACGGCCATCAAGTCCTGGAAGCCTTTAACGGCCGCGAAGCGCTGGAACGTGCTTTTGCGGAACATCCCGATTTAATTATTCTCGACATCATGATGCCGGAGATGGACGGCTACACCGTGAACGCCCGGCTCACGGAGAATGAAAGCACCCGGCGCATCCCCGTGATTATTCTTACCGCCAAAGGTCAAATGCGGGACGTTTTCGAGATGGCTTCCAACGTGGCGTTCTATATGGAAAAACCCTTCGATCCGAAGCATCTGCGCGAAAAGATCACAGAAGTCCTCAACAAAGCCGCCAGCGATAAATAAATGGATCCCCATCCCAAAAAACCGGAGGCTCCTTCGGCCTCCGCACCCATTCCTTCCGCTCCTCCGCTGGAGTCTCTCCTGGCTCAGCGCCGGGAAACACTCAAGCGTTTGCGCGAAAACGGGGTCGAACCGTATCCCCATCATTTTGAACGCACCCACACGCTGGTTCAACTCCTGAAGGAGTTCTCCGGCCCGCTGCCGGAACACGGAACGGAACAGACGATCCGCACCGCCGGACGCCTGATGACGCAGCGCGACATGGGCAAATCCTGCTTCGCCCACATCGCCGACGGGCCCGAACGGCTTCAGATTTACGTGAAAAAGGATGCCGTCGGCGAAGCGGCTTATAAGATTTTCCAGAAGGACACCGACATCGGTGATTTTCTGGGCGTGGAAGGACCCATGTTCCGCACTAAAACCGGTGAACTCACTGTGCGCGTGATGGCTTTTGTCCTGCTGGCCAAATCCTTGCGGCCGCTCCCGGAAAAATTTCATGGTTTGAAAGACGTTGAAATCCGGTACCGTGAGCGGGAGATGGATCTGGTCAGCAACCCGGACATTCATAAGCTTTTCGTGAAACGCTCGCAGCTGCTTCGATCCATTCGACAGACGCTGGATCATCAGGGATTCCTGGAAGTGGAGACACCGCTCCTTCAGGCGCAAGCCGGCGGCGCAGCGGCCCGGCCTTTCCAGACATTCCACAACACCCTTCAGATGCCGCTGTTTATGCGCATCGCCTTGGAGCTTCACCTGAAGCGGTTGCTCGTTGGTGGGATCGACCGGGTTTTTGAGATGGGCCGGGTCTTCCGGAACGAAGGTGTGGATACGATGCACAATCCCGAATTTACGCTCCTGGAAGCCTACCAGGCTTACGCGGACTATAACGATATGATGAGCCTGACGGAAAAAATCATTCAGGAGGCCTCCCTCGCGCTCAACGGCACCGATCAGGTGGCCTTGCATGACAAACCGCTTTCACTCAAACCTCCATTTGCCCGGGTGACCTTAACAGAGTTGTTCGAAAAGTATGCCGGAGTGGATGTCATCAAAGCCTGGAAAGAAGGCCATCTTTTAAAAACCGCCTCTGATCTTGGCGTCGACGCTGATCCAAAAACACATGAACACAAGGTTTTTGATCGCATCTTTGATCTCAAGGTTCAACCGCATCTCTGGCAGCCGACGTTTGTCCTGGATTATCCGGTGGAGATCTCCCCGCTGGCCAAGAAACACCGCAACCAACCTGGCCTGGTGGAACGCTTCGAACTGTTTATCGCTCACGGGGAAGTGGCCAACGCCTACTCGGAACTCAACGACCCGGTGGACCAACGGGAACGGATGGAGCGCCAGGCCGCCCTGAAGAAGAAGGGCGACGAAGAAGCCGAAGTGGTTGATGAAGCCTTTTTGACCGCTCTGGAGCACGGCATGCCGCCAGCCGGAGGATTGGGCATCGGCATCGACCGCCTGGCCATGCTGCTCCTCGGACAAACCTCGATCCGTGAAGTTATTTTGTTTCCTCTATTGAGACCGGAACAGGGTCAATAGATTATTCGATTATTTTATGTCCTTTGAATTCTTTCTCGCCACGCGCTTTCTCGCCGGCCAGCGGTTTGGCGTTTTTCGCCTGATCACGACCGCCATCGCCATCGGCGGAACCGCCCTAGGCGTGGCCGCGCTTCTGATCACGCTGGCGGTCATGGACGGATTTCGCACCGACATTCAGGAAAAAATTCTGGGCACCCAGCCGCACATCGTCGCGATGAATCCCTTCGGCGCTTTCGTCTCCTACGACAAGGATCAGCTGGATCATTTCGCGGGCGTTCCCGGCGTGACCGGTGCCTCGCCGTTCATCAGCGCTCAGGCGCTGCTGCAATCCTCCCGTAAAGTGACCGGCATCCTTCTACGCGGCATTTCGTTTGAAGGCGAAGCCCGAGTCACGCGTCTGAACTCGATTCTGGCCCACGGCCAGTGGCAGGGACTCGAGGATCGCGGCATTGTGCTCGGCGAAGAATTGGCCATGGCGATCGGCGCTTCGATTGGAGACCGGGTGACGCTCATTTCGCCTCAGGAGCAAAAAGCCTCCTGGACACAAATGCCCCGTATGCGGCCGTTAACGGTCGTCGGCGTTTTTCACTCCGGGATGTATGAGTACGACGCCAATATGGCTTACGTTTCCCTGGCGACCGCTCAGGATCTGCTCGGCATCAGCCGCCAGATCAGCGGGTACGGGCTTCGGCTGAAGGACGTGGACCAGGCGCCCGCGGTTCAGCGCGCGCTGCAGTCGCAGCTCTCTCAAGAGCTATGGACCCGGTCGTGGCAAGACTTCAACAAACCTCTTTTCTCGGCGATGAAGCTGGAACGGACCATGATGTTCATTATTCTCACGCTGATCATCCTGGTTTCCAGCTTTACGATCATTTCGAATCTGCTTCTGCTCACCATCGAGAAGGCGCGGGAAATCGGCATCCTTCAGGCGCTCGGCGCTTCTCCGCGCCAGATCGCGGGTGTCTTTTTTCTGAACGGGCTGTTTCTCGGAGGAAGCGGCGTCGGCCTGGGGCTGGTGCTGGGCGTCGGCATCAGCGCTGTTCTGAGACGGTATCCGATTATTCGCCTCCCGTCGGAGGTGTACTACATCGACCGTCTGCCGATCCACTTATCGCTTCCCATGGTGGGAAGCGTGGCGGCTTGCGCGCTGACACTGGTTTTGGCGTCCATTTTCTATCCGGCATGGAAAGCGAGCCAGATGGACCCGGTCCAGGCGATTCGTTATGGCTGAGATTTCAACCGCTATTACGCTGTCAGCCCGGGGGCTCCTCAAGCGGTTTCCGCAGGGGGAACGCGACGTCGAGGTCCTGCACGGGATTGATCTCGATTTAAAAGAAGGGGAAATTGTGGCGGTCCTGGGCCCCTCCGGGGCCGGAAAATCAACACTGCTTCATCTCCTGGGCCTCATGGAGCAGCCGACCTCGGGAACACTCTCCATCCTGGGTGAGGAAGTGCATGATCTGGCCGCCAAAGAACGCGCCAGGTTCCGGAATGATTTCATCGGTTTTCTTTTTCAGTTCCATTATTTACTGCCGGAGTTGACGGTGCTTGAGAATGTCTCGCTTCCGTCGCGGATCAAGCGAATTCCGGAAGAACAGGGCCTCGCCAAAGCCACGGTGCTTCTGGATACGCTCGGATTGAAGAACCACCTTTTTAAGAAACCCGCGCAGCTGTCCGGAGGGGAACAGCAGCGCGTGGCGCTGGCCCGATCCCTCATGAATGAACCCGGGCTGATTCTGGCGGATG
Organism: Elusimicrobiota bacterium; assembly: GCA_041660185.1. Taxonomy (NCBI): domain Bacteria; kingdom Pseudomonadati; phylum Elusimicrobiota; species Elusimicrobiota bacterium. The sequence continues at coordinate 265,341 of JBAZWU010000001.1, read as the reverse complement.
AACCGACCGGGAATCTGGATAAGGAAACCGGCGAAGAGGTCTTGAAACTCCTCTGGAAAGAGGCCCGGCGCATGAACGCCGCAACCGTTTTAGTGACGCATCAGGAAGATATTGCGCAGCGGGCGGACCGCTGGATTCGATTGCGGGATGGCCGCATCGAATCAGAATCGAAATAATTCATAAGGAAGGTATTCCCGTGAAGATCTATATCAATGGCCAACTCCTCGAAAAAGAACAAGCCGTCGTGTCCGTTTTTGATCACGGACTTCTCTATGGGGATGGTGTTTTCGAAGGGATTCGCGCTTATCATGGCCGCGTCTTCATGCTCAGGGAACACCTGGAACGGCTGTACAACTCCGCGCGCGCCATCCTGCTGGAGATCCCGCTTTCGAAGAAACAGATGGAAGACGCGGTTCTTCAAACCCTAAGAGCTAACAATCTGAAAGACGCGTATATTCGTCTCGTGGTCACACGCGGCGAAGGGGATCTGGGTCTGGATCCGCGGAAGTGCTCGAAACCCACGCTGATCATCATCACAGACAAGATCACCCTTTACCCCGCGGAATTCTACGAGAACGGATTGTCGGTCATTACCTCGTCGGTCCGCCGGAATATTCCGGAAGCCCTGAACCCGACGATCAAGTCGCTGAATTATCTGAACAATATTCTGGCCAAGATAGAGGCGGTGCGCCAGAACGTTCCCGAAGCCATTATGCTCAATCGCGAAGGCCTTGTGGCCGAGTGTACCGGGGACAACATTTTTGTGGTGAAAGGGAACACCCTGATCACCCCGCCGACCTGGACCGGCGCCCTGGAAGGCATTACACGCAACGTGGTGATGGACCTTGCGCGCAGCAAGCTGAAACTTCTTGTGAAGGAAGAGGTGATCACTCCCTATCATGTTTACGTGGGGGATGAGGTTTTTCTAACGGGAACAGCGGCGGAAGTGGTGCCGGTGCGGGAAGTCGACGGCCGCCTCATCGGAGAAGGCAAACCCGGACCAGCCACGCAAAAACTCATGAAAGAGTTCAAGGAACTGACGCGTGTCAGCGGCGTTCCAATTGATGAAACGTAGCGGATATTGCGCAACGCCCGCTGGATCAGCTACGATGAGAACGATAAGCCCTTGTCAGATGGAAATTGATCTGATAGGAATTGTTCGATGAGGATTTTCCATGTCTAACCGCTTTACCGAACGCGCCCAGCGAGTGATCTTAATCGCCCAGGAAGAGGCCAAGCGCCTCAACCATGATTATGTGGGAACGGAACATATCCTCCTGGGGCTGATTGCGTTGGGTGAAGGCGTCGCCGCCCAGGTCCTGGCGAACCTCGGCGTGGATCTGCGCCGCGTGCGCGCTGAAATTGAAAAGATTGTCGGAACCGGCGACAACGTGATGCTGCTGGGCGAAATTCCCTTCACCCCGCGCGCCAAGAAAGTTCTGGAACTGGCCGTGGAAGAAGCCCAGAATATGGGACACAGCCATGTGGGCACCGAGCATTTGTTGCTGGGCCTCATCCGCGAAGAGGAAGGCGTGGCCGCGCAGGTGCTTGAAAATTTAGGCGTGCGTTTGGACATCGTGCGCGAGGAAGTCATCAGCCTTCTAGGCGAAGGACAGCCCGGCCCGGCGCCGGCCGCCCCGGCGCGTTCCTCCGGCTCGAAATCCAAAACGCCGACGCTGGACGAATTCGGGCGCGACCTCACCCAGATGGCCCGGGACAATAAACTGGATCCGGTCATCGGCCGCCTGGATGAGATTGAACGGCTGATTCAGATTCTCTCCCGCCGGACGAAAAACAATCCCGTCCTGATCGGCGATCCGGGCGTGGGGAAAACCGCCATTGTCGAAGGCCTCGCGCAAAAGATCTCCTCCGGCGATATAGCGGAAATGCTGCTGGGCAAGCGCGTGATGACCCTGGACCTGGCCGCTGTGGTGGCCGGCACCAAGTACCGCGGCGAATTCGAACAACGGCTGAAAAACATCATCGAAGAAATCCGGCGCGCCAAAAACTCCATCATCCTTTTTGTCGACGAGCTTCATACCGTGATCGGGGCCGGGGCCGCCGAGGGCGCCATTGATGCCTCCAACATTCTGAAACCCGCGCTGGCGCGCGGAGAGCTCCAGTGCATCGGCGCCACAACCTATGACGAATACCGGAAATACATCGAACACGACGCGGCGCTGGAACGCCGCTTCCAGCCGATTACGGTGGACCCGCCTTCGGTGGAAGACACCGTCAAAATTTTAGGCGGACTGCGGGAGAAATACGAAGCGCACCACAAGGTGAAGTTTACCGACGATGCGCTTCAAGCCGCCGCCGAGCTGGCGGACCGCTACATCTCAGACCGCTACCTGCCCGACAAAGCGATCGATCTCATCGACGAGGCGGGAAGCCGCGCGCGCCTGCAAACCACCGTCCTGCCGCAAAATTTAAAGGACAAGGAAATTGAGATCGGCCAGATCTCCAAGGACAAAGACACCGCCATCTCGTCCCAGGAATATGAGAAGGCGGCGCGCTTGCGGGACAAAGAAAAAGAACTCCGCAAACAACTCGATGATTCCAAGAAAAAGTGGAAGGAAAAACGTGAAAGCACCCAGCCCACGGTATCGTCCGAGGAAATTGCCAACATTGTTTCCAAATGGACCGGCATTCCCGTCAACCGTTTGACGGAAAAGGAATCCGACAAACTGATCCATCTGGAAGACGAACTGCACAAACGGGTCGTGGGCCAGGAAGAAGCCATCAAGTCCTTGTCGCAGGCGGTCCGCCGTTCGCGCACGGGGCTCAAAGATCCCAAGCGCCCAATCGGTTCCTTTATTTTCCTGGGACCCACCGGTGTTGGAAAAACCGAACTGGCCCGCGCGGTATCGGAAGTGCTCTTTGGCGAAGAGGATGCGCTCATCCGCATCGACATGTCCGAGTACATGGAGAAATTTTCCGTGTCCCGGCTGATTGGGGCTCCTCCGGGCTACGTGGGCTACGAGGAAGGCGGCCAACTCACCGAAGCCGTCCGCCGAAAACCCTATTCGGTTGTTTTGCTGGACGAAATCGAAAAAGCGCACCCGGATGTGTTTAACATCCTGCTGCAGGTGCTCGATGACGGACAGCTCACCGACAACCTGGGCCACAAAGTGAATTTCAAGAACACCGTCGTTATCATGACGTCGAATGTCGGCGCGCGCCTGATTTCCAAAGGCAAATCCCTGGGTTTCCTCGTCCAAGAGGACGCCAAACGGGACTACCAATCCATGAAAGAAATCGTTATGGAGGAAGTCAAACGGGCGTTCAATCCGGAATTCCTGAACCGGATTGACGACATCATCTTCTTCCACGCGCTCACCAAGGAAGACATGAAAAAGATCCTGGAACTCATGATTAATCGCGTGAGGGCCAAACTCCAGACCCAGGGTTACACGATGCAGCTCACCGATCAAGCCAAGGAACACCTGCTGGAAAAGGGATTCGATCCGCACTACGGCGCCCGTCCGCTGCAGCGCACCATCCAGCGGCTCATCGAAGACCCGTTGGCCAGCGAGATCCTGGCGAAGCGCTTCAGCGCACCCGCCACGATCTTCACGGATTATGACGCGGAGGATAAACATCTGACGTTCGGCAGTCAGCCGGTACCGAAATCCGTTAAACACTAAGCGTCACCTTTTAGACAGACACCTCGCTCAAGAAAACCCGTGAGTGGGGTGTTTTATATCTTCTCAACCCAAACCCTCACCCCGCCCCTCTCCCTCAGCAGGGAGAGGGGCGATAATCCCGGCAGATAATCTTACTCACCCTCCCCCTGAGGAGGGGGAGGGATGGAGTGAGGGTAAAATAATCCAAGCGATGGAACTTTCAGCATAGAGAAACTGTCTAAATAGGTAGGAGCCGTTGCGGGTCGATTGTTATACTAAGTATCGAATGAGACGCCTCCTCAATACGGTCGTACTCTTTTTCTGCATTCTCGGAGCCTCGCTGTGGGCGATGCAAAGCTTTGTGTCCAGCTGGGAGCCCCGGCTTCTGTCCGCGCTGGAGCGCCGCGCCGGGAATGTCTTCCATGCCCGCGTTCAAATTGACAGCATTTCCGTCGCCTTTCTTCACCGCCTCCGGCTGAATAACGTTCAGGTCTGGGACACGGAAAAACCCTCCCATTTAATTCTTCGCGCCTCGGATATTTCACTGACCCTGAGCCTGGTTGACGTGCCCCGGGCCCTCTGGCGCAGGCGCCCGCTGGAAGCGATTGGCCTGATTTCGCTCAACACCCCCTGGGTGCGCGGATCTCCCGACATTTTGAAAAACTGGCCGGCCTCCGGTTCGGAACCGAAGCGCTGGCCCATCTTCTTTAAACTGGCCTGGGAACACGGCACGCTCCAATGGATGGACCCCTCGGCCCCGCATGGCACATGGACGCTGTATAAATCCGACGGGGCTTTCAGCGTCCGAGGTCCCAGCATTCGTTTCACCGCCTCCGGTTCTCTGGAGCAGGCGGAAATCGTTCAGGTGCAGCTGGCTCGCCTGGGGAGACACTGGAGCGCTCAGGCCGCCATCACAAACGGAGACGCCTCAACGACCCTGGCGCTGGCACAAAAACTTTCCGCCAAACCGCTGGATCTTTCTTCCTGCACCGTCAGCGGCCGCTACCATTTATCGGTCCAACTGGGCGGTTCGACTTGGCCGCCTCAGCCGGCGTCTGTGGCTGACCGGCTTCGAAAGGCTTCCCTTTCCTTCGAAGGGGTGCAGCTCCGTTTCCGTCCGTCTGATCTGGTTCTTCATCTTCAAGGCCGTTTAACCGCGGACCCTCACCGTCTCCTGGCCAATGGTCTGATGATCACGATGGGTCCTAATCGAATTCACCTTTCCGGCTCGCTGTCACCCCTTGGCCCCACCGGCCGCTGGAATGCCAGCGCCGAAACCCGGGATTTTGATTTGGCTTCTTTATCGGCCTTCAGCATTCAACCGGATCTTCTGCGGGGGCGTGGCGACGCCCAGTTGTTGATCGAGGGGCCTCTCCGGGACCCTCAACTGACGCTTCATGCGAAAGTGCCTGCCGGTGAATTCGCGCACCGATCCTTTCAGGATGGGTTGATCCATTGGCGGTATCAATCGCACCGGTTGGAACTTGTGAAAAGCCAGGTTCATATGCTGGACGGACAAATCCATCTCAAGGGAATGGCATCAAAAACGGAAAGTGATATCTCAGTGACCGGAGAAAACCTTGCCCTGTCACAAGTGTTGCCGGAGCGGTTCAATGGGGCACTGGATGGCCGGCTCCATTTTGCCGGCGCCTTCCATGGACCGATCGACAACGGACGCACCTCCGGATCGTTCTGGATCAACAATTTTGCCTGGGGCTCCTCCGCCCCAACCAACCTCAAAGGGGAAATGGAAATCACGCCCCGGCGATTTCAAGCCCACGCCAGCTCAGAGGATTCCAAAACCCGTTTGACGCTTGAAGGAACAACCGAAGAAAACGAAATGGCGCTCGACCGGCTGGAGCTCCATCTGCCGCAAGGCGCTTCCCTCATCGCTCAAGCGCGCCTGGACAAGGACCGCCGGCTGCAAGGGACCCTCGACGCTGAAAACGTGAACCTCGCTTCGGACATCAACCTCCTGCGGCGGAAACTGCCGGGATTGAAGGGACAGGCCAGCGCGCATGCGGAGCTGTCCGGAACATGGGAGGAACCTGTTCTCAAAGGCGATCTCATGGCGCCATCCCTCACTTTAAACAACGTCCCACTCGGGAAAGCGTCTGCGTCGTTCCTCTATAAACCCGGACGACTTTCTTTTCCTTCTTTCAAGATGGAACCGGGGATCTCAGGGAATCTGGATTACAAAATCGGGTCGATCCCTGTCTGGGATCTTCACGTCACCGCCCAAGGCGCTCCCGCGGCCACCGCCGGCGCTTATCTCATGCCTCGCACAAGCTGGACGGGCTCGCTCTCCGGCCAGCTCACTGTTCACGCGGATGAAGGACTTCAAGGAAAGGGCCGCGTGCTCTGGGAGAATGGCGCCCTGGGACCCTGGCCATTGACCCGCGCAGAAACCTCTTTCATATTTCTACCGGGGTCCCTGACTCTTCAAAAAATGTCCTGCGTTTCCTCTTCCGGAACCGTCAACCTTGAAGGTCATGCCTCCTGGAAGGTCCCGAAACCCGGCGAGGCTGTTTCCGCGGTCCGTTTCCAAGCAAAAGGAGAAGCCCTTTCTCCACAGGACGGAACTCTTTGGAAAGTTCCGCTCGAAGCCACAGGAGATGTTCATCCCGCTGATAATTGGAACGGCCAGGCGGATTTGCGCGCCCCCACCGTATCCGTGCGGCAGCGGACCACGGACGGCGCACGGATGCATCTGGCGTGGGACCGGCAGTCGCTGCAATGGACGAATACGGAATGGGGGAAACAATGGACGTCGAACGGATCCCTTTTGTTCGGCAAGCAATCCCCTTCTGTTCAAGCCCGGCTGCAGGCGCGCCGGGTCCCGCTGACCGAGTGGAGCCAGGAACTGAAGGGCTGGCTTTCCGGCATCTGCACCTGGCGCGGAACGCTCGATCATCCCACCGCTGAGTTTTCCATCAATCTGGAAACCGCCAGTTGGCGGGCGATCCGGTTTCAGAGTACGGTGAAAGGTCAATGGACAGCCGCCCGGCTCCCGCTGACGATTGACGCGACGACCGACCAGGGGGGACAGCTTCATTTTCAGGGCGGGTATGATCCGGCGGCCCGCGACGTCCAGGGGACTCTCTCTCTGGCCAAGCTGCCCCTCCATCCGCTGGGAGAGAGTTTTTCCTTACCCCGGACGCTGGAAGGCCGCGCGGATGGAACGTTTACCGTCCGCGGTCCCATCGACCGTCCCAGCTTCACCGGCCATCTCGAGGGAGGTCCGGTGGTGTACGGATCCAATGTCGCCAACCCCTTTAAGCTGGAAACGTTCTCCTTCGACCTGACCGCCCAACCGTCCCCTGAACGCTACAACGGATTGCGACTCACAATTATGGAAGGCCTGGCCAAGACCCGGGAAGAACGGATCCGCCTGAATCCGGGCAGTTTTGTCGATCTGGTCCGCGACGCTCGGGAGGCGAAAATCCAGGCTGGTCTGGAAATCCGGAATCTTCATCTGGGCGTGTTCACGCTCTTTGGCGGGCTGGATCTTCAGGGTCTCTGGCAGATCCGGCCGGAAGGCATCGCCGTGCGCGGCGATCTCCACACGCGCTCCCTTTTCATCAACGATTATGAATTGGAAGAGGGACTCGTCTCTGTCGACTACTACAACAATGTGCTGCAATTTCATCCGGCCGCCCGCAGCCCGGCCTTGATGACGGGAACGGTGGATTTTCGGCAGGCCCCGCAACTTCATTTCACGGACTTCTTCATTTCAGGAAGAGACCATCAGAGGCTCGAACTCACCGGCGACATCGGGCCTTCCCTGTGGGATTTCCGCATGGCCGGTCACGGCCTGGACATGGGAACGCTGGGCGGCCTGGCGGGATTTCCTTATCCCGTCAATGGAACCGCTGACCTCTCGATCCGCGGGACCGGTGACGCGGCCCATCCGTACGCCGAAGGCACCATCGACCTGCGCCAGGGAAGCGTGCTGGGACTGTCTTTCAGAAACGGCGCCTCGGCCTTTGCCTGGCAGGACGACCGCATCACCTTTACGCGCCTCATCCTTTCTGACCCGGACCGCTACACCCTTTCCGGCACCGGCGTTTTTCCGCTGAGCACGGCCAGCGGGAAAAAGAAGGGCTCCGATCGAACCGTAAACTTTTCTCTGCGCCTGCAGGATTCCAATCTGGGTCTTCTGCAGTCGATTTCCAATCAAGTGAAAAAGGCCAACGGCGATGTCCAAGCGCTCGTCCAGATTACCGGCACCGCCGACCAGCCGCACCTGCGCGGATCGGCCCGGATTATTGACGGCGACATTACGGGCTCCCATTACTTCAAGCGCCTGCATGATTTGAATATGGCGGCAGACTTTGAAGGCGACGAACTGGTTATCCATGAACTGCGGGGACAATCGGGCGAAGGGAAAATTTTAATCGCAGGGAAAATCGCTTTCGCAGGCCTCACCCCGAGAGCCTATGACCTGCACGGGGACGTGGTCTCCCGTAAAGGCATCCAGGTTCAGATCCCGGAGCTGGCCATTCCGGAAAGCCCGCTGGCCAAACGGTTTCGCTTCCTGACCATCTCCTCCTATGGGGATGTCAAAGGCCATGTGATCTTCAAGGGCCCGGCGGAAACACCCGCGTTTTCCGGTGAAGCCTTGATCACGAACGGCCATTTCAGTTTCCCGCCCTCCCACAAGAACCCGCCGCCTCCCGCCCTGATGGAATGGTTCCGGCGGATCGCGTGGGACGTCAATCTGAAATTCCAGGACGGCGCCTGGTTTGAAAATGAGCTGGTTGAGGCCAATCTGAACGGCAACCTGCATTTGAAGGGTCCGAGCGACCGGCTTCGGGTGGATGGCGGCATGGATATCACGGAAGGACAATTCAGCTATCTGGGGGTGGATTTCGCGATCCGCTCCGCGCGCTACGACGTGCGCTCGAGCGACAGCGATCAGGGCATACTCAATACGCCTTACGTTCGCGGCATCGCCGAATCCCAGGTGCAGGCCGTTGACACGGTGAGTGGACAAGCCGGCGGTGGAACGGGGAACCGCCTGGATGTGAACGACACCATCACGCTGACCATCGATTACGCGCCGGTGGATCAGATCAAACCACGGTTCGCCTCGGCGACGAACCCGACGCTCAGCCAAGAAAAACTGCTGGCCCGCGTCACCCAGATCGACACGGGGAACCTCTCGCCCCAGGAACGAAACTATCTTTTTCAACAGCAGATGGTGCGGTTGATCGATACGAGTCTGGCCACACCGCTGGCCAAACGACTGCTCAAACCGACGGGGCTGGTGGACACGGTACGCGTTTCGCGGATTATTAACCCGACAACCATCACCCCGCCGGAAACCGCCGGGGCCACCGCTCAGCAGCAAACCAGCACGAACCTGCTGGCCAACACGAAATACACCTTCGAGAAAAATCTGTCCAGCCGCATCTCCCTCGGCTACGGGGTGCGCTTTGTGGAGGAAACCGTTCCGGACACGCTCCAGAACAAGCTGGATCTCATCAACGACGTGGAACTTTCTTACCGCTGGTTTAAGAATGTTTATGTCCGCGGCGTTTTTGATCTTCCCAACTCCAGCAATCCGGCTTTTCTGCCGGAACGCCGCATCACGATTGAACCCCGTCTCCGCTTCGGCTGGTGGGGAAACACCAACAAAGGCAAAGAAAAGAAGACCCCCACCAAATAGATGTGTCGGCTGTCTCCCCGAGCGCTATAATAATAGAAAGAGGTTGTTCATGCCTGACGATCGTCCATGTCCACGATTTACCTCACTGAAGGGGAATTCGACTCCTCTTTATGCCCCTCCTGACCGACCCAAGCCACCGGTCACGGACGTGCCAGAGAATCTCTCTCACACCGACCGATCTTCAGAGGAAGAGACCGCTGAGCGCACGGTGAAAACCCACAAGTTCTGCCGATAAAGGCTTGTTCCACCGCTTAAATGGGAACAAAACAACTCGACTCACGTCTAACCTGTTGGCTGGTCAAATCCACGAATGTGTTATAATACTGCGATTTTTCAATTTTTTTGATGGAGCCGGTGTTGCGATCACGAAAGGTACTTTTATGGGTGGCGGGACTCATGGTCTTGGGGGCGTCCAAGGTGAAAGCCGTGGATTCAGCCGCGAAAACACCTGCCCCCGATCAAATCTTCGCCGAGTTTAGCTCCTCTGGAACCTCCGCGACACCCGGCCAGACCCCCTCCGCCTCTCCCCAAACATTCCCTGCGCCGGCATTGGGAGGCCTTCCGCTCCCTCCGACTTTCTCGACCAGCAGTTACCAGGCCTCCGGTTCGTCCACGTCCTTTACTCCTGCGCTTGAAGAAAAACACATTTCGCGTTTTGCCAAAATCCTGAAGATCAAGACGGAGGGCAACCGGAACGTTCGCGAACGGGTGATCCTCGCCCAGGCGAAAACCCGAAAAGGCGATCTGTATGACCCGGAAAAACTGCGCAAAGACGTGCAGTCCATTTTCGGACTGGGCAATTTCGACGATGTGAATGTGGATGTTTCCGACATGACCGGAGGCCTTGCCGTCACGTTTCAGGTCGTTGAGAAACCGATGATTAAACGCATTGATTTTAAAGGCAATAAAAAACTCTCCTCCAGCAAGCTGCGCGATGCGATTACGCTGAAAGAAAACGATCCCCTGGATAAGCTCAAACTCACGATGGATATCGATAAAATCCTGACCCTCTATAAGGATGAAGGGTTTGCCGCCGCTCAGGCCGAACCCTTTACCACGAGCGACGCCACCAATCATGTGACCGTAACGTTTTTTGTCACCGAGGGTACGCGGGTCCTCGTGAACGAAGTCATTCTCGACCGGGTGACGGCCTTCAAGCCCAAAAAGATCGCCCGCCTCATGAAGACACGGCGCAAGAAAGTATTCAAGCAGGAAGTTCTCACGGAGGACCTGAAAGAAGTCGTCAAGTTCTACAAGAACAACGGTTATCAAAACATCAAAATCGGAGAGATCAAGCAGGTTTTCAACGAAGACAAGACCCGCTTGACCCTGACCCTTCCGATCGACGAAGGCCCGCTCTTCCATTTCGGTGCGGTGCGGTTCTCCGGGAATCTCATTTTCCAGAATGACAAGTTGCAGCCGGCGGTTCAATTCAAACCGGGCGAGATTTTTAACCAGGACAAAATGGATTCGGCCATCGCCAAACTACAGGACGTCTACGGCGCGCAGGGTTATATTCGCGTCCAGGTGAAACCGGAATTTGCGCAGGATGCCGCCAAAGGAATCGTCGATACGGAATTTCAGATGACGGAAGGGGAAGTGGTCTACGTGGATCATATCGGCGTTGAAGGAAATGTGCACACCAAAGATTTCGTCATCCGCCGCGAAGTTCAGCTGAAGGAAGGCGAACCGTTCAGCTCTGTCAAGGCCCGCAAGAGCGTGGAACGTCTCTATAATCTTGGCTTCCTGGACAATGTCGATGTCGACGTTCAACAACCCAGCTCGCCGAATAAAGCGGACGTGATCTTTACGGTCACGGAAGGCAAACCCGGCATGCTCTCCGCCGGCGCCGGTTACTCTTCCGTCGACCATCTCATCGGGACGTTCCAGATCCAGCACATCAATTTTTTGGGACGCGGCCAACGGCTGAACCTCATGTGGCAGTACGGCGGCCGGCTTAACAGCTTTGATCTGGGCTGGACCGAGCCGTGGATGCTCGGCAAACCCGTCACCTTCGGAGTCGATATCTTCAACACCAAGCGCATCCAGCAGCTGGGGACCCTCTCGAATGCTTACACAACCCACGATATCGGCAGCAGTCTGACCGTCGGACCCCGTTTTTCCGACATTTATAGCCTCCACTTCACCTATACGTTTGCCAACCGGCTGCGGTCCGACGTCGCCAACGATATCGTGACCCGCCAAGCCGTTCTGGGGACGGGCTGCGCCGCGGATCCAAACTGCAACGAATTCCATGCCATTAACTCCAATCTCACACAACAATTCGTGCGGGACACGAGGGATAATCAATTTGATCCCCAGCGGGGGATGCGAAACTCCTTCGCGGTGACCGAAGGCGGGATTTTCCCGGCCAACGCCATCCGGTTTTACAAACCCTACATCGATCAGAGCATCCATATCCCGACCTTCTGGAAATTTGTCCTTTCGCTTCACGGCCAATTCTCCTGGGTGAGACCCTACGGGGACTCCACCCGTTCCGACATCGTGGATGAACTCTACCGGGTGGGCGGCAGCGAGACGGTCCGCGGCTATGATCTGGGTCATGTCGGTGTCCTGGAGGGCGGCGAAATCATGAACGTGTATAATGTAGAATACAAATTCCCAATCGCCCCGGATGAACATGGCCGCACGCTCTTGCAGGGGGTGTTTTTCTACGATGTGGGGGGGTCTTGGAACCGTTTCAAAGACATCGATTACCGCATCGGGACATCTCATGCCGGCCTGAAGTCAGGCGTTGGATTTGGCATTCGCTTTAAAACCCCTGTGTTCCCGTTGCGGCTGGACTGGGGACACGCACTGAATCCCGATCCCGGAGAAGCGCAATCTCAGTTTTATTTCACAGTGGGAAGCCTATTCTAATGATGCGACGATCGTCACGAACGGTTTTGATCCTCTCCAGCCTCCTGTTGCTTTCTTGCGGGAGGAGCCGTGCCGTCGAAATTCCGCTCGACACCATTTCACCCCTCCGGATCGGCTATATCGATCTGCAGCGGGTCTTTGATACCTACCCGGAAAAATCGTTTGCCGAAGGGGACTTGTTGCGTGAGATTGAAAAGCGCAAGCGCGAGCTGGGCCGCCGGCAGAACGAAATCGGCACGTTGCGCGAACAAATTGCGGCCGATGATTCGGCTCTGGTGAAGGCCCGAACCGGCCAACCGGTCCTGGTCCCTTTCAATAACATTCCTGAACCGGAACCCACAAAACCCGCGGCGGCGGCGGCGACACCGCCGGCTTCCAGCACGAGCACCGTCCGGACCAGTTCCGCAACGGCGGTTGAGCCCTATCCAACCGAAGATCCTCTGGCCGGACTTCCGGGGCACACGGACATCGCCTCGACACTCCTGCCCACACCCCCAACTTTACCGGGGATCAAACCGTCACCGGCCAAACCGGTTCCGACCCTCCTGGATCTATTGGCCGGAGCCACCGCACCCGTTGTCCTTCAAGCCGATGCGATTTCCGCGCTGGAGAACCGCATCCAGAAAAACCGCCGGGCCCTGGACCGCGCCACGACCTCCTTTAAATCCTTCCGCACCAATGCGGTCGGCGACATGAAACAGCTGCAGACCGAAAAAACCTATGGGGTGATGTCTAAGATTTACGCTGTTCTGCAGACGCTGGCGCGGGATGAGAATATTACGGTCGTCATCGATAAAGCCTATATCCTTTACGGCGAGGAGACCGTTGATCTCAGCGATAAACTCATCAGCCGCCTGCAAGCGGAGGCGATGTAATGGCCCGTCTACAGGCGCGAGACATCGCTCAAGCGGTTGGAGGGGAGCTCCAGGGAGACGAAAATCGTTTCGTCGAAGGAGCCGCCGGACTGGAAGAAGCCGGTGAACACCAGATTTCGTTTTTTCATAACCTAAAATACAGCGATGCCTTAAACCGGACCAAAGCCGGGGTGGTGGTGATCCCGGAGAAAACAAACGGCTTAACCCTGCCCGAAGGAAAAACGTGGATACGGGTCTCTAATCCGCAAGGGGCTTTTGCTCAAATCCTCGGTCTTCTGGGCAAGGACCGGCAGCGTCCTCCGCAAGGCATCCACCCTCAATCCAGCATTGATCCAAAAGCCCAAATGGGGGCCACTGTCGGCGTCGGCGCTTTTGTTGTGATCGAAGCGGGAGCGGTCATCGGTTCCGGAACCGTTCTGTATCCTGGATGCTACATCGGAGCCAACAGCCACGTCGGAGAGAACTGCATCCTTTACCCGAATGTGACCCTTCGCGAAGATGTCGAGGTGGGTTCTCGCGTCATTATCCACGTGGGAGCGGTCCTGGGCGCCGATGGGTACGGATTCGCCACCCAGAACGGCCAGCACCATAAAATCCCGCAAATCGGCCGGGTGGTCGTGGAAGACGATGTCGAAATTGGCGCCAATGTCACGATTGATCGCGCCACCACCGGAGAAACCTGCGTCGGCGCAGGAACAAAGATCGACAACCTGGTCCACATCGCCCATAATGTGCGGATTGGCCGCCACTGCCTGATCGTCGCGCAGGTTGGCATATCCGGATCAACCCGTATTGGCAACAACGTCACGCTGGCCGGCCAGGTCGGAGTGGCCGGTCATCTGACCATCGGAGACGGGGCCGTGATCGCCGCGCAGTCCGGCATCATGAATAACGTCAAACCCGGAGAGGTCCTGTTCGGCAGCCCGGCTCGGCCGCACCGCCAGGCCATGAAGCTGCAAGCGATTTACGGGAAGCTCCCTGAAATATACGACGCCTTGAAGCTCCTGAAAAGAAAATTCGGCTTATAACCGCTCAAGATAAAGGACGCCATGGAAATTCAACACACGATCGCCCGGGAAGCCGATGTTCAAGGCATCGGCCTTCACACCGGAAACCTCTGTAAGGTTGTTTTCAAACCGGCTCCAGCGGGGACCGGAATCGTTTTAATCCGGACTGACTTGCCGGGGAATCCATCCGTCCTGGCCCATTACTCGAACATCCTCGGAGTCATCCGGGGGACAACCGTCGGCAACCCAGCCATGCGGGTACATACCATCGAACACATGCTCTCGGCGCTCTATGCCTTGGGTATCGACAACGTTTTCATCGAGATGAATGCCAATGAGCCGCCGGTGCTGGACGGATCGAGTCTCGGTTTTTTCGACGCGTTAAATGAAACCGGTCTTCAATCCCTCGGCGTACCGCGACAGATTTTGAAAGTGACAGAGCCTTTTGAATACCGGGGCGGCGAGACGGGAATTCGCGTGGAACCCTCCGAGGACCTGCGGCTGACCGCGTCCATTGTCTACAACCATCCGCTCATTCAGGAACAACAGATGACCGTCACCATCCAGCCCGACACGTACCGCACCGAGATCGCTCCGTGCCGCACATTCTGTTTTGATTACGAAGTGGAAGCGCTCAAAAAACAGGGATTGGCCAGGGGGGGGTCTTTGGACAACGCGGTGGTCGTCGGTTTGGACCGCATTCACAACAAGGAGAAGATGCTGCGTTTCCCTGACGAGTTCGTCCGCCATAAGATCCTGGATCTCCTCGGCGATCTCTACCTTCTGGGTTGCCGGCTCAAAGGCCATGTCATTGCGCGGCGGCCCGGCCACGGACACAATACGAATTTTATCAAACAACTGGCTGAACACCTATTGAACAAGGAGTTATCATGTCAGAAACCGTCCTAGATTTTGAGGCCATCCGGAAGATTATTCCGCATCGTTTTCCATTTTTACTGGTCGATCGCGTTACCATTACGGAACCCGATAAGCGCGCTGTCGGTTTGAAATGCGTTTCCGGCAATGAGCCTTTTTTTCAGGGACACTTTCCGGATCGTGCGATCATGCCCGGCGTCCTGATTGTCGAGTCCATGGCGCAGGTGGCCTGCGCGTTGTTTCTGTCGAAGCCGTCGTTCAAGGACAAACTGGCCTTCTTCATGGGCATGGAAGAGATCAAATTCCGAAAACCCGTTGTTCCGGGCGACCGGCTGGAGATTAAGATTGAAATGCTGAAGGTGCGCGACCGCTTTGGGAAAGCCAAGGGTGAAGCCTATGTGGAAGGACAGCTGGTCACCGAAGCCACATTCAGTTTCGCCATCGTCGATAAGGAAAACGCAACGGCATGAATACCGTGATGACTATTCATCCAACCGCCATTATTCATCCGACCGCACAAATCGCTGATGGGGTGATCATCGGTCCCTACGCCGTCATCGGTGAAAACGTTGTGCTGCACCCTCGGGTACGGATCGGGCCTCATGCCGTGGTGGAGTTTGCCGACGTGGGGGAAGCCTGCCAGATTCATGCGGGCTCTTTTATCGGCACCGCTCCTCAGGATTTGAAGTACCGCGGCGAGCGCACGCGGGTCAGCTTGGGTCCCGGCTGCGTGATCCGCGAATGCGTGACGCTCAACCGCGGAACCGCCGCCACCGCGTTGACCCAGATCGGCGCCCGCTGTCTGTTTATGGCCTATTCGCACGTGGCGCATGACTGCATCATCGGATCGGAAGTCATCGTCGCCAACTCCGTGGCCATCGCCGGTCACTGCGACGTCGGAGACGGTGCGATCATCGGCGGCATGGCGGGCATCCATCAATTTGTCAGAATCGGGAAACTGGCCATGATCGGCGCCGGCGCCATGGTCCCGTTGGACATCGCCCCCTTTACGATGGCGCAGGGGGACCGCGCCAAACTGCATGGATTGAATTTGATTGGTTTGAAGCGTCGCGGTTATTCGACGGAAGCAATCGCTGATTTAAAAAAGGCTTATCGCGAATTGTTTGACGCCACCATCCCGCTCAAGGAACAAATCGAACACATGATGAAGCAGGAGCGGACACCGGCTGTCCGGGACCTGCTTTCTTTCCTGCAAGCCAGCACCCGCGGCATTTGCCGCCCTGCCTCCAAAAAAAACGCTGTTGAGGAAGACTAACGTGGGAGATGTCTCTTCCCCAGGCGTTGACAAAAAAATCGGCCTGATCGCTGGCCAGGGTGCCTTCCCGATCTACTTTGCCGAAGCCGCTCACCGGCGCGGCGAGAAAGTGATCGCAGTCGCGCTGAAGGAAGAAGCGGATCCCTCCATCGAGAAGCATGTGGATGCGGTCACCTGGTTATCGTTGGGACAACTCGGGAAAACCATCGAGTATTTTAAAACACAGGGCGTCACCCGGGCCGTCATGGCCGGACGGGTCCGGCACACGCAGCTTTTTCGCGGGATTGTGCCCGATTGGCGGGCGGCCAAACTGCTGACGTCCGTCGCCAACAAAAAGGCCGCTTCGATTCTTTCCGCGGTGACAGACGAGTTTAATAAAGACGGCATCGCGTTTTTGCCTTCTACCACTTATTTGGACAACTGGCTTTGTCCCGACGGTCTTTTCACGAAACGACGCATGACTTCAGCGGAAGAAGCGGATGTCGCGTTTGGCTGGCCGTTGGCCCGCGCCCTCGCCGGTCAGGACATCGGGCAAACGCTGGTCGTTAAAGATAAAACGGTGGTGGCCGTGGAAGCCATGGAAGGAACGGATGATTGCATCCGACGCGCCGGCCGGGTCGCAGGGGACGGCTGCGTGGTGATTAAAGTCGCCCGCCCCAAACAGGATCTTCGCTTTGACATCCCGGTGGTCGGCGCGCGGACGCTGGCCTCGATGCAGGAAGCCGGCGCACAGGTTCTGGCGCTGGAGACCGGGAAAACGCTCCTTCTTGAAAAAGAAAAACTCATTGAGATTGCCAATGCCTCTGAGCTCACTCTTACGGGTCTTCACCTCTAGGAAACCCCTTGAGGCCCGCTTCCCGCGGATCCGCGTCGGACTCATCGGCGCCGGACGCATGGGTCAGTTCCATGCCCGACATCTGGCACGGAACCCTCAGGTCGCTCTGGTAGGGGTGGTGGACCCCAGCGCGGCGCACAGCCGGCTGATCTCTAAGAAATTCCGGGTGCCGGCCTATCCCGATCCCTCCCAATTGATCGGCCATATGGATGCGGCTATTATCGCCACGCCGACACCCACGCATTACACCATTGGTAAACAGCTTCTGGAGGCTGGGATTCCCTGCCTCATCGAAAAACCGCTCACCGCCACCCTGCCGGAGGCTGAAGAGCTCATCGCCATCGCGGAACAGCGCGGAGTGATCCTGCAGGTCGGCCATATCGAACGGTTTAATCCGGCGGTGATTGCCGCTGCCAACTATATCGTTTCGCCGCAGTTCATCGAAGTCAACCGGCTGGGTCCCTATGATCTGCGCGTCGCCCATATCGGCGTGGTAATGGACCTGATGATCCATGATCTCGATATCGTTCTTTTTCTCGTGGGGCAGGAGATCACGCGGGTGGAAGCGGTGGGAGCCCGCGTCCTGTCGGACCACGAAGACATCGCCAAAGTGCGTCTGTATTTTGCGGGCGGCTGCATCGCGGACTTGTCGGCGTCCCGGGTCTCGATGGAACGATACCGCCGCATTCGTGTTTTCCAGAAGAACGCTTATCTGTCGATCGACTACGCCGCCCCACAGCTCAAGATTTACCGCAAGAAGCATCCGGTGGTGAAAAGTTTTTCCGACGTCGAATTTCTGAAACCCAAACTGGCCAAACAGGACCCGTTGGCCCTGGAACAGAGTCATTTCCTCGAGTGTGTGCGGGAGGGGAAAAAGCCGCTGGTCTCCGGGTATCATGGCCGCGACGCCTTACGCCTAGCCAGAGAAGTTTTGCAGAACCTCAAAATTCATGACTGACGCTTCTTCAAAAAATCATTTTCTGATCGTGGCCGGAGATCCTTCCGCAGACCGCCATGGCGCGGCTCTGGTTCAAGCCCTGCGCCGACAGCGGCCGGGCGTGCGGATTTCCGCTCTCGGAGGGGACCATCTGAAGGAAGCCGCCGATCATTTTATCTATCCCCTGGTGGGGCTGGGGGGATTCGGCTTCTGGGAACCGCTGATGAAGCTTCCTCAACTCTGGGTGGCTCTAGGGAAAATCAAACGATTGTTTCAAGAAGACCGCCCTGATCTGGTTATTCCGATGGACTACTACGGCTTCAATATCCACGTGGCTCGAAGCGCCTATGCGAAAGGCGTCCCGGTTGTTTACTACATCAGCCCGCAAGTCTGGGCCAGCCGCTCTGGACGCATTCGAAACCTGGCCACGATTATTCGCCGGATGCTGGTGATCCTGCCGTTTGAGGAAACGCTTTACCGCAGCGCCGGTGTGCCGGTCACCTTCGTCGGACATCCCCTTTTAGAAAAAGTACCGGCGCCAGCGGACCTACCTACCGGTCAGGCAGGTCCGCCCACAGGACCAGCCCGGATCGGCCTGTTGCCGGGATCCCGCTGGGGAACGATCCAACGGCATTTGCCGATCCTTGTTGAAACAGCCAGACGCCTGAGAGAACGGCATCCGGAGGCGGAGTTTCTGATGTTTAAACCCGCCGAAATCGACGAAGCGCGGTATCGTCCTGACTTGACCGGCGCGCCCTGGATCCGGCTTGTGACCGACGCCGATTACCGGGAGCGTCAAACGCTCCGCGTCGCCCTCTCTGTCTCAGGCACCGCCGCCCTCGAAAACATGCTTCTGGGAATTCCCATGGTCATCCTCTACCGCCTGTCCGCACTCAGTTACCAGGTGGCCCGAAGGATTATTACGGTTCCGTTTATCGGCATGCCCAATATCCTCGCCGGGCGTTCGATCGTCCCCGAATTGATCCAGGAGGCCGCCACCCCGGACCGCCTAGCCGAAGCGGCTGAACGCTTTTTGCAAGAGCAGACCCTCTGGGAGCAAACGCGAAACGGACTGATGGATCTTCGCCAATCCCTCGGTCAGGGCGGAAGCGAGCGTGCGGCCACAGCGATTCTGCAGGAGGTTCATCCATGACTATCTACAAACGGCTTTTGAAGTACCTCCGTCCCTATCTCAACCGGCTGATCGTTGCCGTCCTCTGTATGGGCGGTGTCGCCGGATTGAATGCGTTGCGCATTTATCTGGTCAAGCCGCTGCAGGACAAAGTCTTTATCGGCCATGATCTGAGCATGCTGAAGAATCTGCTCTGGTGGGTCCCGCTGATTTCGGTGGTCCTTGGATTTCTTTCGTATGCGCAAAATTATCTGATGGCCTATATCGGCCAACGCGCGATTACAGACATCCGCAAACAACTCTTTGACCATCTGCAGAGCTTGTCGATGGATTTTTTCAGCGCCACCTCCTCCGGGAAGGTCGTGGCCCGATTCACCAATGATCTCACCGCTCTCCAGCAAGTCATCGCCCGCGCACCGATTTACTGTATCCGCGACGGACTGACCGCTCTCTGCAACATCGGATTGATCTTCTATTTGAACTGGAAATTCGCCCTGATCACCATGTCGATTCTGCCCTTTTCAGGAGCCATTATCGTCAAATTGGGAAAGATTCTGCGCCGCGTCGGGCATAAAGGGCAGGAACAGATGGGGGAATTGTATTCGGTGCTGAATGAAAATATTCAGTCTGCGGCGGTGGTGCGCGCCTACACCGCCGAAACGCTGGAGTCCGAACGCTTTCACCGTTCCAACCTGCGTTTTCAGGACCTCAACCTGCGCTTTGCGCGGGCCGACACGTTGTCCAGTCCCCTGATGGAGATGGTCGGTGCGCTGATTCTTTCTTTTCTTTTATGGAAAGGCGGCAACGATGTGATTCATGGAGTCTGGACAGCGGGTTCTTTTGTCGCTTTTATCACGTATGCCGTGATGACCTATCGCCCGCTCAAAAACTTTGCCGAGTTGAATGCCCAACTGCAGCTGGGTCTCGCTTCTTCGGAGCGCATTTTTGAACTGATGGATCAACTCCCGACCGTACGGGAACAGGCCGGCGCCCAGTCCCTGGACGCTTTTTCAAAGGCGATTTCCTATAAAGAGGTATCCTTCCGCTATCCGCAATCGCATCCCGGTACGACGGAAACCGGACCGCACACCGAACACCGCTGGGCGCTTCAAGGGGTTGATCTCACCATCCAGCGAGGGGAAGTGGTGGCGCTGGTAGGTTCTTCCGGGGCCGGGAAGTCGACCCTGGCACTACTCCTGCCGCGTTTCTATGACGTGACCTCCGGCCGTGTCAGCGTTGACGGGATTGACATCCGGCGTGTCACGCTGGATTCGCTTCGCCGGCAGATTGGCCTCGTCACACAGGAAGTGTTGTTGTTCAACGAGTCGGTCCGTTACAACATCGCTTTCGGTAAACCCGGCGCCTCCCAAGCGGAGGTGGAAGCGGCCGCCCAGGCCGCCAACGCGCATGAATTCATCAAAAGACTGCCGCAAGGCTACGACACCGTCATAGGGGAACGCGGTGTGCGGCTTTCCGGCGGTGAACGCCAGCGGCTCTCCATCGCTCGCGCCCTGTTAAAGAATCCTCCGATTTTAATCCTGGATGAGGCCACCTCGTCTCTTGACGCGGCGTCCGAACGACTGGTGCAGGAAGCTCTGGAAAGGCTCATGGAACACAGGACCGCGCTGGTGATTGCCCATCGCCTGTCAACGGTCCAGCGAGCAGACCGGATTGTGGTTTTGGAGCAGGGCCGCATTATTGAAGAAGGAAACCACGCGGCTCTTTTGTCCAAGCAAGGGACTTATTTTAAACTACATAACCTTCAATTACTCCATTAATGAAAATACTTTTCTTTTACAGCGTCATCGCTTTTCTAACAACCCTCTCCGGTAGTTTACTGCCCATGCTCAAAGAGGAGTGGACTAAAAAGCATCTTTGGCGCCTGCTCGCTTTCGGGTCCGGAGTCCTTCTCGGGATTGCTTTCCTTAAACTGCTGCCGGAAGCCTTTTCACTGGCAGGGAACACCGCTGGATTGTCCATTCTGACGACGTTCGTCCTTCTTTTCGCGGCGGAAAATGTGACGATGGTTCACACCTGCGAAGAGTTTCTGGAACCTCCGAAATCGCCCCTGATGCCGATCAGCGCTCTAGCGGCGCTGTCCCTGCACGCGGGCATCGACGGCATGGCTATCGGCGTCGGGCTTCGTCAGAACGTCCTGCTGGGGAGTGTGATTTCGCTCGGCGTGATTCTGCATAAATTCTCGGATGGCCTTACCTTGACGAGCCTTCTGCGCGCCGCAGGTTACTCCAGATTCATGGAATGTATTCTGGCCGTTGCCCTGGCATTTTCCACGCCGCTCGGCGCTTTCGCCAGCTTTCTCTGGGCCGGACCGCAATCCTCGACGGTGATCGGCATTGTTCTGGGCGTGGCCGCCGGCTCCTTCATCTACATCGGCGCCGCCGACCTCTTACCGCGGCTTCATGATGCCCACGACCGGTACTGTCTGTTCTTTTTTGTGCTTGGAATTGTGGTCATTGGTTTTTTCGCCTGACGAAATTACTAGAATACAAATAGTCGTCATCCCCGCAGGCCGTAGGCGGGGATCCATCATTGAGGTCTAGATCCCCCGCCAGTAACCGCGGGGGATGACGGTGAAAAATGTTATTCTGGATCAAATATCTCAAAGGACTGCTTCAAACCCTGAACGACGACGTCTCTCCCAATGAAATCGCCGCGGGCGTTGTGTTTGGCGTCATGATCGGACTGATTCCCAAGGGCAACCTGTTGGCGCTCTCCTTGTCGATCCTCATTATGATCTTCCGCGTCAACGCCGGCATGGCCGGGGCGGCCATTGTCGTGTTTTCGATTCTGGGACACCTCACGGATCCTTTCTGTGAAAAGTTTGGATTCTGGCTTCTCTCGGGCGTTCCGCTATTCAAAGGCTTCTGGACTTTTCTCTACAATACCCCGATTATTCCTTTTACATCTTTCAACAATACCCTCGTGATGGGGAATTTCGCCGTTGGCCTTCTTCTGGCCCTGCCGGTCTTTTTCGGCATGCGCGCATTCGTAGTCACCTATCGAACCCGCTACCGGGAGCGGGTGATGCAGTGGAAAATCATGAAATTTCTGAAGATTCACGAGTTTTTTGACCTCTACCATCGATGGGTTCAGCGCCCATGATCCGCCGGAAAACCGTTCTCCCAACGCTGATTCTGCTGCTGGTCGGCTTCCTCCTGGCGGTATTCTGTCTCGATCCCTTCGCCAAATGGGCGATGATCAAAGGCGGTCAGAGCGTTTTCGGCGCCCGCGTGTCGATCGATTCCGTGACGCTCAGCCTCCGTCACAGCTCCCTGCGCATTCGAACCCTGGCGGTGGCGGACAAATCCGAACCGATGAAGAATTTATTCCAGTTTGATGAAGCGGTTTTCGCCTTTCGAACGCTTCCGCTTCTGGAAAAGAAAGTCATTATTGATGATGCCTCGTTGAAGGGACTGCGGTTCGGGACTCCGCGAAAAACATCGGGAGCGCTCTGGCGGGAAGAGACCCGCCCCGGCTTTGTGGCCAAGGCCGCCGGCAAGCTCTGGGGACAAGTTGAGACGGTTTCCCTTCAGAAGTTTGAAGGCGCGAAGCAGAGGGTGGATCCAAAAACCCTCGTCAATCCGGACAAGCTCGCCTCGATGAAAGCGGCGGAGAAAACCAAAGAACAAATTCAGAAGCTCCCGGAGGATCTCCAGAAACAGATCAATCAGCTCAATGTCTCCCAGCGGACCGACGCGCTGCAGAAACGCATCCAGGCGCTCGGTCAGGGCGGAAATGATCCGTCGGCTCTCCTTCAAAAGGCCGGGGAAGTGAAAACGCTTCAAACGGACCTGCGAACCCTTAAGATCGACGTGGCGACGGCCCAGTCCAGCGTGACGGAGCGCATTCAGTCGGCTCAGGGCCTGATTGAAGACGTCAAAAAAGCACGGGAAGAAGACTGGAAGAATTTACGTTCGACGCTTTCGCTTCCGACGCTGGATAAAGAAACCATGGCGAACGCGCTATTCGGTCCGTCGGTTGCGCAATGGATGGAGCGGCTGCTGGGTTGGATTCAAACCGCCCGGCAGTACATGCCGTCCAAACCCCAAAGTCCTCCGCCGCCGCCCCGCGGACGCGGCCGCACTATCGAATTTCCCCGGCACAACGTGCTGCCGCGCTTCCTGCTGGTGAAAGCGGAACTGTCGGGCGAAATCGGACAGGAACGGCCGTTTGGATTTTTAGGAACACTCACCGGCGTGACCACCAATCCAGCGCTCTACGGCAAACCGGCCACGTTTGATCTTCAGGGATCCCGAGACGGCTGTCTGCTAGCCGCGAAAGGGGTTCTCAACCACATTCACGATACCCCGATGGATTCCCTTCAGATCACTTACGACGGCTTCTCTCTCAAGGATTTGTCCTTCGGGCAAGCCCACTCGATGGCTTTTGGACTTCGCCAGGGGACCGGCCGGACACGCGCCGTGGCGATCATCCAAGGGGACAAATTGATCGGCAGCGCGGATGTGCAGGCCAGCAACCTCGTTTTGGACCCGCACATTGATTTTCAATCCAGCTCAGCGATGGCTCAGCGGGCGGCCCAGGCTGTGACGTCGTCTCTGTCCGCCGTAAAATCACTGACGGTCGGCGTCGGCCTTTCCGGCACGCTGGAGGCTCCGCAGTTTACCGTCACCTCGAACATCGGAGGCGTTGTGGCTGACGCGATGAAGAACGCTCTGGGTTCGGAACTGGCCTCTCAGGAAAAGGCTCTGCGCGCGGAACTGGATCGTCAGACGGATGGGAAAATCAAGGAACTGCAGGGCATGGCCAACGATTTAAGCCAGAAATATCTTTCTCAGTTCTCCGCCAACAACAAGGTCATCGATAATCTGCTGAACCAGGTGAAAACTCAAGCCGCACATTCCGTCCCCGGCCTCGGCGCCAAACCCCTCGACTCCTTCAAGGGTCTCTTCGGCCATTAATCGCCGTTTCAATCCCTCCCGCCGAAATCCTCTGGGTTAAGAAGACTGACCCGGCCGAATTCGCCGTCGTAACCCGGTTGGACGCGGACGTCTCTCTGGCGCATCCGGCGGATCGCCAGGGCCAGGAGAGGGAATCCCTCGGTCTCAAGGCTCTCGAAAGGCAGGTGACGCAGAATATGGAACTCATTGCCGAACCGGTTCAGTAACCGGTGATAGGCTTGATCGACTTTCTTGCTGCTGGAACCCACCTGAAGCGTTTGCGATAAAATTTCTTTGAGCGGGATGAGACTCTCGTAACCGGGCTTTCCAGGCGGCCGTTGTCCGGGCTTCCGATCCGCCAGTTTTTCCACCCGGTGAAGAACACCCACGGTTACAGGCTTGTGGCAACGGGGACAAAGCCCCTGATGGCGACGGGTTTCCTCCGGAGACAGCCGCGTTTCGCACGAACGGTGGCCGTCGACATGATACTTGCCCTCTTCCGGGAAGAATTCCAAAGTCCCCAGGAACCGCGCCGGATCTCGTTCCCGGATCGCGCTGAAAATCCCTTGATAGGAGAGCTCGGTCTGGAGCCGATTGGCTTCCCGCCCGAGTTTCTCGGGCGAGTGCGCATCCGAGTTCGAAATCAGGGCCAGACGATCCAGCTGGGATAACTGCCAGTTCATCGCAGGATCGGACGAGAGACCGGTTTCAATCGCAAAAATATGCGGCGTCAGATCGTCGAAGCACTCTTCGAGCGAATCAAAACCCGACGCTGAACCAAAGATGCCGAAGTGCGGCGTCCAGGCATGCGCCGGGATCAGGACCGCCTGATCGGACACCTCCAGAACGATCTCCAGCAAATGCCTGGCGTCCAATCCGAGAATCGGGCGCCCGTCGGAGCGGATGTTGCCGATTTTTTCAAGCCGGGCATTCAGCACCGCCGCGGCCTCAAAGGAGGGGACAAACACCAGCAGATGAACCTTCCGGACCCGGTTACCCTTCTTGTAGATGCAGCTGATTTCTACCTCGAGCAGGAAACGGACCGGGGCCCGGCACGAGGGGGGGAGTTTCGGATCAACCGCCTTCTCGATTTCGCTTTTGAGCCGGAAAAGCCCAGGTTCCGCCGGCGTCAGTTTTTCCCGAAGCTTCCGCAGCCAGGCCGGATGGGTAAAATCACCGGTTCCCAGAATTGTGATTCCCTTGAGCTGGCACCACCGGTAAAGGGACTCCGGATGAAGGTCCCGGCTGCAGGCGCGGGAGAGATACGAATGAATATGGAGGTCGGCCATCAGTTCCATGCGTATATGTTATCATGACTCAAAATTACCCCTGCCATGAACGCACCGCTTTCATCCGGATTGGGACTTCTGTTTCTCGTCGGAATCAACACCACGCTACAGGCCGCACCGCTTCAAATTATTCGATTGAAACCGGGAGAAAATTTCGTCACAACTGGCGTTCTGGATGAGCGGTCCGACACCGCTTTTTTTGCGACGGCGGAAAGCGATTTCCGTTATTCTCTGGAAACCTCTTCGGCAACGGTTTTGCAGATTCGCGTCTCAGACTTTTCCATCCGCAAGCGCATCGTTCTCGAGGCCGGGGAAACCCCCTTGCAAGCCGCCGTTCTGGACCCACACCGCCGGAGGATTTACTTCGGCACTTACGGCGACCCGAACCGTGAGGTCTCCGGACAAATCATCCAGATCGGTGTGGATCCTTTCGAAAAGAAAAAGACATACCTTTTGCCGAAAGGCGAGTTCGGCATCAGTTCAGGCGTTCTCAGCCCGCAGGGAGACACCGCCTATTTTGGGACACTCTTTGGCACCGTCGTCAGCATCGATTTGACGGGCATGACGCTGATCGGTGACTCGAAACTGGCGGATGAAACCAACGCCTTTCAATGCGCGGTGCGGGATCCGTCCGGGATGTTCGCGTATTTCGGCACGACCGCCGGCAATGTTATGAAAATCCGCCTGGCCGACATGTCGCCTCTCGAGAATATTACCGCGCTGCGTCAGGAACCCGGGTTTCGATGCGCGTTTTTCGATCCGGCTTCTCCTTATGTCTATTTCGGAACGCAGGGAAAACCCGCTAAAGTGATCCGTTTCTTGTTAACGGATTTCCGGCCCGAGGAAGCGTTTCTGCTCGCCACCGGGCAGAACGACCTGGTGGCAGGCTTCTGCCCCCGAGGGAAAGGAATCGCCTACCTGATTGCGGCAGGACCCCCGGCGCAGTTGATCCAGATCAAATTGAAACCGTTTAGTATTCTCTCCTCTCGTCCTCTCCCTGAAGAAATCGGCGACGTGCGTTGTGCGGTTTTTGATGGGCAACGACAGGCCGTTTATCTCGGAACCGGAAGAGATCCCGGCCAGATCGTCCGTATTCCGCTGGCCGGACTCTAAGACACTCCTCCTCTCCTTTTCCAAACAGACGCTCAAGGTATCGATTCGTTCATGCACTCACCTTAACACCAATTGAAATCCACATGAAATGACAACGGGATTTCGAAATACCTCGTTTTTCATTTAGTTTCTTTTAACAAACCTTTGAATTTCTTTACGGAACAAATAATATCTTGAAATAATTGATCATTTACTCAAAGCTCATTTCAGTTCTGACCTATTCACAACGAAAGGATCTCCAGCATGTTGCGATTTGGCTTAACTCTACTGTTTCCATCCAGCCTCACCGTTATTCTTCGCACCCAACAGATTCCTTTTTTTGACGGTCCTACGGTCCGGATGTTTTGCCTTTTCGGCTTGGCGCTTTCATTTTTGTGTTTTGTGGGCGAGTATGGCCTGATGGCCTGGACTGACTATCAGAGAGATCACGCGCATCGGCTTTCCCGGCCTCGTTTGGCTGTGTTCCACTTCGTAGCCGAAAGTTTTCGAAATGCTAAGATTTGATGCATGGGCGTTCGTCTCAATGGTTTAACGTTTTTCTACGCTACTCAAGGTCATCCCTCGGCTGTCCCGCTGATTTTCCTTCACGGATTTCCTTTTAACCACACGATGTGGCAACCGCAATTTGATTTTCTCAAAAAGGATTGCCGCGTCATCGCCTACGACCAACGCGGGCACGGCCAAAGCGAAACCGGCAACGGGCCGTTCACGCTCGAATTTCTGGTGGATGATTTCTTCGCGTTATTGGACGTTTTGACGATCCCCAAAGCGATTGTCTGCGGCCTTTCCATGGGCGGCTATGTTGCCCTCAGAGCCATCGAGCGAGACCCCAGCCGTTTTCAAGCCCTTGTCCTCTGCGATACGCGCAGCGAAGCCGATTCCAACGAAGCCAAAATCAAGCGTGCTTCCCAGATCAAGACGATTCAGAAAGACGGAGTCTCTGTTTTTGCGGAAGAGTTTCTTAAAGGACTTTTTGCGCCAGAAAGCTTTCGCGCGCGGCCGGAGGTTATCGATAACGTCCGCCAAATGATCCGGAAAAATTCACCTCTTGGAATTTGCGGCACCCTTCTGGCACTCGCTTCGCGGACGGATACCACCCCGTCACTGGCCGCCATCCAGGTCCCCACTTTGATTTTAGTGGGTGAGAAAGACGGAATGACACCCCCTTCCGCGGCCGGCGCCATGCAACAACAGATTCGAGGATCAAAAATGCATATGATCCCGGGTGCCGGACACATGAGCAACCTCGAAAACCCGGCAGACTTTAACCGCCACGTAAGCGAGTTTGTCCTGTCTCTCCGATGACGTCCTCCCGCACGCCGTCACGCTTTCTCAAAATCAAGGTCCGCGCGGGAAGTAAACGAAACCAGATTCAGGCGACCGGACCGGATTCCTTTCTGATTGAAGTCAAAGCCCCGGCCAGCGACGGCCGGGCGAACACCGCTGCGTTAAACCTCCTGAGCCAGACCCTGACCCTCCCAACGGGAAAATTGTGGATTGTGAAGGGAGCTCATTCGCCAGCCAAAATCGTGGCTGTGCTATAATTTTCCAACAGTCGTCATCCGCCAGACGTCTGGCGGATCCATCATTGACGCATTGATCCCCCGCCAGAACCTGCGGGGGATGACGGAGAAAAATGAAAATCACTCTCAACGGGGAAACCAAAGAGCTGAGCGGGCCAATGACCGTCCAACAGCTTTTGGACTCCTTGCAGATCCAGACCGGACGCGTAGCCTGTGAGGTCAATTTAAAAATCGTTAAACGCGCTTTTTATGCGGGGACCCCGCTGAAAGAAGGGGATACCGTCGAAGTTATTCAGGCCATCGGGGGAGGCTAAGAGTTATGCAAGATTTACCGCTTGTCATTGCCGGGAAAACATATACATCCCGCCTTATTTTAGGAACAGGAAAGTACAAAACATTTGAGTTGATGCGCCAAGCGCTGGAAGCGGCTGAACCCGCCATGGTGACCGTGGCGATCCGCCGGGTGGATCTGAACGATCGATCGTCCCAATCGTTCTGGAGCTACCTCCCCAAAGGCCTGCCGATCCTGCCGAACACCGCCGGATGCTATACAGCGGACGACGCCATCCGGACCGCGCATCTGGCGAGGGAAATGCTTGAAACTGATTTGATAAAGCTTGAAGTGATCGGCGACCCTAAAAGCCTTTTTCCGGACGTTGAAGCCACGCTGCAGGCCACAAAAATTCTGGTTAAAGAAGGCTTCACGGTTCTCCCCTACACGAGTGATGATCCCATCATCGCCCGGCGTCTTGAAGAAGCCGGAGCGGCCACGATCATGCCTTTGGCCGCCCCGATTGGAAGCGGGCAGGGGATATTGAACCCTCTGCCGGTACGGCTGATTCTCGAACAATCCAAAGTACCTGTGATTGTGGATGCCGGCGTGGGAACGGCTTCAGACGCGGCGGTGGCGATGGAACTGGGAGCGGCGGCAGTTCTGATGAATACCGCTGTGGCGGAGGCGCAAGATCCGGTTCAAATGGCCCGCGCCATGAAACTGGGGGTTGAAGCCGGCCGTCTGGCGTATCTCTCCGGCCGAATGCCTAAGAAGCAACTCGCATCGCCGTCTAGCCCGGTGGCCGGGACGGTGACGCCCGTTTCACGATAAGCAAATGATTTAAGCGGCGGAAAGTTGTCGAGGACCGACTTTGCTGACTTTGCGGGAACGCAGGCAACGCGAGCAGACTTTCACCCGCTGAGGACGCCCGTTCAGCAGAACTTTGACCTTATGAACATTCGGCAGGAAACGCCGGTTGGACGTTTTATGAGAATGACTGATCGATTTTCCAGCCACAGGTCCTTTGCCACAAACGACACAGCGTAACGCCATAAATGACTCCTTCACGAAATTTGAGCCCCGTTATTTTGGCAGATTCCGTCGGACAAAGCAAGAGCCGCCCGCTTCAATACCTGAAGGGCGTCGGCCCGGTCCGCGCGCAGGTCCTGGCGGAACGAGGCATTGTGGAAAAGGAGGACTTGATCACCACCTTTCCACGCGCCTGGGAGGACCGGCGATTTCTCCATACCATCCGGCATGCCCCGATGGGGGAGAAAATCGCCCTTCGCGCTCAAGTGCAACGGGCGGATTTCTCCACCACCCGCAAAAATCTCGGGGTGGCCATCGCCACCCTGGACGATGCAACGGGGACCCTCCAGGCGGTCTGGTTTAAAAAATTAAATCCACGGTATGACGTTTTTTCGTCCCTGCAGAAAGCCTTGCAACCCGGACGTTGGGTGGCGGTCTTCGGCCTTCTGGAATGGGGGCTTGCCGGACGGCAAATCCGGGTTGAAGAGATGTCTGTATGCACCGGTTTGAAAGGAACTCTCGAGGGAGAGGAGGCCTTCCACTTTGACCGGATCGTTCCTCTTTATACCGCTCCGGAAGGAATCAGCGAACGCCTGCTGCGAACCCTCATCGGCCGCGTTCTATCCAACCTCGCCTATCCGGTCATCGATCTGGTCCCTGAATGGCTCCGGCGAAAAAATGCTGGGATCAAAAAAACTTGGGCTCTCCAGAAGATCCATTTTCCCGCTTCTCTCGTTGAAAAAGAAAAGGCCCGGCAGGCGCTGGCCTTTGAAGAGTTCTTTGTTCTTGAAACCGCTCTCGGCCTTTTACGAACGGCGATCAAAAAAGACCCTAAACCCCATCGGTACGAACTGCAACGAAAAATCCTGACCCCTTTTCGCGAAAATCTTGGCTTTGACTTCACCCAGGCTCAAAAACGCGTGATTCGGGACGTCTTCGATGACATGATGTCGCCTTTCCCGATGAATCGCCTCCTGCAGGGAGATGTCGGAAGCGGCAAAACGCTGGTCGCGCTTTCCGCCATGCTTCTGGCGGTTGAAAACGGAGGGCAGGCCGTTCTCATGGCCCCGACAGAAATTCTGGCGGAGCAACACGCCTTGACCCTTTCTCGCTTCCTTCAAGGATTGCCGGTTCGCTCCTGCCTGATCACCGGCCGCCAAACACCAGCCCAACGCCGGGCCTGCCTGCAGGACATCGCAGCCGGACGGATGGATCTGGTCATCGGCACGCACGCCTTGATTGAAAAACCTGTTCAATTTTCACGACTCATGCTGGCTGTCATTGACGAGCAACATCGGTTCGGTGTCGAACATCGCAGCCTTTTGCGACAAAAAGGCACATCGCCGGATGTGCTGGTGATGACAGCGACTCCCATTCCGCGAACTTTAGCTTTGACGCTTTATGGAGATTTGGACGTTTCCATCCTGGATGAGTTGCCGCCGGGCCGGACACCCATCGATACGCTCCATGTGTCGGAACCGGAGGCCTATGCACGCATTCGCGAGGCGGTTTCCCGAAATCGCCAGGCCTATATTGTTTTCCCGTTGGTAACGGAATCAGACAAACTGGAGTTGAAAGCCGCTGTTCAAGAAGCCACGTCGCTACGCCAATCGGTCTTTCGAGATTTACGGGTTGGATTGCTGCATGGGCAAATGCCCAGCAAAGATAAGGACGCGATGATGCAGCGCTTTCGAAGGCAGGAGTTGGATATCCTGATCGCCACTTCCATTATCGAAGTGGGGATCGATATCCCCAACGCGACCGTAATGGCGATTCAGCATGCCGAGCGATTTGGGTTATCAACGCTCCATCAGCTCAGAGGCCGCGTCGGGCGGGGGACCAGCCGTTCCCAGTGCCTGCTCATCGCGGATCCGCGCACGGATGAGGCCCGGCGGCGGATTGAAATCATGACGGTGACGACCGATGGTTTCCGGCTGAGTGAAGAAGATCTCGCGCTTCGGGGGCCCGGAGAGGTGATGGGGGTGCAGCAACATGGGCTTCCCGTGTTCAAAGTGGGGCATCTGATCGACGATGCCCGGCTCATTCAGGAAGCGCGCGTAGCCGCGCAGGAAATGCTCAAACAGGACCCATCGCTTCGACGGGCCGACCATCAACCCATCCGGCAAGCCGTTCAGCGAGACTACGCCAGCCGGTGGCGCCTCGGATCCACCGGATGATATGATTGCTTTATGAAACGATTGGCCATCTATCCGGGCTCATTTGATCCAGTCACCAACGGGCACCTGGATATCATCGAACGCGGTCAGCATCTTTTCGACCACCTCATTGTGGCCGTGACCCGTAACCCGCACAAATCACCTTTCTTCAGCCTGGAAGAACGAATCACTTTCCTTCAAACCGCTTTACGGGGCAACCGCCGCGTGAAGATCGAAACCTTTTCAGGGCTCCTCATTCACTACGCGAAGCAGAGAGGGGCCTCAGCGATTATCCGCGGCCTGAGGGTGATCTCCGATTTTGAATATGAATTTCAAATGGCGCTCATGAATCGCCGTCAAAGTACGCGCTTCGAAACGGTTTTCCTGATGCCGGACGAGAAATACACCTATCTCTCTTCCAGCCTGGTTCGCGAAATTTCTCTGCTGGGGGGGAACGTCAAAGGGCTGGTTCCTTCTGTCGTCGAGAAGGCTCTGAAGCTGCGACTGCGCTAGCCCCGAACCAAATCCTTTCCTCCGCGAACAACCTCCTATTGACAAGCTTCTAAAGTCCTGTTAACAATCAGACCGTGATGATTGATTCATGGCATGAATTCCGTCAAAAGGCCTCGCGCTCTCCGCAACGTATTGTTCTGGCGGATGGCGAAGATCCGCGGGTGATTCAAGCCGCGGCCATTGCCAAAAATGAACGGATTGCGGAACCGGTTCTGATCGGAGACCCGATTCAGATGGACAGCGTCTGGTCCGCCCATGCCGATGGGTTCCCGCTCCAGGCGATTGACCCGAGCACGTATATCGACCGGAACGAAAACGAGTTACTGGATGACCTTTTAAGCTGCCCCCATTTCAAAGACCTGTCCCGCCGCGAAGCGCGCCGACGCCTGCAGGATCCACTCCTTCTTGGATGTCTCTATTTGAAGAGAGGGCAAGCCGACGGTTTTATCGGCGGGGCCACTCGGACAACCGCCGATACGCTGCGCGCTGTTTTCTCGGTCACGGGCCTGGCGGCGCGTGCCGGCATTCTATTTGGACTTTTCTTGATCGAGCGTCAAACCCATCGTTCGCCGAAATCGCTGGTCCTCTTGGCCGATGGCGCGGTAATCCCGGACCCCTCTTCTAAACAATTGGCGGACATCGGCATTCGTTCCGCCGAAGCTTACACGTTTTTTACCGGGCAGCAAGCCCGTGTCGCTTTTCTTTCGTTTTCCACGAGGGGAAGCGCTCAGCATGTCCTGATTGATAAAGTTCGTCGAGCGACGGAATTGGCCCGCGAGAAAGCACCCCATCTTTCGATTGACGGGGAATGGCAGGGAGATACCGCTTTAGACGTCTTTAGCGCCGGGATCAAGGGAGCAGGGGATTCTCCGATGGCCGGCCAAGCCAACGTTTTAATTGTTCCGGACTTGAATTGCGGCAATATTGCCTACAAACTGGTGCAACGACTGGGAGGATGCCGGGCGGTGGGTCCCGTCCTTTGGGGGACCGCACAACCGGCGAACGATCTTTCCCGTGGCTGTTCCGTGGAAGACGTGCTCGATATGATTGCGCTGACCAGTCTTCAAGCTCAAGCCGCGAAGACTCCAGGAGATTAACATGGCTACCGGCCCAACGAACGATTCCAGCCCCGCCCCGACGATTATCGACATGTCGGAACTCTTGCGCACGATGATCGAGAGAAATGCCTCGGACCTGCATATTACGGTCGGCTGCCCGCCCATGCTGCGGATTGATGGGATCGTTGTGCCGACCAATTTTCCAAAATTGACGGCCGAAATCTGCCAGCATCTAATTTATTCCCTGTTGACCGATACCCAGAAGCAACGATTCGAGTCCGTCAATGAACTGGACATTTCCTTTGGCATCAAGAATGTCGGCCGCATCCGGATGAACGTTTTCCGCCAGCGCGGCGCCATTGGCGCCGCGCTTCGTTCCATCCCGCAAAAAATCCAATCCCTCGACGAATTGGGGTTGCCGCCCATCAGTTACGACGTCCTGAAAATTCCGAAAGGACTGATCCTGGTCACGGGACCGACCGGTTCGGGAAAATCCACGACGCTGGCCTCCATGATCGACAACCTGAACCAAACCATCCAGGGACATATTGTGACCATCGAAGACCCGATCGAATTCGTTCATTATCACAAGAAATCAATCGTCAACCAGCGCGAAGTGGGGGGGGATACGACCTCTTTTGGACAGGCCTTGAAATATGTCCTGCGGCAAGATCCGGATATCATTTTGATCGGCGAAATGCGCGACACGGAAACTGTTCAGGCGGCCATCAACATCGCTGAAACAGGTCATTTGGTGTTCGCCACGTTGCACACGACCGATGCGGCGCAGTCAATTAACCGCATGATCGACGTTTTCCCGCCCCATCAGCAGGCGCAGGTCCGCACCCAGGTTTCTTTTGTTCTTCAGG
The DNA here is from genome assembly GCA_041660185.1 of Elusimicrobiota bacterium. Classification (NCBI taxonomy): domain Bacteria; kingdom Pseudomonadati; phylum Elusimicrobiota; species Elusimicrobiota bacterium. Next base: position 231,483 of record JBAZWU010000001.1, on the reverse strand, counting down.
CGGTTTTCAGCCAGCAACTTTTGCCCCACATCAACGGCGTCGGACGCGCGCTGGCGGTGGAGGTCTTGATCGTCACCCCGGCCATCCGGAATCTGATCCGCGAAGCCAAAACAGAACAGATCATTATTTCCATGCAAACCGGCGCCAAGCATGGGATGCAGACGATGAATATGTCCTTAAACGATCTTTATCTTCGCCATGTCATCAGTTTTCAGGAAGCTCTCGGAGCTTCCTGCGACCCGGACGATATCAAACGGCTGATGCAGCGAGGAAATGATTCGCGAACAGGCAATGGAGCTCATTAGATTTAGATTAGATTGAGAGGACCGTTTATGCCCCAGTTCCGCTATACCGCACGCACAACCGCCGGCAAAGTCGTTGAAGGGGTAATCGACGCGCAAGTCCAACGCGCCGCCATGGAGAAACTCCGCACCCAACGGATGACGGTGATGTCGGTGGCCGAAGTCAAACCCGCCGGGAGCCTGTTGAGTAAATTGTCTCTGTTCGAGGGGGGGGTCAAAAGCAAGGACCTGGTGATTTTCAGCCGGCAGCTGGCGACGCTGGTTTCAGCGGGCGTGCCGATTGTGCAAGGATTAAACATTTTGACGGAGCAGATCCAAAGCCCTGTTTTCAAACGGATTGCAACCACCGTACGGACTGATATCGAAAGCGGAATTGCCATCGCGGATGCGATGAGAAAGCATCCCAAAGCTTTTTCGGAACTCTACGTTTCCATGATACGGGCTGGAGAAACAGGAGGCGTACTGGACAGCATCCTGGAACGTCTTTCGTCCTATCTCGAAGCCGCGGAGGAACTCCGCGGGAAAGTGAAAGGCGCCATGGTGTACCCCCTGGTCGTGAGCGGCGTGGCGAGCGCGGTCACTCTGTTCCTGCTGGTGGCGGTCATCCCGACGTTCAAGACCGTCTTTGCCAGTTTTGGCGCTGGACTCCCCTTGCCTACACAAATATTGCTGACGGTCTCGGATTTCATCAGAAGCTATTTCTTGTTTTTACTAACCCTCCCGATCGGGGTCTTTGTCGGGATATCCAGATGGTATAAGACTGAAAAAGGCCGCCTGGTGATTGACAGTCTATTGATCCGCCTGCCGGTGATAGGCGATTTACTTAAGAAAGTCGCTGTTTCCAAGCTGTCGCGAACGCTGGGGACGCTGATCAAATCCGGTGTTCCGATTCTGCAGGCATTGGATACCGTAGCGAAAACATCGGGCAATCGAGTTGTTGAAAACGCCATTATGAAGTGCCGGGAATCGATCCGGGAAGGAGAAAAAATCGCCGATCCTCTGAAGGAATCCGGTATTTTCCCGGCGATGGTGATTCAAATGATTTCCGTTGGAGAAGAAACCGGGAACCTGGAAACCATGCTGGCCAAAATCGCTGATTTTTACGATCAGGAAGTGGATACCGCCGTTAAAGCGATGACGTCGCTGATCGAGCCGGTCATTATCTGCGTCATGGGAGTGGTCATCGGGGCCATTGTGATTTGCATGTTTTTGCCGATTTTCCAGATGAGTTCTCTCGTCGATAAGTAATAACGATACGGATTTTGCGTCTTTGGCGCCTTTGGTTACATCCGCGGGACGGTGTAAATTCCCATCGAACAATCATCGTTCAGCTTGACAGCCTCGCATGCGAGTGATAAACTTCCGACGAAGTAAACAAAAAGTAACATAAGGAGGTGAGAAGAATGAGTCACTTGAAATCCAAACGAGGGTTCACCCTGATCGAACTCATGATTGTCGTCGCTATCATTGGTATCCTGGCCGCCATCGCGATTCCGCAATTCGCGAACATGGTGTCCAAATCACAAGAAGGAGCCACGAAAGGGAACCTGGGATCCATCCGCTCCGCGTTATCTATTTATTACGGAGATAACGAAGGGGTCTATCCAGTAGCCGCAGCAAGCCTGGCTGTGCTGACAACGGCGCAGAAATACATGCAATCCATACCATCGGCAACCCTGCCGAGGACCACGAACAATGGTGCTGGACATGGGACCAGTGCGGCGGTTGTAAACACTCTCGGCGATGCCGGCGGGTGGTACTACAACAACGACAACTCCGCCACGTCAACGACCTACGGGAGTCTTGTGGTCAATTGTTCACACAATGACCTGAAAAGCAGCCCGTGGACGTCGTACTAACAAACATTCAAGAACAGGTCTTACAAAAAGCGATCCCCGAAATCGGGGATCGCTTTTTGCTTTATCCTTAAATGCGTTATCTCATCTCCTTTTTGTTTGGACTCGCCTTTGGAAGCTTTGCCAATGTCTGTATCCTCCGACTCCCAAAATGCGAATCGTTAGGCTTTCCGCGATCCCGCTGTCCTCAATGCAGTCACCCCCTCCGCTGGATCGACAACATTCCCTTGCTTAGCTTTTTATTTCTCCGGGGACGATGCCACTTCTGTCATCAACCGATTTTGTGGCAGTATCCGTTGGTCGAAACAACCATGGCTTTCCTATTTATGTTCAATGCCCTGTGGTTTGGATCTCCAGGACGCGTTTTGATTTCCGACCTGCTCTCGTTTTATTTACTCACTCTCTCCATAATTGACTATCGTCATCGCATCATTCCGGATGAACTCTCTCTCTCCTTAGTGATTTGGGGGTTGGTCTTTTCCTATAAGAACCCCTTCCTCCCGGGAGGTTGGCCGGGGGTGATCGAAAGTCTTCTGGCTGGAACGACGGGTTTTCTGGGAATGCTCCTGCTGGCCTGGTTAGGAGAAAAACTATTTAAAAAAGAGGCTCTAGGCGGAGGAGACATTAAGCTGATGGCCGCCTTTGGCGCTCTGTTAGGTTGGTCCGGGTTATTCGGTTCTCTCTTTTTTGGATCACTCCTCGGCGGGCTTCTCGGAGGCGGTCTCATGCTCTTCGGCAGAAAGAAAAGAGGGGACGTTTTACCCTTCGGCCCCTTTTTAAGCTTCGGCGCGTACCTGGCTTGTCTCTTCCCGAATGAGTGGATCCGGGTGATTTCCCCTTGACAACTTCTAACACTCCTGTTAGATTAGCTCTGATTTGTAAACAACGTGAGATTTGATATGTCTTTACACAATTTCGAATGTTGAACTTCTTCAAACGGAAACAAGACCTTCTAGGTGTTGACATTGGCACCTTTGCGATTAAGCTGGTTTGCCTGAAAAAACAAGGGGGGCAATGGAGCTTGATGCACTGGGGGGTTATTCCTTATGGAGACGATTTGCCGTTGGATACCCCGCTGATTGACCGCAAAGGTCAAGCCATTATGGCTCTTCAGAATTACCTGCGGACAACAGCCCTTCCCTCCCAGAAATCCGTCACCTCCGTGTCCGGAAATTCGGTCATCGTCCGATACGTCAAGATGAATAAGATGCCGGCGGCTGAATTAGCTAAATCCATCAAATTTGAGGCGGAACCTTACATCCCGTTTAATATTGAAGACGTGAACATCAGTTTTGATATCTTGGGGGACTTGGTGGAAGAGGGGCAATCCCAGATGGAAACCCTTCTGGTGGCCGCCAAAAAAGACTCGGTGGAGTTGCGGGTGGATGTCCTGAAGGAAGCCGGCCTTCAGCCGGTGATTGTGGATGTAGATGCCTTTGCGCTTGAGAATGCCTACGAACAGGTTTTCCCGGGTTCGCAATCGGAGACGGTCCTCTTTTTGAATATCGGCGCCAGCTTTACCAATATGTCCATCGTTGAAAAAGGGGTCAGCCGGGTCGTCCGGGATGTTTTTATCGCCGGAAATACGTTCACCAAAGCTATCCAACGGCAGTTCCAATGTGACGTCAAAACAGCCGAACAAAAGAAACTGACCTACGGCCTGGTCGAAAACGCTTCTGATCCGGAAGCGCAACAAACCACGGAAGCGCTTTTGCCCGTTGCCCGAGATCTGATCACCGAGGTGCAACGATCCATCGATTTTTATCTGTCCCAAGGGACGGATCGCTTGGTGAATAAGATTTTTCTTTGCGGGGGAAGCGCCAATTTAAAAATGTTGGACACCCTTCTGGCGAATGAACTGAAAATTCAGGTTGAAATCTTTAATCCTCTTCCGCTGTTACAAAATCCGCCGACCGACCTGACGGAAGAACAACAGGCTCAACTGCCGCAACTGGCGGTGGCACTGGGTCTGGCCACCCGTCGCGTAAAGGACGGCGTCGCATGATCCACATCAATTTACTTCCATCGGAATTGGAAACCAATGCCACACCCGTTAATCCCGCCATTCCCATTGTCGCTCCGGCTGTTTTGATTTTAGTCATTTTTCTCATTCCCCTCTGGATCAAACAGAAAGGGACGCACAAACACCTCCAAATAGACTCGGCGGCCTTAAAGAGCGAGCTGGAGCGTTACCAGCCGATTATCAACCAAGTCGAGGCTCTGGAAGCTCAGAAACTACAGCTCGGAAACCGGAAAAATATTATTCAACAGCTGGAAAGTGAGAGGCTTCGCTACCCGCAGTTTATGGATGATTTCGTCAAACTGCTCCCGGGGAATCTCTGGCTGACCAACTTAACGACCGTGAGCCAGCCCGGCAGCAACAATCTTCAGGTCGGCATGGATCTCATCGCGCTCGACAACTATGCCATCGCCGATCTGATTTCAAACCTTGAAACATCACAAATTTTCTCTGACATTGATATGGGGACGCTTAACGCGACCCAGCAGGCGGAAGGGGGACAAACGATCTCCTTCCATATTAATACGATGTATAAACGAATGAACCCGGTGCCCGATGCCACTAAAAAATCGTAACATCACGCTTCTTCTGTGTTCCCTGGCGCTGATTGGCGCCAGCGTATGGGGATACTGGAAATTTGTTTTCCAGCCTCTACAAAACTCGATTTCCTTCGAGAAAAGAAACGTGGCGGAGTTGAACTCAAAACTGAGCCTCGCTCGCGCCCGGGCCGGACAGCTGAATAAAATCCAGACCGAAATGCAGAGCCTTCAGGTGGATGTGGCTGAACTGGAACGCCAGCTGCCGAAGAGCGTGGAATTACCAAGCTTGATCCGCGTGTTCACCCACCGCGTCGAGTCCTACGGCTTAACGTTGGCGTCATTTGCCCCGCAAAAATCCGCTCCCAAAGGCCTCTATGATGAAGTGCCTTATCAGGTGTCCTTGTCCGCCTCCTTCCATACCATCGGAAATTTCTTTACCGCCATGGGCAAGGGCGAACGCTTGTTTGCCGCGAGAAATCTGGCCCTGCAGGGCACCAATTCCAAGACGGACGCGTCGAAGACCGTGACGGCCACCTTTACGCTCATTGCGTTTAAATACCATGAATAATCGACCTTTACTCTTGGCCTTTCTGATTTTATCCGTATCCGGCAGCGGTTGGACGGTCGGCGTCTCTGCCCCGAAGACCGTAACCCCGCGTCCATCGGCTCCCAAACCGTTCTATCTGAATTACCAATTCTATGGGGACCGCTATCGAGACCCCTTTATTCCCTTAACCGGGGATTCCCGGAATGACCAGATCATAGACCGGCCGCCGCAAATCGCCTCGCTGGTTCTTCGGGGGATCGTGCAGGATTCCCGGGGCCGAATGGCGCTCCTGAGCAGCGGCGCCAGCAGTTACATTTTGCGGGGTGGACGCTTATATAATTCGCGCAACCGCCCGATCAAAAATATTTCAGGCGTCATCAAGACGGACAGTGTCGTCATCACCGGCGCGGACCGTGCGGTTCGTGAAATTCGGGCGAAAGCGACTATTAATTGAAAATGACGGGTGTTTGGAGGATCGTATGATTGAGCTTAAAGGACAACCTATTTTAGCGACGCTACTGTCGATCTGCCTCTCCGGCCAACCGCTTCTGGCTGCGGTGGACTCCGAGATGCGCGACGCGGATCTGTCCGCCGGCACCTCCGAGGTTCAAACGACGCCCTCTTCAGAAAGCGAGGAAGCCCCCCGCGCCCAAACCACCCGGGTCGGCGATCTGGTTCTACCTAAAACCCCCATGACGATGGATTTTCAGGATGCCGATGTCCGGGATGTGCTCCATCTGCTGGCCGTTAAATCCGGGCTGAATATCATTTATGGATCGGACGTCTTGGGTCCTGTCTCGGTTCATCTGGATCGGGTTCCGTTTGATCAGGCCTTCCACACGATTCTGACCCTCAAAGCGCTGGTGGCCTTGCCCATGGGGCCCAAGGTGATCCGCGTGGTGACCTCAACAGCCCTGACGACGGAACAATCGCAGGCAACGACCTTTACCCGCGTTTTCCGCCTGAATTATGCCACCGCCGAAGAAGTGAAAAAACCCATTGATGCCATCCGCAGTTCCGCCGGCCGCAAGGGGGTTTCCACCGTTGATAAAGCGACGAATTCCATCATTATTACCGATACCCAGGAAGGCCTGAAGGAAGTCGAAGACCTGATTCCCATACTGGATAAGAAGCCGCAGCAGGTGGATATTGAATCCAAGATCGTTGAAGTGACGCTCGACGACGAAACCCAGACCGGCATCAGCTGGCAATATGCTGTTCAAAATAAGGGCGGTGACTCCTCAATCGGTTCATCGAACACGAGTGAAACGACAATAGTTCCCGGGAGTGGCGGTTATTTACCCGTAGCTCCGTTCACTACATATACGGACAATCAAGCAACGGCAGGGACAGGCGTTAATCTGCCAGGTTCGTCCATGAGTTCAGTAGCGTTATCGCTCTTGACCCAGAAGGGCGCCTATTTACTCGGCGCTCAACTCACCGCTCTGGCCAACAAAGGGCGCGTGAAGATTCTGTCCACCCCGCATATTGTGACGATCAACAACGAAGAGGCTAAAATTGAAGTCGCTTCTCAGTATCCTTATTATGTCTCCACCCTCTCCGGCAGCGGAGCGTCTCAGCAGAGCGTCCAGTTTATTACCGCTGGCGTGAAGTTGAACGTTAAACCCACGGTGAACGCGGATCGCCGCATCACCCTGAAGGTGCGACCGGAGGTCAGTGACGCCAGCGTGACCGCCACCGGAGCCCCGCCCCAGGTGAATACGCGAAACGCGGACACCACGGTGATTCTGAAAGATGGAGAAACCATCGCCATCGGCGGACTCATTAAAGAAAACACCACCAAAACCGTATCCGGTATCCCGTTCCTGATGAATATCCCGATCCTCGGCTACCTTTTCAAAACCACCGACGACCGGAAACAACGCACGGAGCTGATTGTTTTCCTGACCCCAAAAATTACTGCTGAATGACGTTAACTCCATCTTTGAAGACGCAGACGGATGCTTTATCCTTGATCCGTCTGCGTTTTGATTTTTGGGTCCTGTTGGGAGTTGTTGCCCTCGCACCTTTCTGCGCCGCGGCCGTGGATCTATGGGCTCAAACGCTTATTCACGTCACGCTGATTGGCCTGGCCTGCCGATGGGTCCTCAACAACGTTGCTCTTTCGAAAGAAGCGATGATCTACTCCAGACTCTGGGCCTGTCTCCTCGTCACATTAGGTATTTCCACCTTCTTCTCCGGTTGTCCTGTCCGTAGCCAGCAGGAATTTTGGTTATGGGTGGATTATGCGCTTATTTTTTTCTTAACGGGCCGGCTTTCCTCTGATGAACAAAAGAAGTTTATCACCGCTCTTTTCTGGACCTGGAGTCTGCTCTGTCTCTGGGCGCTCGGCCAGTTCTTCTTCCGTCATGCCGCCCTTCAGGCGAGTCTCCTTAATCCCAATCTGCTGGCCGGGTATCTGCTGATCCCATTTTTTGCTGGTCTTGAACGATTGAATGACTCCCGTTCCCGTCTCTGGCCGGTCTTGTTTCTGATTCTGACAGGTGGGACTCTGATTCGGACCGGTTCAATAGGCGCTTTTCTGGGTTTTGCCGCAGGATTGCTGTATTTGTCCGGCCGCGAACAGAAAGGCCGGAGACAGAACCGTTCTTGGTTTCTAATGGCCGTGTTGATTTTACTGGGGGGAGTTCTCTGGAAGTTTTCCGCGGGAGGCGACCCGCATCGCTGGCTCTGGTGGCAAGCCACGCTCCAAATGGCCGCGGTCCATCCCTTCCGGGGTCTGGGTCCAGGATCCTTTGAGATGGCCATCCCGCATTTAAAAGACCTTTCCCTCTATTCGTTGTATGCTCACAGCACGCTGCTCCAATGGCTGGCTGAAAATGGCCTCCTGTTCTTATCCAGCCTGGCGGCTCTCTGGATTTATGCCCTTCGCGGGTCCCACCGCCCCTTCCTGGCGGCCGGGGTCATCGCCGTGATAGTGCACAACACGATCGACTACAGCCTGCTGATCCCGGCTCATGCTTTCCTCTTCTGGAGCTTGCTGTCCTTATGCAGCGGCCCCTGGGCCGCGGTCACATCTCATCGCCATCTTCCTTATATTATCCGGGCGACCGGACTGACGATCGGTTGCGCCGGTGCCTGGCTGGCCCTTTCGTATTTTCAGGCGGATCGTTGGCAAGCCAAAGCGGAAGCCGCTTTTCGAACAGGGGATTATGCGCAGGCCGGCCGCTGGTCGGAAGAGGCCACCCGCCTCTCTCCAGGAGCAGCTGCTCCTTATGAATTGCGATCGCGCCTGGCGCTGGAAGAAGCACGCACGACAAGCCATTCCGGTCCTCTCCTAGAAGCCCTGGCCGGCCAGTTATCCGCTCTGGAGCGGGAACCTGTTCGAACCTCCTATTGGCGAAACACCCTTCAACTCTACACCATCGCTGGGATGCCTCAGGCAGCCGGGCTCCTTCGGCAGGAACTTCTATCGGCCGCTCCCTATTTAAAGAATGATAAACGCTTCTAAACTGACGGAACGATACGGCCTCTCCTTCCTTCTGGTCCTTGGGTTTTGCCTTCAAGGAGCCAAAACACCGCTGTCCTTTTGTGTCTGGGCAACACCGCTCCTCCTCTTGATCGTTCCTTTGATGACAACCAATAACGTAGTCAACAAGTCATCCCCTGCGGATCTGCGCATAGAATTTCTTCTGCTTTTTTTGATTCTTTTATCCTTCTTCGGATCCCGTGATATAAGCGCCAGCCTCTTCTGGACAACCCAAGCATTGGTTTATTGGGTTCTGTGGATCACCCTGAAAATGCATCCAAAGCTTCTGAAGCAAGACGACCTTTTTTGGCATGTCTGCTCTCTATTGGTAGCCCTGAGCGCGCTGAAGACGCTGTGGGAGTGGCATCAAGGACTATGGAGTTTCAGCTCTGGTTTTTTACCCATCAACCGGATTTTTAATGCCCTATGGATGACCGCTCTTTCGTTCGGTCTTTTAGCTCGATGGCAGCGCCCAGGGACCGACAAAAAGCGATGGTCAAACCGCCTTGAACTTCTTTTGGCGATCGGACTCCTTTTCATTGTTGTCCAAGGCCCTTCTCGAAGCGCCTTTTTGGCTTCCATCGCAGGCGTGATGTATCTGGGACGTCCCTGGTTAACAGCGCGTCGCGTTTTGATCGGATGCGTCGCAGGGGTCGTGATCGCTTTGGGGATTCCTCCGATACAAACCGTGATCGCTCGCCATTTGCGAACCAATGAGGTCCAGGGCCGGATACCGATCTGGGGGATCGCCATTAAAGCCATTGCAGACAACCCTCTCATGGGTTATGGAGCGGGCAATTTCGAGATGGCTTATCAACGCTATGCCTTCCCGATCGAAACGGACCCGATCCGCTTTGGCCGCACCACCCAATTTGCGCACAATGAATATCTCCAGCTGGCCAGCGAATATGGGCTGGGCACCGCGGTCTTGTTTTTGACCGCACTCGCCGGGCTGTTCTGGAAATACGGGGGGAAGAGAGGCACCCATCACCCGGAAGCGTATGTCGCTCTGCTGGTGATGGCGATGGGCAGCTTAACCAATATCGTCTGGCATATGCCGTTTCTTGTTTTTTTATCGCTGGTTTGGGCGGCTACCCTTTATCATGATTCTCAAAAAAGGATCAGCACGACCCCCACCCCCGTTGCCGGACTCTGTCTGGTGTCCGTCTGTCTCTGGGGACTCCTCGGGAGTCTGGCTTTACGAGACCACTGGGCCCAAAATCAACGGTGGGACCGGCTGGCCCGGTGGGAACCCTGGGACGCCGAAGCGTGGCATCAGTTGAGCCTGCAACAACAGGATGCCGGATCCGCTGTTGCGTTTCACAAAAAATCAGTGCGTCTGTCGCCTTGGCAATTGTATTACCGGGAGTCGTTTGGCCGCGCGCTGGAAGCCACTCAGCGATTGGACGATTTACCTCAAGCCCTTTCCCAATATCACACAGCGCTTCAATTGGCCCCCGGTCGAGCGACCAACGCGCTGGCTCTGGGCCGCATTCATTTCCGAATGGGTGATCCATCGGCCGCGCTGTCGTGGTTTGAAAGAGCCCGCCAGTTCGAGCCGCGCTATTGGGAGACGGACCTTTGGATGGCCCGTTGCTATCGCGCCCTGGGGCAGAAACGGCACGCCATTAAGCTCCTGGAAAATCTACAAGCTCGATACAACCGGGAGGGATTCTCCCCGTCGGCGGATTTCTCCGATTACGACCGGGCGATTCTTTCCTATGACCCTTCCGTCGTCGCCAAACAACTGGCGCAGTGGCGATTCTAAGTTCGAAATGTTGTTCATATTCTGAATGTCCGACTTCATCCTGAATGGCACGCTCAGCTTAATGGCAAAGATGCTGCCTGCCTTTCTTTTAGGTTCATTAATATATGAACATAGTAAGTCGAATAATACTCGACATACTATGTTAATTGTGATATATACACCCCATGGAGCTTGACGATCTGCGAAGGCGCGTGGCCGGGGAAGAATTCGACTATCAGATGCTGATGGACGTTCTGCGGGAATACGACCGTCCCCGGGACAAGATCCGCGCGCTGCTTAAAAAGAAGTCGATCATTCGGGTCAAGAAGGGCCTCTATGTCTTCGGTGAAACGCTGGCCCGGCGTCCGTTTTCCCGGGAAGTTCTGGCCAACCTCATTTACGGACCCTCTTATATCTCTTTGGATTACGCTCTCCACTACTATGGCCTGATTCCCGAGCGGGTTGAAAGCATCACCTCCTGCACCCCGGGTCGCGGGCGTGAATTTTCGACACCGATCGGCCGCTTCAGCTATCGCCAGGTTCCCGCCGCCACGTATGCGCTGGGAATCGATCAGGTGGAAATCGACGAGGATCGCTCCTTTCTGATCGCGGTCCCGGAAAAAGCGCTTGCCGACAAGCTGATTGCCGATCGGGGGACCGCCATCATGAGCCCGGCCGACTTACGGGAGTATCTGGTACATCATCTGCGGATGGATCCTGCGGGACTGGCTGGCATGAAGACGGATCTCGTGGCGCGAATTGCCACCGCCTATCGTTCCCGGAAAATCCGCTGGCTGAGCCTCTTGATCCAACCACCGGCCGAAGGGGAAAAGCACGATGAATGAAGCGGTGGCCCGAATGCTCGCCCGCTACGAAACCCGGACGGTGGATAATCGCGTCCAGGCGCTGCGGGAAATCCTCCAAGAGATCGCCCTTCTGGGCCTCTGGCGAAGCAAGTTTTTCGAGAAAGCGGCTTTCTATGGCGGGACATCGCTCAGGCTTCTCTATGGGCTCGACCGGTTTTCCGAAGATCTGGACTTTTCGCTCCTTCGGCCGATGCCGGGTCTTCACACTGCCGGCGACCCGGCCCGCCGGGCGTGTGGAGGGCCGGGTTTCGATCTGCGGCAGTATACGGGCGCCCTGGAGCGGGAAATCGCCTCGTTCGGGTTCGATGTGCGGCTGGAAAAGAAGGAGAAAACAGCCGAGAGCAAAGTCCAGTCCGCCTTCCTCAAGGCCGACACCGTCAGACACCTCCTGATGATTAAAACCGCCGAACCGCTCCTGCGAAAGATTCCTTACGGGCAGACCATCAAGATCCGCCTCGAAGTCGACACCGATCCGCCGCCAGGATTCGAAACGGAAAATAAGTTCCTGCTGCATCCTATCCCGTTTGGTGTCCGCACCTATGTCCTCCCGGATCTTTTCGCGGGAAAGATGCATGCGGTCCTTTGTCGAAAGTGGAAGAACCGGGTCAAGGGCCGCGACTGGTACGATCTGGTGTGGTATGCGGCCAATCACCCGAAACTGCATGCGGCGCATCTGGCGCAGCGCATGATCCAGAGCGACGATCTGAAACCGGGCCTTTCCGTGACGCGCGACCGTTTCCTCTCCCTGGCCAACGCGGCCGTTGATCAGTTGGACGTCGCGATGGCCAGAAAAGAAGTCGAACCCTTTGTGAAAAACCCGGAGACCCTGGGCGCTTGGTCGCCGGCGTTTTTTCGCGACATACTGCAACGGATCGCACTGATTTAAGAGTACAGTTGACGCGGTGGCGGTCCGAAGCTCCAACAAGTAGAATGTGTCATTCATGAAAAAACGGCTCTTATTTGGTTTTGCTCTTGCCGGGGTATGTCTTTATTACGCCTGCCGGGGTCTTTCCATCCGGGAGATGGCCACGTCTTTCTCTCTGGCGAATCCGCGATGGATTCTGTTGGCTGTTGGAATTTACACGATTGGATTCTTTCTTCGAGCTCTGCGATGGACGATTTTGCTCGAACCCATCAAGATGATTCCGGCTTCTCAGCTCTTCGCCCCTCTGGCGATCGGCTTTTTTGCGAATAATATCCTGCCCTTCCGCATGGGGGAATTTGTCAGAGCCCATGTGACCGGGAGAAAATTCCGGATTTCACGCACCACCAGCTTGGGAACGGTTCTCCTCGAACGGATCTGCGACACGCTCAGTTTTCTGACCACATTTGCGGTCGTGGCCATTTTTTTCCCGTTTCCGGCATCGGTTGAAAAAGGCGCGGCGGCTCTGGGGACCTCCTGCGCGCTGGTGATTGCTGTCTTGATCATCATCATGCGGCATCAGGAACGGTTTCATGTGATCGTGGACCGGCTGCCGATGAAACCGGCCTGGCGTCTCAAAATACACGAGGCGGTGAGCCATTTCGCCCACGGGGTATCCGGCATGCGGCAATTACGGCATGTGTTCCGGGCGCTGGCGTTATCCCTCGTGATCTGGACAATCGAAGGAACGATGCTCTATCTGATGGCGCGGGCCTTCCAGGTCCCTTTGCATTATCCGCAAAGCTTCTTCCTGCTTTTCTTTCTGGGTCTTTCCGTCACGCTGCCGCAGGCCCCGGGCTATGTGGGGACCATGGAGCTCTTTGGCGTGACCGCGCTCGCGCTGCTGGGCATCCCCAAGCAACAAGGACTGCCGCTGATTCTGGCCATTCATGGAACGCAGTTTATCTATATCTGCCTGTTCGGGGCCTGGGCCATGTGGCATGAAGGCCTGTCGGTCCAGTCCTTGATGGCTAAACGTGACCCCGCCACCGACCCAGAATAATCCGCCGGTCCACTCCAATATCCCGTTAGCGTGACAATTTTCAGAAATAGTTGTACGATAAAACATTCATTAACGTCGACGATGAAACTCGATTATTGAAAGGATAGAACCAATTTATGAAACGCGTATTAGTTACGGGGGCGTTCGGATTTCTGGGCTCCCATCTGGCCGAAGCACTTCTGGACCGGGGCGACGACGTTATCCTGGTCGACAATTTTCAAAATAACGTTATCGCGAAGGATTTCTTCAGCAAATATAAAAACCTGAACGTTTTAACGATCCCGTGCTCGGATTTTACGTCGGACAAGAAAATCGACGAAATTTATCATTGCGCCAGCGTGGTCGGGCCGGCCGGTGTATTGCCCTTTGCGGGCCGGATCGGGCCGCTGATGGTGAACGACGGAAAGCACATGATGGAACTCGCCGCCACTCACAAGGCGAGGCTGCTATTTGTTTCCACGTCGGAGATCTATGGCCGGGACGGGTTTTTTTCCGAAGATGTGCCGAAAATCGTTCCCATTATCACGAGCGCCCGTCTCGAGTACGCCATCGGCAAACTCCTCTGCGAGATCATGCTGATCAATCGCCAACGGTCTCACGGGGATATTCAATTCAACATCGTACGCCCCTTTAACATCGCCGGGCCGCGCCAGAGCCCGAAAGGCGGATTTGTCCTGCCGCGATTCCTCTTGCAGGCGTTGCACAACGAGCCCTTAACGGTTTTCGGATCCGGAAATCAGATCCGGTGTTTCACGCATGTCCTGGATATCGTCAGCGGCATTTTCGCGATTATGAACTCCGATCGCGTGAATGAAGTATTTAACGTTGGGAACCCCGCCAACCTTACCACGATTCATGATCTGGCCAACCTGGTCAAACAAATCACAGGGACCCCGGCAGCCATCCAGAAGGTGGACCCCAAACAGATCTACGGATCGCTCTACGAAGAAGCCTTTGACAAAATCCCGGACAGCACCAAATTGACAACGGCTGTGAAATGGCAACCCACCCGCAGTCTGCGCATCGTGGTTGAAGATACGCTGACGTTTTACCGGGATCATCCTGAACTCACTCAACAACCCCTCGCTGCCGCTCGATGAAGCTGTTAGTTGGGATACCGGCTTTTAATGTCGCCCCGCACATCGAAGACGTTCTGCGCCGTATTGACCGAAACGCCGTCTCCGAAATACTGGTCGTTGACGATGGCAGCACCGATGCCACTCCGGCCGTCCTGAAAACAATCCCAGGCCTCACAGTGATTCGACACCCGTCGAATCAAGGATATGGCGCCACGCAGAAGACCCTTCTGCGGTATTTCCAGGAACACTATCAGGATGCCGGCAACGATGTGCTCGTTTTTCTTCACGGCGACGGGGAAATGAAGCCGGAGGAAATCCCCGACTTGCTGGAGCCTCTCCGGAACGATCCGTCGCTGGATATCTGCTTCGGCTCACGGCCTCTTCGGGCCCGGCAGGAATCCCGGGACGATTCGACCCATCGCCCCCAATGGAAGCGCTGGATGGATGCCGGCATTACCTCCTTCCTGAATCAACTCCTCGGCCTGCGATTTTCGACATACTTTGGCGGGTTTCGAGCCATCCGGTTGTCGGCGGCCCAAAAGCTCTGTGTCGACCATCTGGATAACCGTCATTTCTTTGACCAGCAGTTGATTGTCCAGACAGGCAAACTCGGATTTCGGATACAGGAAGTCCCTATATCCAACGTCGAAACAGGCGGGTTATCGAATTACAGCAAACTGAAAGTGGGCTTGGCTCTGCTTCGGATGGCCTTCTGGCCGGCAACGTTCTGGAAGACCACCCGACAAAGAAGCAGCTGCATGGTCTGCGGTTCCGACGCGTGGCGCTTATGGATCAGTCCGAACACAGCCCCCGCTCGAATTACCAACATTCACAGCGATGAGTTCGGCCTGGCGCTGAGCCTCTTCCGGTGCGCGGCGTGTGGGTTTATCCGCGTGGATCCCCGGGAAATGCCCGGCGACATTGAAGCGGGCTACGAAACATTTTCGGATCCTGTCTACCTGAGCGAAAAAGACAGCCGGGTCCAGGCCTTTCAGCCGATCGTCGAGCAACTGGCGCGAGAGAGCCCACCGCCGGCCAAGCTACTTGAAATCGGGAGCGGCGCCGGGTTCTTTCTGAAGGCCGCGCACGACCGGGGCTACCGCGCCGTCGGCATCGAGCCCAGCCGGGAACGCTGCCGGTATGCCGTCGAGCAATTGGGGCTGGACGTGCGCCAGGGAACTTACGATCGGGCCGCTGTCCCGGAATCCGGTTTTGACATTGTCGTCATGGCGGATGTTTTTGAGCACGTCCTGGATCCGGATCAGCTCATGCGATACATCTCGGGAAAATTGCGCCCGGGCGGATACCTGCTGATGATCGATCCGGATGTGGACAGCTGGATGGCGCGAGGCCTGAAACAGCGCTGGTGGGGAATCAACAAAGTCCACTTCCATTACATCGGCCGCCGGACCATCCAATCCTTGCTCGGCCGTTATGGTCTGCAGACCCTCCGGATTCAGACGTTTCCTCACGTCTTCACACTCGTACACTGGTCACGTTTTTTAAGGAATTACCAGAAATGGATGGCCGACGCGTTTGACCGGCTGATCAAGGCCCTGCATCTGGGACATCATCGAATCCGGCTGAACGCGTTTGATTTCATAACGATTCTAGCCAGAAAAAGTGAATGACGCGCTCACGAATTATCGCGGCTGTCGGATTCTTTCTATTCCTTTACGTCCTCCTGTCTTTTCCCTACCTGCACAACCTTCCGCGCGCGGATGAAATTGACTTTCTGTACTTCCGGACCGCGATCATCGACACCGGTTTCCCGATAATACCCACGGGTTCCTCGAATGAACTGTTTTTAACCGGACAAGGCTCCTGGAACAATCAATGGGGCGCTGATATCGGCCTCTGGCATCCGCCGTTTTATCTCTATCTCATCTCCCTTCTGACCGGGACCCGAAGCGCCTGGGGGGCTCGTGTTCTGGGTCAGGCCTGTTTTATGATCAGCCTTCTCTTGTGTGTTTTCTGGCTGAGACAACGGGCAAAGAAGAAAGCGCCTTCGACGCCCTGGGCGCCCCAAGTCCTCACGTTATCCGCTTTGGCGGCCCTTAACCCTTACTGGCTTCGCGGCAGCCTGCTGATTGATATCGATACGAGCATTATGACGCTGGCCGGCGTGGGTCTTCTCGGCTTGATGACCTGGCTCCTGGATAACTGGCGCTTTCAGCGCAGCCTCGTCCTGATCGTCTACCTATCGATCTGCCTCTGGATCAAAGAAACAACTCTCGTCTGGTTTGCCGGTATCGGCCTGGCCTTTCTGTTCCATCGCGAATGGCGAATTTTCCGTCAGTGGTGTTTTTTGGTTATCGCCGGAGTGATCCTGTTCATGATGACCTGGTGGCTTTATACAAAGGCGATGGGGGTCCCCTGGGATTTTATGCTGGGGCTTCACGCCCAGAGCACCAAGTTTCAGGAAGCCGCCTCGCTGTATGAACGGATCAGTGCGGTCCGCTGGTACGCGGCCTGGATGTCCATCCCCGTTTTTGTCTTGTATCTCTATAGCCTGATCCGCCGGACGTTCACGGCACCCCTCCGCGACCGTTCACTCGCGGATGATTTGCCGCTTTTTATCGGCGCGACCGGGTTTATCCTCTATACTCTCTGCATCCCGACGGTGGATAAATATCTGGTTCCCTTCATGCCGTTTCTCCTCTTGACCATTGTGCAATCCCTGGACTTTTCCGTGCCCGCTTCCGGAATCAAGCGCATGGCCCTGCTTTTCCTGGCGGCCCTGGCGCTGACTTTCTGGCTGGCGCCGGACATCGTGGTCATCCCTTCCCTGCAACAACAGCTGACGACTCATTCTTTCCGGGGCTGTCTAACGGATATCCGGTTCGTCCGTTATTTGAAAGCGATAGCCGATTTTGTAATCATCCTGGTATTGGGTCTGCGGGTTTTGACGGGATCCATCCGCTCACGAATAACCCTCGGCCTGGTGGTGGCCGCTCTCGCGGCGAATCTCGTTGAATTATCTGTTTTAAAGCGTTATCCGTACACGCTGCTCAACCCCAAGGACGATCCTGGCTATACGGAAACGATTGATTTCCTGAACCATCATCTGACAGGGACGGAGGGGATCGCCAGCTACAAAGATATCGGATACAACACGCGGAGCCATGCGCGCACCTTGCCCCTTGACCGGGAGATCAGCGTGGCGCTCAGGGAAAACGGGGGGGTACCTGTCACGCTGGTCCCCGACGGTTTGTCTTCCCGGAACCCCATCCGCTATGTCGTGTTGCAGACCCAGGACGTGAAGGCGTGGGGCACTCTGAAGAAATTCATTCACGGCCCGATGCGGCCTTATCAACGGTTTGGAGCCTATGACATCCTCAAAGTCGATTAATCCGCCGTCATTCACGTCCCCGGCTAACAATATCGGCGCCAGCGCGATTCTGCTGGGCGGCGGCCAGTTTTTAACGCGGCTCATCAATTTCGGCTGGATGATCTATTTTGCCAAGCATCTGGGGCCGTCGGATTTTGGTTTATACAACACGACGATGAGTTTTGTGGCGCTGGTTTTACCCGTCTCGAATTTCGGCATCAGCCTGGCGGTCATCCGGGAGGCGACCCGGCGCGCTGCTGAGGCGCCGAAATTATTTGGCTCGTTTTTCTGGATCCGTTTGCTCTCGAGCCTTGTCCTCTGGACCGGGCTGATGATTGTCCTGCCGGTTCTGGGATATCCCCAGTTCATGTGGAAAGTATTTTTGCTGGCCGGCGCTCACCTGGCCGTGACAACCATCACCCAGGTCGGCGAAGCGATCTATATCGCGCATCAGAGAACAAGCTATCTCTGGGCCACCCAACTCGCTTCGGCCATCGGGTGGGCGTTGCTGGGGTTCTGCGTTTTAAGCAACGGGAAAGGCCTGAACTGGCTGTTCGGGGCGATGGTCTTGAATAGCGTTCTCATCGCCGCCGCCCACGCGTGGGTCGTGAAGCATCGCTTTGAATGGCCGGACTTTACGCTGGATCGAACCACCATGGTCCGTGAATTGAAAGAGGGCGCGCCCATGGGCGGCGTGTCCTTGTTTAACACCGCCGGCGAAAAACTGGACCGGGTCCTTTTATCGCTTTTCTGCGCGCCGCTGATTGTCGGCTATTACAGTCTGGCGTCGATCTTAATGTTGACGGTGGTTGAAACCGTCTGGCACCCCTTTATGACGGTACTTTATCCCATTATGTCCCGGGCCGGCGTCCATCACGACGTCGACCTTCCCTGGATCTGCCGGAAAGCGATTTTGTGGACGGCCGTCCTGGCCTTTCCGGCCACCGCGACACTGCTGTTCTTCTCATCAACCATCGTGCAGCGGATCTGGGGAATGGCTTATGAACCGACCGGCCGGCTGCTGGCTCTTCTCGCCTGCTGCCTTCCCTTCGTGGCCTGGAACAGGATCTTCGGCAATCTCCTCATCACCTCCCATGAGGAAAAAGCTTACTTCCAGATCAACGCCGGAACGTTTGTCATGACGCTCTCGCTCAATTGCCTCTTGATGCCCCGTTTTGGAGCGGACGCCGCGGCCTGGGTTTTCATTCTCTCCCAAGTCGTACAATCCGGGCTGTACTTCCTCGTCATTCGAAAACGAATTCACCGCATCTGGGAACCTCTTCGATTGACCGCTGTGCTGGGCACCACCCTGCTCTGTTTTGCCCCGCTTCTCTGGGTCCCGCACCGTTTAGTCGCCTTCTTGATCATCATCCCGATTTTTATAATCACCCTGTATTGGAAGCTTTTCGACGAAGAAGACCGCACCCTGGCCAAACGCTGGACGCGGCATCTTCTTCAAATTCCAACGGCGGTCGTGCTCCCATGAGACAAACCGTGGAACGGGCTTCTCAGCCTTTGAAATATGATCGCCCGGCAGGATTAGCCCTGAATGAAGGATACCCATGGGCCGCGGATAAACAGGCGCTGGCCTGGATCCCTGAATCCTCGCGCGTTCTGGAATTGGGTTGTTCAACCGGCTACATGGGGCGGTATCTGGTTCAAACGAAAAAATGCTCCGTCGTTGGCGTTGAGCAAGACGCCGCCTCCGCGGCACGGGCACAAGCCTACGAAAAGGTCATCGTGGGGGACCTGGACGACCCGGCGGTCCTCGAAAGCCTCCCGGGGAGCTTTGACGTCATTGTCTGCCTGTCGATTCTGGAACACTTGAATGACCCGCTGGACGTCTTACGACGGCTCAAAACCAAATTAGAACCGCAGGGGAAACTCATCATCGCTCTCCCCAACATCGCCCATTGGTCCATCCGGTGGAATTTGTTACTGGGACGCTTTCATTATCAGCCCACCGGAATCCTGGATGAAACCCATTTACGATTTTTTAACTCTCGAACCGCCCGGGAATTGGTCATGAAAGCGGGGTATATCGTTCAGGCCTTCTCGATAGATCCCGATATGGGAATCCCATTCCTGCAACCTATCATCCGGCGGATCCCGGTCATCGGCTGGCCGCTCTTGTGGAAAGCCTATAACGTGTTTCCAAATCTTTTCGGGTATCAGATCCTCATCCAGGCTGGAATCCCTTGAGCCCGCGCCCGAAAATCGCGCTGGTTCACCACAATCTGCTGCAAAACAAAGGCGGAGGGGATTTTGTCGCGGCCTGGCTCCTCGATGCGCTCCACCAATCGTTTGATCTCTCTTATCTGACCTGGGGACAGACGATCGACTGGAACGCCCTCAACAGCTATTACGGCACACGGATCGACCCCTCCAGGGTCACAACCTATTACTGCCCCTCTTTAACGCTCCTGAAGGCCCACCAAAGGCCTTTCAGGCTGATCCTCGCGCTCTATGAGCGATTCGTCAAGCAGTTGGCTCCGCGGTTCGATCTTCTGATCTCCACGTACAACGAATTTGATTTCGGCGTCCCCGGGATTCAATACATTCACGGTCCTTCCCGCAGCACGCTCGGCGCGCAGCTTTACCTGTCCCAATACAAGGAATCGGGTTGGCGGAAACTGTACTATCGTTTGTGCGATCAGATTTCGCACTTCCAGCCGGATCACATCCTCCAGAATACGACGCTGGTCAATTCGATATGGGGCAAAGACGTATTCCAGCGAACCTACCCCGGAACGGACGCTGAGGTGGTTTACCCGCCGGTGGTTTTGCCCGGAAACAATCCGGCTCCCTGGGAGCAGCGGCATACGGGTTTTCTCTGCGTGGGGGATCTCTTGCCGGAAAAGAAGGTGGATCAGGCGGTCCTGCTGATTCGCCAACTCCGGGAGAAAGGGTTCTCCGTCGATCTGCATCTGATCGGGGACGGGAAAAGCCCTTACGCCGAACGCGTGAAACGGATGGCCAATCCAGCTCAAGGCATTTTCTGGGAGGGCCGGCTCAATCGAGCGGGCATTACCTCCTTAATGAACCGGTTCCAATACGGGATTCATATGCGGGATTTTGAAGGCTTTGGCATCGCCATCGCCGAAATGATCAGCGGGGGAATGATCCCTTTTGCGCATGAGGGAGGGGGACAGGCTGAAGTTCTCGGGAATGATTCACGGATCCTCTGGAAAGATCCCGATGATGCTCTGCAAAAGATCATCCGCCTGCTGCAGGACAAGGCCCTGCAGATCGCCGTTCAAACCACGCTGCTGGAACGATCGCGCGAATTCACCCTCGAGAAATTCCAGGAGAAGATTCACCAGATCGTCGAACGAACCCTCACAAAACAGTCCCCTGGACCTGGAGACTGTGTCGCAATTCGTCATCCCCGGCGGTCGCTGGCCGGGGATCCAAGAATTGCGAACGACAATGATGGATTCCCCGCCAGAGACTGCGGGGAATGACGAAATGTATCGTTATGACACGATCTCCTGACGCCATGGACCTCTCGATTTCCATCGTGAATTACAACGGCGAAATCTATTTAAGCCCATTGCTGGACTCGATCTACACCCGGCCGCCGTCCTGCCTGTTTGAGGTTTTCGTGGTGGATAACGCCTCGAGCGACAACAGCGTATCCTTGATTCAGCGCCGCTACCCGCAGGTCAAACTCACGATCAATTCTGAAAACACGTACTACGCTCAAGGCACGAATAGTAACCTGGCCATGGCCACGGGCCGGTATGTGCTGATTTCAAACAATGACGTGATGTATGAATCGGACTGCCTCGACCGCATGGTCCGGTTTATGGACCAGCATCCGGAGATTGGCATCCTAGGGCCGCAGGTCCTCCGCATGGACGGATCGATCCAGGAAAGCGGCTGCCGCTTTCAAACCATCGCCTTCGCGCTCTTTGAGTACCTCTTTCTGAATTACTTATTTCCAAATAATCCGGTCCTCCGGAACTACTCGTACGCGGGATGGGACCGTAAAAGCCTTCGCCCCGTGGATTTCGTCGGAGGAGCCTGTTTTCTGATCCGCCGGAGCCTCTACGAACAGATCGGCGGCCTGGATGCGGCTCATTTCCTCTTTTACGGGGAAGAGGCCGATTACTGCCGCCGGGCCTGGCAAGCCGGGTGGCAGGTGGTGTATTATCCCGACGCGCGGGTTCGCCACCATGTGGCCGGGACCACGCGAGCCGTTGAACCCTGGGCTATTTTTCGCCTGCGGCACCGGAGTCTGTTGAATTATTACCGGAAATACTACGGTCCGGGCGTCTACTGCTTTTTAATGCCGTTTTTCGCGTTCCACACTTCGGTCGTATTCATCCGGGAGCGGTTTCGACGATGAAGATCTTATTTATCGCCCACAGTTTTCCCTATCCGCTGCATGAAGGCGTGCGCCTGCATGTTTACCATCTGCTCAAGCACCTCTCGGCCCATCATGAAATCCATTTCATCTGCTTTACGGAATCCGCTCAAGAAAAAGAGTATCTTCCGCGCATCACGCCGTTCTGCCGGTCGGTCGACGTGGTCGAACACAAGGTGCCGAAGCAGGCCTGGAAGAGACTCTTCAATATGCTGTTCCAGCCCGACCCTTATGCCGTATACCAATTTCAATCCGCACGGATGCACCAAACCATCGAGAGAGCCGCCAGGCAATTTCAGCCGGACATCGTTCATATCGATTTTGTCAGCATGGCTCAATACGCGCCTCGACTGAAGGAATGGCCGAAGATCTTTTTCCCTCATGACGCCATGTCCATGCTCTTCGAGCGCAACATTTCAGCCGAACGCAACGGATTGTTCCGCATGTATATGGTCAGCCAAACCCGCAAGATGAAAGCCTACGAGTCCAAGATACTTCCCTGGTTTGAAAAAACGGTTGTCGTCTCACCGGTGGACCGGGACGTTCTTCAGGGCCGCAGCCCCGGCGCCGCCATCGAGTGGAATCCCAACGGGGTTGACACGGATTATTTTCAACCGCAGCCTGTCCCGGTGAAATCCAACGTGGTCTTATTCCGGGGGATCATGAGTTTTCTCCCGAATTACGATGCCGCCATGTTCTTCGCAAAAGAGGTGCTTCCGCTGATCTGGGCGCAGCGCCCGGATACGGAGTTCCGGATTGTCGGCGACGCGGCCCCGAAGGAATTGCGGGCCCTGACCGGCAGCGAGCCGCGTATCCGGCTGACCGGTTTTGTCCCGGATCTACGCGAACCCATGGCCGAAGCCGCGGTGATCGTCAGCTCGATGCGCATCGGCTCAGGGATCAAGAACAAAATCCTCGAATCGCTGGCGATGGAAAAGGCCGTTGTCGCCACACCCATGAGCCTGGCGGGGATTGATTCCCGGGATGGGGAGCATCTATTGACCGCCGATACACCCGAGCAATTCGCCCGGCAAACCCTCCGGCTGTTGAAAGACCCTTCTCTTCGGGAAACCCTGGGCAAGAAGGGCCGCGAATTCGTGCTCCAAAACCATTCCTGGTCCGCTCATACCGAAACGTTTGTCCGCTATTATCGGGAAGCGATCGAGGCTCGAAAGATGATACGATAATCCCAAAATGATCCGGAAAACACGCGTCAAAATTGATCCCGGCCACACCATTGATCCCGACGTTATTCTGGGATACCCATCTCCGCGTAAAGGGAAAAGGCCCAGCCTCTCCATCGGGCGGAAAGCCCGGATTCGATCCGGATCCGTTATTTATGCCGGCACGTCGATCGGATCGGAGTTCGAAACAGGCCACCATGTGATCGTCCGGGAGGATAATCGCTTAGGAGATTCCGTAAAAATCTGGAACAACTCGACGATTGATTACGGCTGCCGGATCGGCCACGGGGTCAAGATCCATTGCAACTGCTACATCGCCCAGAACAGTATTCTGGAAGACAACGTTTTCCTGGCCCCCGGAGTCATTTTTGCCAATGATCAATACCCCGGGAATGCCGCGTCAGGAAAACAACTGCGCGGGCCGACTCTTCGGAAGGGCGTCCAAGTCGGCGTGAATTCCACGCTGCTCCCTTATATCACGGTCGGGGCAGGCACCTTGATCGGCTCGGGAAGCGTGGTCACCCGCGATTTGCCCGCCGGCGTCGTGGCCTGGGGAAATCCCGCCCGGATTCACAAACGGGTTAAAGATTTAAAGATCGCTGAAACCCTGCGGGTTCTTAATCGGAAGACCCGTTAACGGCGAGGATCCATTGTCCGCGTCCATCTCCATCAGCATTCCGGCCTACAATGAACAAGAGACCATCGAGCCCCTCATCCGGGAATCGCTCTTGGTTCTGGCCAAACGCACGGACGATTACGAGGTCGTTGTCATTAACGACGGCAGCACCGACCGCACGAGAACCATCGTCGACGCGCTGTCCCGCGAAAACCCCCGCGTCAAAGTCTTTCATCATGAGCGCAACATGGGCTTTGGGGCCACGCTCAAGGATGTCTTTCAAAAACCAACAAAAGAGATCGTTTTCTTTATTCCCGGCGACGCGCAGATCGCTCCCGGAGAGATGGACAAACTCCTGCCGGCCCTCGATTCCGCTGATTTGATCCTCGGCTGGCGCCGCGACCGTCAGGACGCCGGTTTCCGGAAACTCCTCTCGGGAACCTACAATCTTCTGATCAGCTTATTCTTGCGGGCGCGAGTCCATGATGTAGACACCGTTGTGGTATTCAAACGGTCGCTGATCAACGCCATTCACTTTTCCGCTGACAGCGCGTTTGTCCATGCGGAGTTGCTCCTCGAAACCCACCGGAAAGGATTCCGCTGGATCGAACAGGTGATTTCTCACCGCGAGAGGCAAAGCGGATCCTCGACGATTTTCAAGCTCAAGGTCATCTTGCCTGTATTCCGGGATATTTTTCGATACATCGTCCGTCGCCTCTTTTTTCAATGAAACACCCTGAGCTCATCGGCCTCCTCGCGATCGCGCTTCTTTTGCGGCTGGCCTGCGTCCCCTGGGGACTTCCGAGCCAGACCGGCACGCTTTCCTCCAACCACCCGGACGAAACCTATACCTTCCTGGCCCTGGAACACATGAAATCGACGCATAGCCTTCACCCGGGCCTCGGCCTGCTCTACGGAAGCTTGCACACGTACATGACCGGAGCGCTGCTGGGAGCGGCCATGGTGACAGGCTTTGTTCATCCCGGCTCGCGGGATTATCTGCTGGACCATCCGGAGATGCTGGACCGGATGTATCTGACGGCTCGCCTCTTTTCTGTTTTGGCAGGGCTCTTGAGCCTGTGCGTGCTTTTTGTTCTGGCCCGGCGATGGGCGGGCAGACGAACCGCCTTCTTTGCGGCTTTCGTGCTGGCTTTTGCGCCCGGGGCCATCATCTACAACTCCTACATCAAAGTGGAATGTCTGCTTCTCTTCTGGATCGCGCTGATCGCGGCGTCCGCCCAACGCTACCTGGCTAAACGCGAACCGCGCGGGTTGGTGGTGACGGGAGCCCTCATCGGCCTGGCCGCCGCGACCAAATACACCGGAGGGATTTTTATCCTCGCTCTGCCGGTCTTGCTATGGCTTGGAAACGGTTCCTTTAAATCCCTTTTGGGAGGGATTCTGGCCAGCGCGGTATTTTTTCTGATTGGGAATCCCTATGCGTTACTGGATTTCCCGTCTTTTCGTGCCGCGCTGGTGCAACAGAGCGGCATGGCGGTTAATGCCCCCTTATGGGAAATCGGTCAGGGCAATGGTTTCTGGCGGATGGCTTCCTATTATGTCCCTTTTGCCGTTGGCTGGGGCCCCTGGCTGATCTCCCTCGTCGGCGTCTTTTTGCTGATTCGGAAAAGAGAGGACAATTTTGCGCGATTTGTGGCGATGATGGCGCTGATGTCTTTTCTGGCCGCCGCCATTCCGCCCACGCGTTTTGTCGGCTACACCATTCCCATGCTTCCATGGATTGTCCTCGCCGGCGCCTACGCTCTGAATTGGTTCTGGACGGAAGTGCGAGGGGGTTCTTGGCTGGTCTGCGTTGTCCTGGCGACTCAGGCGGCCTTCGCGGCCGGCTTTGTGTCCCTGGCCCGGCCGCCTGACCCGCGGACACAAGCTAGCCAATGGCTCCAGACACATGTACCCAAAGGAACGTCCGTCGGAATCTTCAAAAGCTATTTCTGGACGCCGGCCATTTTGAGACAACGAAATTCACCCTTTCAGGTAATGAGAGCTTCCGAGGATCAAGATGCCCTGGGGACCGGCCAAACGCGATTCAAAAGCCTGAAACCGTTGCCCCGGTGGTGGGTTGTCTCCGAACTCGAAACCCGGGAGTATTTGCGCAGCCCGACATGGTATCCTGAACAGGCGGCGGGGATTCGGGCTCTTTTTGACACGTATGAGGTGAAGGCCTCCTTCTCCAAACCGGTTCCTTTCGGGAGATGGCGTCAATGGAGGAGACCCCTGCCGTGGGATTACCGGTATTTAGCGCCGTCTATCGATATTCTGCACATCAAGGAGAATGGGTCTCATGACTAAGCGATCGTCCGAACAACGCCGCATCCCCTGTGCTGTCGTCGGCTATGGGTATTGGGGACCCAACCTGGCACGCGTTTTGACGGAACACCGCGCGTTTGAGCTCATCAGCATCTGCGACAAATCGCCCAAATGTCTGGAACGGATCAGCGAACGATACCCGCTTTTGCGTACGCCGGCCAATTTCAACGACATCCTGCTGGACCGTTCGATTGAGGCGGTGGCCATCGCGACCCCTGTGGGAAGCCACTACGCGCTGGTCCGGCAGGCTCTGGAGAACGACAAACATGTTCTGGTTGAAAAACCGCTGTGCACCTCGGTTCCAGAAGCCCGCCGGCTGATCGCGCTGGCCCGCCGGAAAAAACGAGTTCTAGCCGTCGGACATACGTTTCTCTATAGTCCTCCGGTCTTAAAAATCCATCAGATGCTTTTAAACAAGGAATTGGGAGAATTGTTCTATGTAGACTCGTCCCGCGTCAACCTCGGGTTGTTTCAGCCGGATGTGGACGTCTTCTGGGACCTGGGCCCGCATGAAGTCTCGATCGCCCTCTTATGGCTGGGGAAAGATCCTGTTCGCGTCCGCGCCATCGGAACCTCTCATGTCCGCCGGCGCATCGCTGAAGCGGGGTATTTGACCATGGAATTCCCCGGAGGAGTCATGTACCAGAGCCATCTCAGCTGGCTGGCTCCCGTGAAACTCCGCCGGACCTCCCTGGTGGGGTCGGAAAAAATGGTTGTGTACAACGACGCGGCCAGCGACGAGCGCGTCAAGGTTTATCATCGAGGCGTCGTGAAGAATCCTGAAACCTTCGGCGAATTCCAGCTGACCTACCGCTCCGGCGATGTCGTCAGCCCGAAGATCGATACCGTCGAGCCCCTTCATTCCCAGTGCGACGCCTGGGCCAAAGCCATTACGCAAGGCGGCCCGCTCCGGTCAGGGGGAGAATTCGGATTGCGCGTGGTCCGCGTCCTGGAAGCCGCCCAACAATCCCTGCGCCGGAACGGAATGCCGGTCACCCTCAGGCATGCCTGACATTCGCCGCCGGCATCTTTGGATCCTCCTGGCGATTCTCCTGCTCGGGCTGGGCCTGCGTTTTCGGGGAATTTCGTGGGGACTCCCTGACCAAAGCCGCTATTACCACGGTAGTTCCTATCATCCCGATGAACAATCCATGTTCTACGCCTTAAAAGAAATCAGCTGGAGCCGCCGGCAATTTTATCCGACCGATCCGATCATCGGCTGCCGCGGAACCCTCCAGATGTATACCATCGGTCTGGCCTTGACGGTTTGCCGGCCCTGGCTGACGATTCGCCCGGACAGCACCTATTATCAAGAGCACCCGCAGGAGCTTTCCCGCATTTACCGTGTCGGGCGATGGGTCAGCGTCCTCCAATCCTTGGCCGCGGTCATCGCCCTGTTCTGGCTGAGCACCCTCAAGACAGGGAATTCACGGACCGGGCTTATCGCGGCGGCCTTATTAGCCGTTTCGCCAGTGCATGTCGTGAATGCCCATTACATTTCAACGGATTCGGCTTTTACCCTGTATTTGATTTTGTTGGGAATCGCCTGCTTACGGATCTACCAAAAGGGATCGTTGTCCGCCTTCGGATGGGCCGGCTTCGTTTTCGGTTTGTTGACCGCCAATAAATTCAACGCGGTCAGCGCCCTTCTGATCCCATTGACCGCCGATGTATTGCGCCATCAGGGGATCAAACCCGGGAAGAACTGGATTCTGTTCACGGGAACAGCGGTTGCCGGATTTTTGATCGGCTGCCCGACCCCCGTGCTGGGCCCTCATGATTTCGTGGCGCTCCTGCATCACCTGAAAACCATGAGTCTCATGAAATTCAGCCCGCTGATGGACGGTTCTTTCCCGCCCTCGAATCTCATGTTTTATGGCCTTGAGGCTTTTTATTTCGGGCTGGGAATTCCTTTATGGATCGCGGTTCTCGCCGGAACCGCACGAGCCTTGTTCCGCCGCGATCCCGGCGACATGATCTGGTGGCCCTGGCTGGTGATCTTCTTCGTCCTCATCACGAATACGTCCTGGCGCGTGATGCGCTGGATCATTCCGTTGCTGATCCCCATGTTTCTTTGGACAGCGGAGTGGCTGAGCACGATCCGCGGACGAAAAACCATCCTGGCGGTTGTTCTGCTCGGAACAACGGTGTACTCGGCATGCTATGTTTATGCCATGTCGACACCCGACGTCAGGGATACATCCTCGGATTGGATCGCCGAGCATTGGCCACCGAACGCCCGAGTCGGATTCACCCAAAAACCCTACTTATGGGATCCCACGATTTTTCAGATGCCGTATTTTCATCCGCAGACTTCCGGCAAGAACCCGGATCAACCGGCTTTCAAAATTTATCCGCTGGATGAATCCCTCCAACAACTGCAGCTCACGCAACCCGATTACCTGGTGGCGAATGATTATTTCACGGGGGTTTACCGGCTGAATCCGTCCGCTTATCGTCTGTTGCCAGCCGGCCAATTTCTAGCGGAGGTATTTAACCCGGCGGCTTACCGCACCGTCGCGACATTCGGTAAACGTGTTCGTCTTGGTCCCATAGACCTGTATGGAAAAGATCTTCGTTATCCGCATGATTGGCGTTATCCCTTTCCAACGATCACGCTGATGGAAAAAGTACCGTAATGACATCCCTGCCCGTTTCATCGGCTGATTTAGAGCGTGACGCGCGCGTCCGCCAACGATGGAACCAGCTGGCGCCGAGACGCGACCACTGGATTCATCGCAACCGCTTCTATTACGAACAACTGGCCCGGTTTATGCGCGCGATGGTCCCCGAAGGCATGTCCGTCCTTGAAGCCGGCTGCGGAACCGGTTACCTGCTGAAGCAGCTCCCCGGGCGGAAAGCGACCGGCGTTGATTTCTCCGAAGAACTTCTGGCTCGCGCGCGCCAGGCTCTCCCGGACGCATCCTTTGAATGCCGGAATATCCAATATGACGTCCTCGGGGGTTCCTACGACTACCTCATTGTTTCCGACGTCATCAATGACCTGACCGACCTCTGGGCCGCTCTGAGGAATCTTCGGGGCGTTTGTCATGACAAAACGCGGGTCGTCTTCACCTACTTCAACCCGGCCTGGCAGGTATTTATCCCTCTGGCGAAAGCCCTTCATCTCCGGATGCCGCGCGAGGATGAAAACTGGTTCGCTTCGGAAGACCTGCGCCAGCTCCTGGAAATCAATCGTTTTGAAATCATCCGGGAGGGGAGTGGCGTGTTTTTCCCGCTCTATATCCCGCTGATCACCAATTTTCTCAACCGGTATTGCTCACATTGGCCGGGCCTTCGGGCTTTTTCGTTCTCACGCTTCATGATTGCTCGGCCGGCCGCCGCTCCCGTCTCAGACCCCGCGCAGTCCAGTTGTTCCGTGGTGGTTCCCTGCCTGAATGAGCGAGGGAACATCGAGGCGATTATTAACCGGGTCCCGGTGATGGGGAAAAACACCGAGCTCCTTTTTGTCGACGGGGGATCTACCGACGGGACCTGGGAGCTGATCCAGGAGAAGATCCGCACCGACCAAGGACCGTTGACCCTTCGGGGACAGCAGCAAAAGGGCCAAAAAGGGAAAGGCCAGGCGGTCCGGGAAGGGTTTGATGCTGCCTCGGGAGACGTCCTCATGATCCTGGATGCCGATATCACGGTGCAGCCGGAAGATCTGCCCAAGTTTTTTCTGGCCATCGCCGAGGGGCATGCGGAGTTCGTCAACGGCTCCCGGCTGGTGTATCCGATGCAGGAAAAATCCATGCGCTTCCTGAATGCGCTGGCCAACTACTTTTTCGGAAAGTTCCTTTCCGGCATTATCAGCCAGCGGCTGATGGATACGCTCTGCGGAACCAAAGCGCTTTTGCGTCAGAGTTATCAGGCTATCAAAGCCAATCGCAGCTTTTTCGGCGATTTTGACCCCTTTGGCGACTTTGATTTAATCTTTGGCGCGGCCCGCCTGAACCTCAAGATCGTCGAGATCCCTATCCGGTATCAGGCGCGGACCTATGGAACAACAAAGATCCGCCGGTTTTATCACGGGTGGTTGCTGGTCAAAATGTGTCTGTACGCCATGAAGAAATTCCGCTGATGCATAAGGACGCTTTCTGATGAAACTATCCGATGACGCTCGCAAACAAATCGAGAGGGACCATGGCCGCCGGATTATCGACAAGGCTCCTTTCTTTTGGGGACGCAACTCGCAGGCCGGGCTTCGCCGGTTGGAAAATCGAATTAACGATCTCAAGTCGTTTTTCGGACCGATGGAAAGCAAAACCCTTCTGGAACTCGGCTGCGGCACGGGGCTTTGGACAGACTATTTAGCGCAAACCCAGGCGTCCATTACGGCTCTGGACATTTCCAAAGAATTGCTGGACCGGGCCCAAGCCCGCCTCCAAAACCCCAGAGTCCGCTTCCTCGTCGGTGACGCGGAACAACTTCCATTTCCAGACGAATCATTTGACTGCGTGTGCGGAATATCCGTTCTTCACCATCTGGATGTTCCCAAGACGCTGGCCGAAGCCTATCGCACACTCAAACGAGGCGGCCGCATCTGGTTCAGCGAGCCCAACATGCTCAACCCCCAGATTATGATCCAGAAAAACGTTCCGATTATTAAACGCTGGGCTGGAGACACCCCCAGTGAAACCGCTTTCTTTCGCTGGTCTCTGGCCGGACAATTCCGCGCCGCCGGCTTCCGGAATGTCGTTGTTCAGCCGTTCGATTTTCTGCACCCCTGGCTACCCGATGCGTGGACCGGGTGCATGGACTCCGTCGGGCACACTCTGGAGAAAACCGTCCTGCTTCGGGAAATCGCGGGATCCGTCTATGTCCATGCGGAAAAGTAAAACCTACCGCTGGCAGCTGATCATTCCGTTCCTCGGGCTGCTGCTTCCGCTCCATTTCCACGGGCTCGACTGGGGGACGCCGGCTCTCGCGAAATCCCTTCAGATCTTCGGATCCATGGAAAACCTCCGCCGTCAGATTCCGGCGCTTCTTTCAAGCCGCGATCAATTGTTTGAACGCTATGAGGCGGCTCTGGCTCAAAGCGGCTCGTTTTCGGACGCCGAACGCCGGGCCTTCGTCAACAAATCGCCGTCCGAACTCCTTCCGGCCTGGAGCCGGATACCGGCTTCCGCTGTTTTAGGCGATTCACGGGCCTACCTCATCGGCGTGATCAGCGATGATCAACAGACCCTTTCCGCTCTTAGTCGATTCAAACCCTGGACCGGTCAGTGGGATCCCCAGCTGTACACCTATGGAGCCTTTTACCTGGCTTCCATCGGGACTCTGGAGGGGTTGCGCCTCATCCCGGTGGGTTTGCAGACGGTCCGTTCCCTGCCAGCCCTGATGGAAGCACCCGACACGATCGCCTTGATGTACCGCTGGGCACGCGGTTTCAGTGCGGTCTGCAATCTTCTGATCGCCCTGCTGATGATTTACCTCGGCAGCCGGTTCATGATGCTGCCGGCCGCGCTGGCCGGCGGACTGTTCTTCCTGAGTTCGCGGCTGGTGGTTGTGCAGAGTCATCTTGCCAAGCCGCATGCTCTGGGTGTTCTATTGATCATTCTTTCAGTCATCGTGCTGACGAACCGGCGTCAATCGCCCCGGTATGGGCTGGCGGCTGCCCTTCTCGG
This sequence comes from Elusimicrobiota bacterium, assembly GCA_041660185.1. Classification (NCBI taxonomy): domain Bacteria; kingdom Pseudomonadati; phylum Elusimicrobiota; species Elusimicrobiota bacterium. The sequence continues at coordinate 199,654 of JBAZWU010000001.1, read as the reverse complement.
GTTGTCCGCGGCCTGTCTTCTCACGAATTATCTGGCTTTTCTGATCCTGCCGCTTGGGTGGCTTGTGCTCTACCCGCGGAAAAACCGTTTTCAGTCTCTTCTGGCAGCGGCTCTCGGAATTGCCGCCGTCGTCTCGATGATCTTCAACCCATTTATGTTTCTCCACCCGAACGCCTTTTTACAGAAGGTTTTCCATCATCATATGGATGTTTATGCGCAGGGAAAACTTAACCTGGCGGAATCCCTTCTTTTCCTGAAACATTTTATGATTCACGGAACCGGTCTCCTGGCTTTGCCGCTCATCGCCCGGGGGATTTGGAACGGCCTGGCCCGGAAGGATTCACGGACATCCCTTCTTTTGGGGCTGCTACTGTCCTATGGGCTGGTGGACGCGCTTTGGCTGCGGCATGAAGGAGTCGCTCTGATTATCGTCGCGGCAAGCGCTTATTTTCTTTCCCTGGGTTTGAATGGCCTTTTTGAAAAATGGAAATCCAGCCGGATGGCCGTTTGTCTGATTGGAATCTACACGGCCGGGCTTCTGGCCTGGCCGGTTCAAAAGGAACTCCGCGATTGGCCGCGTTATGCCCGGTGCGGCACGATGACCGAAACGGGAAAATGGATAAACGAGAACATCCGGCCGGGCACACCGATAGGAATTGTCAACGGCAACATTACCCCCGCCACCGTCCCGCCGTTTGCCTTCGACAACCATCCACTGATCGTTGTACCGAATGTGTCTTTGAAATGGCAGAATACGGCGGCCCTGCCGCCGTATATTATTACGGCCGAGTCGAACCTCTCTCCGGATCTCAAAACCCTGCTGCCGACGTTCTATCACCCTGTTCTGGATAATCCGGCCCGGGCCGCGGAATTCTTTCCTTACCTTCCGACCTTCGAAAATATGCGGGTCGTGATCTGGGAGATCAACGAACGATCATGACCACACGCATGGCTCTCATCAAACTCGGAGCGCTCGGCGATGTGGTTCGGACCACCAGTATCCTCCGTCCGCTGCATCACCGGTATCCCGGCTGTGAAATCACCTGGATCACGCTTCCATCCGCCAGCCCCCTGCTGGCACGAAACCCTTGGATCACGCGCATCGTCGACCGGGAACAGGATGCGGCGGCATTGGAAAAGGAATCCTTCGAGAAGATTATCTGCCTTGATGAAGACCGCCGGGCCGCCGCGCTGGCCGCGCGGTTGAAGGGGGAGAAATTCGGGACGTATTTGACCGACAGCAACACCGTCACCTATACCCCTTCCTCTCAGGCGTGGTTCGGAATGAGCCTGCTGAACCGCGACCCCGATGGCTCTCTCCAAACAGCCAATCGATTGAAACAGGCCAACCGGAAAACGTACCCCCGGATTCTTCTGGAAATGCTGGGACTCACAGACGCTCCGAAAGAAATGACCGAACCGATCCTCATCCCCCATCCGGAAGAGGAAGCACGGGCCGCGGAATTTCTTCGGCGGCAGGAGCAGCCCAAGTCGCATCCTCTTCTGGGAATCAACACCGGAGCTGGCCCGCGATGGATCAATAAACAGATGACCGTGGAAGCCACCGCGCGCCTGGTCACGGCTCTCCAGAAAGCGGGATACCGCCGCGGGCTGCTGCTGGGAGGCCCCGACGAAAAAGAACGGAACGCTCAACTCCTGCAAAACACCGGAACTTTTTTAATCGACACCGGCACGGATAACTCCCTGGCCCGCTTTATTTCCATCGTGAACCTCTGCGAGGCGGTGATTACAAGCGACAGCCTCTGCATGCATGTGGCCCTGGCGCTTCAGAAGAAAGTCATCGCGTTCTTTGGACCGACCTCCCCTGCGGAAATAGATTTCAACGGGCGCGGAGCCCCGTGGCTGCCGGCTCATTCCTGTGAGTGTTATTACCTCACGAAATGCCGGGCTCCTCAATTTTGTCTCGAGACATTAGATCCCGCCGCATGCCTTCAGTTGTTGAATCAGTTCGTGCCGATCGCCCAGGGGGCGCTCTAACCATGTGCGGCATTTGCGGAATCGTGAACAAGGATGGAACGGCAGCGGACGAAGGCCTTCTCCGGTCCATGACAAATGTGATTTCTCACCGCGGACCCGACGAACAAACGGCGCAGACCTGGGGACCGGCCGGATTCGGATTCGCGCGCCTGGCCATCATTGATCTCTCCGGCGGTCATCAACCCATGACGAATGAAGACGGCCGTCTATGGCTCGTCTTCAACGGGGAAATCTACAACTTCCAGGCGCTCCGGGAACAACTTCAGAAAACGGGCAAGCACACGTTTAAGACGCGCAGCGACACCGAAGTGATCCTGCACCTCTACGAAGAATACGGCGAACAGTGCGTGGAGCATCTCCGGGGCATGTTCGCGTTTGCCATCTGGGACACACGGGAACAATCGTTGTTCATGGCCCGGGACCGCTTCGGCAAGAAACCGCTGGTGTATGCGGATCTGGGCAACCAGTTTCTCTTCGCTTCCGAGCTGAAGGCCTTGCTGCAGCACCCGGCGGTTTCCAAAGATATCGACTACAGCGCGATTGATTTGTATCTCACCTATCAATACATCCCGAGCCCGAAAACCGTTTTCCGGCAGATACAAAAGCTTCCTCCCGCGCATACGCTGCGATGGCAGAATGGAAAAACCTCGATCCGGCGGTACTGGGAACCTCGGTTTACCCCCAAGACCACGCTTCGTTTTCCCGATGCTCAAATCGCTCTGAAAGAAAAACTTTCCGAAGCCACCAAACTCCGCATGATCGCGGACGTGCCGTTGGGAGCCTTTTTATCTGGAGGCGTGGATTCATCCATCGTGGTCAGCCTTATGAGCCGGCTCTCGGCCCAACCGATCAAGACGTTTTCGATCGGGTTTGAAGAAGAAGGCTATTCCGAACTCCCGTTTGCCCGGCAAGTGGCCGAGCATTGCCATACGGATCACCACGAATTCATCGTCAACCCTTACAGCATCGACGTCCTGCCGAAGCTGGCCTGGCATTACGGAGAGCCTTACGCGGATTCCAGCGCCTTGCCGTCTTATTTTCTATCGAAAATGGCCCGCCGGTACGTGACGGTGGCGCTGAATGGGGATGGGGGAGATGAAAACTTTGGGGGGTATCTCCGCTATCAGGCGATGGCTTTTGCGCGGCGATGGCAACACGTTCCCGCCCCCTTACGCCAAGCCCTCAGCCGGGCCACGGCCTGCCTGCCCAACGGCCATCCGCCGCTGGCCTGGGGACACCGGATCAAGCGTCTGTTCTACCTCAGCACCCTGGAACCGGACCAGATCTACCTGAATGCCATTTGTTATTTCAAGGAAAACCAAAAAGAATCGCTCTATACACCGTTGATGAAGGACGCCCGGAAAGCCGCCAATGCCCCGGCTTATCTGCTCGACACCCTGAAGCGCGCCAGCGGATTGGAAGGAGTCGACCCTTATCTCTTAACGGATCTCATGACGTATCTGCCGGAATGTTTGATGGTTAAAATGGATATCGCGACCATGGCCAATTCACTCGAAACCCGCTCTCCCTTTCTGGACCATGAACTCACCGAGCTGGCCGGAAGCTTCCCTCCTGCCTGGAAACTGCATGGGCTGACCGGAGGCAAATATATCCTGCGCAAAACATTTGAAAGCGATCTTCCCTCGGGACTTTTTAACCGCAGAAAGCAGGGATTCGTGATCCCCATGAGTCATTGGTTCCGCAAAGATCTGGGTCCCTTCCTGCACGACACGCTGCTGTCCAAACGAACGGCTAACCGGGGGCTCTTTGAACAGGCCGCCGTTCAGCAGCTTCTCGACGAAAACGCGTCAGGCCAGATCGATCACAGCTACCGCCTGTGGGCGCTGCTGATGCTTGAGATGTGGTTCCAGGTGTATATCGACTCGCCGGGAGCTTCCCCACCATGACATCGACGATTGGCAAGCTGGGTGCTTTGATCGGACTGGCGTTTGTCCTACGGGCCGGATACGGCCTTTCGCGTCCGCCTGTCGTCGTCGGGGATGAGCAGAATTTTGACGGGATCGGATGGCATCTCGCTTCCGAAAACCGATATGTCATGAAAGAAGGCCCATCCGCTTACCGCCTTCCAGCCTACCCGCTTTTTCTGGGAGGGGTTTATAAAATCGCCGGGCATTCGCTGCCAGCCGCCCGTCTGGCTCAGGCCGCGGCCGGGGCGCTGCTGGTTCTGGTCATGTTCTGGACAGGCAAGGTTCTCTTTGGCACGGAAGCCTCCGGCTGGATCGCGGCCGTGTTCACCTCGCTCTATCCTTTCTTTATCTACTACGACAGCCAGTTGATCGCCGAGAGTTTTATCGTCTTCTGGACCACGATAACCATCGGACTTCTCCTTCGTTGGAAAAAGTCTCCACGTTCCGCCGGATGGGCCGCGCTGAGCGGTCTTTCTTTTTGCCTGCTTTGTTTGACCAAATCCAATTTTATTCTCGTTTTTCTCATTTTCCTGGCCATCGAAGGAGCAGCCCTTTGGCGCCGCTCCCCAGGCGCGGTTTCCGTCAAAACCCTTGTCCTTTTTATGCTTGTTTTTGTGACTCCGATTCTGGGGTGGGGAATACGCAACCAACGCACCTTTGGCCGTTTCTTTCTGGACAGCCACGGAGGCATTTCCATGCTGGATTGCGTCAAATACTACGACATACACCGCGAAACCCGATTCGCTTCTGTTCTGCCTCAATTGCCCGCTTACCAGGCTGCCAGCGGTTTAAATGAAGCGGAACAAGACCTCCTCTATGAAAAAGAAGCTCTGCAGTTTATCCGGGAAAATCCCCGGCTGATCCTCTCTCGTGTGATCCCGAATTTTGTCAATTTCTGGCGTTTTTACCCTCGCCAGGATGTCACGTTCCAGGACAACCAACGGGTACTGACGCTGATCAGTCTTCTGACGGAACCGTTTCTCCTCCTGGCTGGGGCCGCAGGACTCTGGCTCACGCGGCGGCGATGGAGAGAGCTGTATCCTTCGTACGCCTTCATTCTTGTTCTCATGAGCATCCATCTCATCATGGCCAGTCAAATGCGTTACCGGCTGCCGCTCATGCCGATTTTCATTCTTTTTTCAGCCTATTTTCTCGAGAACAGATTATGGCGACGCGCATAGCCCATCTCATTACGAGTCTGGAAGGCGGGGGAACGGAGAATTTCCTCTTCCAGATCACCACTCATGCTCCGGCTACGATGGAGACCCGGGTATTCTTCCTGAGGAAGGATGGGGTCATGGGACAACGAATCCGTCAAGCCGGGGTCGCCGTGAAAGGCCCGGTCTGTCCGGCGACTCTTCTGAACGAATTACGAAAGTTTAAGCCGGATGCGCTTCATACCTGTTTATACTGGGCCAACCAGGTTGGCCGGATCGCCGGCAGGATCCTCGGGATTCCCGTAATCGTCTCAAGTCAACGCTCCATCGATGTCTGGCAGAAACCGTGGCACGGCTGGATGGACCGGTTCACGTTGCCGATGGCTCATCTGGTTCTCTGCAATTCGGCCGAGGCCATGATGGTACTTCAGAAACGGCTGGGCCGCCGCGCGGGGCCGCGTTTTGAAAAACTGGAAAATGGTCTGGACGATTCAGTCCTGGTTCTTCAGGACAGCTCGGCCGCTCGCCGGGCATATCACCTTCCGGAGGATGCCATCGTGGGCGGAACACTCATGCGCCTGCACCGGGAAAAAGGAGCGGAACTGATCCCCGATTTCGCCTCGGCACTCCTGAGCGCAGAACCCAGGCTGCATCTGCTCGTGGGGGGTACGGGGCCTCTGGAACCGGAGCTGAAACAACGAACGTCGCATCACCCCTGGAGCAACCGGCTTCATTGGCTGGGATGGGAGAACCGGATCAGTCGTTTTTATTCAGCCATTGATTTCTTCTGGTCCTTATCCCGCGAGGAGAGCTTCCCGCAGACGTTGCTCGAGGCTTCCGCCATGGGCGTTCCCTGGATGGCTCCGGATGTCGGAGAAATCTCCGCGCTGGCGGGATTTGGAGAAGGCCACATCGTTTATCCGGCCGCCGGCCGCCAGGACGCCGCCGCGATAGGCCTTCAATTTCTGAAAAACCTGGGCCAGAACCAGGATCTTTCGCGCGCGGCGGCTGGCCGGATCAGGGAACGTTTCCGCATGACGCGGATGATTGACCGCTTTTACCAGCAAATTGAATCGGCGCTGCAAAACGTGCGCAGAGGAGAACCGAACTAATGCCCGAAACACAACGCCAGATCACGAAGAAATATTGGGATCTCTATTGGGCCATTAAGGGGTGTTATCCCGAGTATTTTAAAAAGAAAATGCCGATCAACATCGGATTCATGAGTCCAACAACGCTCGATGGATCCCGATCGAAACTCAAACAGGTGATCGGAGACTCCCAGTCTGTTCTCGACATCGGCTCCGGCGATAATTTCGTGCAGCGCGCGATGCGATCCGCGGGCCACAAAGGCGTTTACCACACGCTCGATTTAGACGCCCGGTTCCCGCACGAGTATCACGATTTGTCGGAGGTGAATCAATCCTACGATGTGATCGTCATGTTCAATCTCATTGCGCATATGCCCCTGGATGATTTTTACGCGCATCTCGCTTTCTGCGAAAGCCATCTCAATCCGGGAGGAACCATCGCGATCTCGACTCCCAACGCCAATCACGTGAACTGTGTCTGGAAGGGGGACATGACGCACATCCATCCCCTCCCGCCTCAGGATCTGTATTGTCTGTTCAGGGTCCTCGGGTACGACGTGGCCATGTATCGCACCCATATCGTCGAAGAACATTTCGGGATATTGCGCTGGATCCGGCGGGGACTGGCCTGCCTGATCGCCTGGATCCTTTATGCGGATGCCGCTGAAGACATCCTGTTGTTTGCGACACGCCCCCCGCGCGCGCCGGACAAACGATGAGCGACGCCACTCCTCATCCATCCCACGGGTTTTTTCGGGAACTGTTTGAATCCGTATTCCGGCTACCGGAGACGAGACATTCCGATCCCGACGCGCCCGAGTCGATTGGTCTCTGCCGTCAAATCTTGCGAAAGAAGCCGTTCCTCCGCCAAATGTACCAGGACTACTACCAGTACTTCGTACGGGAACATCAGGCGGTGAGTCATCTCTCCGGCGCATGCCTCGAAATCGGTTCCGGCGGAGGATTTCTGAAGGACATCCTTCCCAACGTGCTGACCTCCGACGTCTGTCCGGATCCGGGGCTGGACCGGGTGGTTCACTCCGAAAAGCTCGATTTTCCGGATGAATCGCTCCGGGCAATCTTTCTATTGAACGTCCTGCACCATCTTCCGGATCCCGAAGCATTTTTTAATGAAGCGAACCGCTGCCTGGTTCGCGGCGGACGCCTTGTGATGATCGAACCCTACCGTTCGTGGTGGTCACGGGTGTTTTACCGGTTTCTCCACCATGAACCCTTTGACGACCAGGCCCCGGCCTGGACCGTCGAGGGGCAGGGCCGTCTGCACCGCGCGAATATCGCCGTTCCCTGGATCATTTTCTGGCGCGACCGCCAGCGCTTTGAATCGCTCTGGCCGGCGCTCCGGATCCGGTCGCTGGAACGTCATACGGTCTTCAAGTATCTGATATCGGGCGGCGTATCGTGGAGAGCCCTGCTGCCGGGGGGGGCTTACCCTGTGGTGCATGCGCTGGATGATCTTCTGTCGAAGTGCCCCAGGGTATTTTCCATTTTCCAAACCATTGTGATTGAAAAGCAATGAGGTCTGGCGGATGGTTGTAACCGGATGGCTCTACCCGTTATAATTTCGTGTTTCAAAAAAGGGGTGCCTTTGTGATCAAAGATAAAATTCAGTCTCATTCCGCCAGAATCGGCATTTTAGGGTTGGGGTACGTCGGCTTGCCTCTCGCCTATGAATTTGCCAAAGCGGGTTTCCCGGTCACCGGTTTTGAAGTGGACGACCGGAAAGTCGAAAAGATCCGGTCCCGGCGGTCCTATATCGGAGATATTTCGACGGCCGAGTTAGCCTCTGTCGTTGAATCCGGGAACCTCACCGCCACGACTGATTTTTCCAAACTCAAACAGATGGACGCGGTCGTTGTCTGTGTCCCGACCCCACTCAACAAAACGAAAGATCCGGATATTTCGTTTATCGCCAGTTCAGCTAAACAAATCGCCAGGTACCTGCATAAGGACCAGCTGATCATTCTGGAAAGCACCACATACCCGGGGACCACGCGGGATTTTGTGCTTCCCCTGCTGGGCGGAAACGGTTACAAGGTTGGAAAAGACTTTTTCCTGGCCTTCTCTCCCGAACGGATCGACCCGGCGAATAAAAAATTCAAGCTTCCGAACACCCCCAAAGTCGTGGGCGGCATGACCCGGAGCTGCACCGAACTGGCCACGATGCTTTACGGCCAGATCATTCAGCGCGTCGTACCGGTTTCTTCGCCGGAAGCCGCCGAGCTGGTGAAGCTGCTCGAAAACACCTTCCGGGCGGTGAATATCGGATTGGTCAACGAAATCGCCCTGATCTGCGATAAGCTGGGCTTAAATGTGTGGGAAATTATCGAAGCGGCGGCTTCCAAGCCCTACGGCTTCATGCCCTTCTACCCCGGCCCGGGCCTTGGGGGGCACTGCATTCCGATCGACCCCCACTATTTGTCCTGGAAGATGAAATCCCTGAACTTCTCGGCCCGGTTCATTGAACTGGCCGGCGAAGTGAACTCACACATGCCGGAGTTTGTTTTAGAAAAAACAACTCGGGCCTTGAATGCCCGGCGCAAACCCGTGAACGGATCGAAGATCCTGGTGATGGGCGTCGCCTACAAAGCCAATGTATCCGACATGCGGGAATCCCCGGCGTTGGATTTGATTCATCTATTGCAGCAAAATGGAGCCACGGTGTCCTATCACGACCCTTATGTGCCTTCACTGATTCTGGGGAAACAACACCTCACCAGCAAGCCTTATTCGGCTCGGCTGCTTCAAAGCCAGGACGCGGTGGTGGTCACCACCGCTCATGACGTCTTCAATGCCGACGATATCCTGAAAAACTCGAAGCTCGTCATTGACACCCGAAACCTCATGCGAGGACTTTCGTCGGAACACCTGGTACGTCTTTGATCTGCTTTCTTGCGTTCGCACTCCCCCTCGGGCTTTGCTTCCGCTTCCCGTCCTGTCTTTGGAACTTTGATGGGGTGGCCTGCGCCGCGGCGCTGGAACTGGGCGATCCGGTTTTCTTTTTTCATTCCAATCATCTCCTCTATGGCTTCCTGGGGTATTGGTTTTGGCGGGCTCTTTTTTTCTTTTCTTCCTCCATTCGCGCTTTATCCGCTCTTCAACTTCTGAACCCGCTGCTTTCAGCGATCGGACTGGCAGGCGTTTACCGGATTTTTCTGCATGAAACGCGTCAACCCTGGACAGCGCTGGGACTCACCTGGGCAATGAGCGTGTCTGCTGTTTTCTGGGTCTGGAGCCTGGAAGCGCAAGTCTATCCCCTGGGGTTCGCGGCGTTGGCGTGGGCGGTTTACGTTCTGCTCGCAAGCCAGTCGACCCGGAAATATCTTTGGGTCGGCCTCCTTCATGGATTGGCGGTTCTTGGCCATGTGATTCATCTCTTATGGATCATCCCCGCCCTCTATTGGATTCGAAAAGAACGCGTTACGATGACGTCCTTCCCCGCGGTCTCTGGCGGGGAATCCAGACAGCATGATGGATCCGCCACACGACTGGCGGACGCCCGCAGTGTGGCGTCCCCGACAAAGACACTCGGGGATGACGGCTTTAAAACTTATCTGACTTATCTAGCCACTCTAGGATCCACCGTTGCGATCCCTTATCTGAGCGTTCTTTTCTTTGTTTTGATCCCGTCCCATCGCGGCTTCCCCTGGATTCTCACGTGGCTGAGAGGAAGCGCCGGTCTGACCCCGGACCGCCATCTGGCCTGGCATTGGGCGGGATGGAACGCTCCGCTTCAATGGGCCTGGGGGAACCTTCCTTATCTCTGGGGAAGCTTTTCGCCTTACGGAACGACGCACGTCACTTTTCTGACATGGACACTGACGGTTGTTTCCCTGGGATTGTTCGGCCTTGGGATTTTTCTTTCTTTCCGTCATCGAGCCGACAGGATCTGGCGATTCAGCCTGCTTTGGATCGGCGTTTACGCGCTCTTTCTGTGGACGTGGGAACCCCGGACGCTTCTTTACCGGATGGCGGATGTGATTCCCCTGGGGCTTCTGCTGGCGGTGGGTCTTGCGCGCGGCCTTTCGGAAACGACCCGGCGGTGGTGTCTCGCAGGCCTCGTCGGATCAACCCTGGCGGTAAACTTTGTAACCTTAATACGGCCGATGCATGCCGCGAAAAACAACGCCGCGTATCAGCAGACCCTGGCGCTGGCGCGAGGAACACCGTCCGACGCTTTTTACTTGATGGAAGGAGGAGTTCCCTGGATTTATCTGCTGTACTTTACCGGACGACCGGCTTGGAACGTCACGCGCATACCGTCTGACCTTCTAAAAACGGAAGTGACGAAACTCAAACAACGGGCGCCTGTTTTCGCTCACGAGAGTCTTTTACAGGAACCCATGGCTCACGTGTGGATGCGCACCTACCGGCTTCGGAAAGTCGTCAATCTACCCTGGGTGGAACTTTTATGAAACCAAAAGTCATTGTGGTGATGCCTGCCTATAACGCGGAAAAAACACTGGCTCGAACCGTCGGGGATATCCCGGACGGATCGGTCGACAGCATTATCCTTGTCGATGACTGCTCCCGCGATCAGACCGTTCCCCTGGCCCGCCAGCTGGGGCTCACCGTCATCGTGCATGAAAAGAATTTAGGATACGGGGGCAATCAAAAAACATGTTACCGGAGCGCGCTCCAGGCCGGAGCGGATATCGTCGTCATGATTCATCCGGATTATCAATACGACTCCCGTTTGGTCCCTTACCTGACCGGACTCCTGAAGGATGGGGTTTGCGACGTGGTGCTCGGGAACCGTATTCGAACGCGAAACGAAGCCTTAAATGGGGGAATGCCCGTTTACAAATACATCGCCAACCGGTTCTTGACCATGATGGAAAACTTTTTGATGGGCCAGAATCTGGGTGAATGGCACAGCGGCCTGCGGGCCTACTCCCGAAAGGTGCTCGAAACCATTCCCTGGGAACGGAACTCCAACGATTTCGTTTTCGACTGTGAGTTTCTGGTTCAAGCCGCCGCGTTTGGCTTTCGGATGGGGGACATCCCGGTTCCCGCGCGCTATTTTGATGAAGCTTCCTCCATCAACTTCAGCCGCAGCGTCCGTTACGGTCTGGAATCGTTGCGAAGCATCGCGCGTTATTATCTTCATCGGTTTCATCTCTGGCCATGTTCGTTATTCGATCCGCGATAACCCTCGGGTGGCTCGCGCTGGTTCTCTGGAGTGCGGGCGGCTATGGCGCCTTCCTGGGCCGGTTTCTGGCTTTTTCGGTTCTGGGCCCGGGGGAACAAGTCGTGATGTCCTTGTCGCTCGGCTTGGGTCTTTTCAGTCATTTGATGATCCTGGCCGGTTTGTGCCAGGCTTGGACATTCCCCGGCGTTTGCCTTTTGTTAATCCCCGGCCTTCTGATGAGTCATCCGTTCTGGATCTCCTGCCGCCGCCTGAAACCCTCTCATCCCTCGATTGAGAAAACCTCGATCGCCGCCCGGGGTCTTATCCTGTTAGGAAGCGTTCTGGCGCTCGTGGTGGCGCTGGCCCCCACGACCTACTACGACTCGCTCGTTTATCACCTGGCTTTGCCGGCCGAGTATGTCAAAGCGGGTCATTGGGTTGGACTACCGAATTTAATTTACTCCGCCTTTCCTCAAACACTGGAAATGCTGTGGACCGCCGGACTTCTGCTTGGAGGCGATGCGCTGGTGAATGTTCTGGCGCTTTCTCTGGGCGCACTCGCCCTGGCCGCTCTCATCCTTTTTGGACGCCGGTTTCTTAATCCGCGCTCAGCTCTCTGGGCCGGAGCGCTGCTGAGCGTGATGCCTGCGTTTCTGCTGCTGAGTTCCGGCGGGTATGTGGATGTGGGGCTCATGCTCTTCAGCTTTCTTAGTTTCTACGCGCTGCAACTTTGGGCTCAGAAAAAACAGCCCCCGCTGCTGATTCTGTCTGGAGTGATGGCGGGCCTGGCGATGGGATGCAAATATACCGGCGCTATTCCGGCCGCGATCGTTGTGATTTTTATCTTCAAAGAAAGCTGGGGAAGTCCTTCCAAAGTTCTTCTGAGTCGACTGACGCTTTATGGCTTAACCGCTTGTGCGACCGTCAGCCCCTGGTTGATTAAAAATATCATTTACGTGGGAAACCCGGTCTTCCCTTTTTTCTATGCCTGGGGCTCGACTAAACTTAATCCCTGGGTACAGAGCGCCGCCGCCGGTTATTTCCGTGGATTGACCGAATACCAACCGTATTCGCTGACCCATCTGGCCAGGCTGGTCTGGGAGATCACCGTGAATGGCCTTCGTTACGGCGGCGGCATGGATGTCCTGGGGGATTTCGGCTGGATGCCGCTGGTGGCCCTGCTCCCGGCGCTGACGCTCTGTCGTCAGCGGGGAAAAATCCTATCCGATTCGGGCCTGTTCGTTCTGCTGTTTTTCATCCCGTGGGGAATGTCGCGGCCGGTGCTTCGTTTTCTCATGCCCGTAGCTCCCCTGCTGGCTCTTCTGGCCGGGCATGCCTGGGCCGAAGGCGTGGAACGCTTGCCGGCGCCTTTTCGATGGACCTGCCGGACGCTGCTGACGTTGATGCTGGTCTCCGGTTTCTGCGTTTTTTTCACTCTAACGACCGTCTTCTCACCTTTTGGCGTGGCTCTGGGCCTGGAAGACCGCTCGGCCTATCTCCGGAGAAAACTGGATTACTTTGCCGCCGCTTCATTTGTGAATCAACTGCCTGGCGCCACGCGCCTACTGGTGGTTGGCGACCAAAGAGGGTATTATTATGAAAAGCCAACGGGGATCACGCCTGTTTTTAATGAAAACCCGTTGGCCTCATGGGCCAATGCCGCGGCCGATGCTGAAGCGCTTCGGGACCGGATTCGTGCGCAGGGGTATTCGCATCTCGTGGTCAACCATAAGGAAATGAAACGCCTGGAAGCTTACCATCTTTTCCCGTTCTCAGCCGCCGGACAGAGAAACTGGGATCATTTTCTTTCCCGGGTCGGGAAGCGTCTTTATCAGGATCCCGCCTGTGAGGTTTTCGAGCTATGAGCTTCGTCACCCTGAGCAGTGAAACAAGAATGCTTTACCTGATTTGTTTTTCTCTCGCCCTGGTTCTGTCCGCGCTTCTGACGCCTCTCGCGCGGAAGGTTGCGATGGCCTACAAAATACTGGATCGCCCTCTGACGGACGTCAAAACGCACCGGCACCCGGTCCCTTACCTGGGGGGGCTGGCCGTGGCGGCCGCACTCGCGGCCACGCTGCTCACAATTCGATGGATGACCAACTTTCCTACCGGCACACTACACTCTTTGCGGGGGATTTTCCTGGGCGGCAGCATCATCTGCCTGTTGGGACTCATCGACGACGTCGTTCCGAAAGGTCTCGGGTATAAATCAAAATTTATTGTCCAGTTCGTTGCCGCGCTTTGTCTGATGGCTTTCGACATCCGCATTAAATTCATCTCGCCGCATTGGTTCGCCGATCTCATCACACTCATCTGGATTGTCGGATTGATCAATGCCATCAACATTATCGACATCATGGACGGCCTCGCCAGCGGCATCGGGGTCATCGCCAGCCTGGGTTTTCTGTTTATTTCACTACCCTCCGAAGAGATTTATGTCAATGTGGCTTCTGTCGCCCTGGCGGGGGGTTTGCTTGGATTCATTCCTTATAACCTCTCCAAACGTCTCAAGATATTTTTGGGGGACACCGGAAGCCTTTTGATCGGGTTCATGATGGCGGCGCTTTCGCTGGGAACCGCTTATACGCGCGTGAATAATCTGGGTGTTTTTGCGCCCTTGTTGATTCTCGGGCTCCCCCTGTACGACACGTTTCTGGTGACCTGTTTGCGATTTAAGCGCGGGATGTCTCCCTTTATGGGAAGCCGGGACCATTATGCGCTGCGCCTTGAAAAATACGGATTTTATCGGGAGGAGATCCTGATTCTGTCTTATGCCATCAGCCTGCTCTTGGCATTCAGCGCCTATCGGGTGACGGTGGTTCCTTTTCAATACGCCCTGTTGATCTACTCCGTGATCGGCGTGCTGGCGCTGGCCTTTGGCACCTGGCTGGCACGAATACCCATCGAACCATGAAAATCCGGACGCTGATTTTAGGCGGAGGGCTCTCCGGGCTCTCCAGCGCCTATCACTTGAAGCGCGACTATCTCCTGGTGGAACGTTCCAGTCAGCCGGGAGGTTTAGCGCAATCCATTCACCAGGACGGTTTTGTTTTTGATTACACCGGTCATTTTCTCCACCTGCGAAATCCCTACACGCTTCAACTGATTCCCAAGCTCTTAGGCGATAACCTCGCCCTTCACAAGCGCCGGTCCTGGATCTACTCGCACCGAACCAATATTCCGTACCCGTTCCAGGCCAACACGTATGCGCTCCCAAAACAGGTGATGAAAGACTGCGTCGCCGGTTTCATCGAAGCTCAATTGCAGCACCGTCCGGCTCCGGTCCGCTCTCCCGAATCGTTTAAAAGCTGGGTCCTCCGGACCTTCGGCAAAGGGTTTGCCAAGCACTTCTTTTTCCCATACAATCGGAAACTCTGGACGGTGCCGGCGGACGTGTTGACGGCGGAATGGGTCGCTCCTTTTGTTCCGCGCCCTTCCGTTGAGGAAATTATCCTGGGAGGCCTCGCGGAACAGACCCAAACGTTCGGATACAACGCCACGTTCTACTATCCAAAACGAGGGGGAATTCAGGCGCTCCCGACCGCTTTGGCAAACGATTTAAAGGCACTCCGTTTGAATACGGAAGTGACGGGCATTGATCTCGCCAAAAAAGAAGCGACGCTTCACACGGGTGAGGTGATCGCCTATGAACACCTGATTACGACGCTGCCCCTGGCCTATTTTTTAAAAATCGCCAGACCTCTGCCGCCGGAAATTGAACACGCCAGGCGCTTGCTCCGTTGGACATCGCTCTATAACCTGAATCTGGGGATCGACCGGCCGGATCTGACCGACAAGCAATGGATATACTTTCCGGAAACCAAATACCGTTTCTACCGGGTGGGCTTCCCGGCGAATTTCTCGTCCCATACAACCCCCTCTGGAACAAGTTCGATGTATATCGAAGTGGCCTATCAACCGGGTCATCCGCCCGATGGCAAAACTATCCTTCGGCAATTGTTGGCCGGCCTGCGGGACGGCGGCCTTCTGCAGCGTCGCGATCGAATTATTGCCCGAAAAGTCCTGCATATCCCGGTGGCTTACGTCATCTTCGACAAAAACTGCACCCGGTCTGCGGAAACCATCCTTCGTTACCTGGACCATGAAAACGTTTACTCCATCGGCCGCTATGGCGCCTGGAAGTACTCGTATATGGAAGAAGCGATTTTAGATGGGAAAACAACCGCCGAGAGGATTCTGGGAAGGTAACGGGGCGCCAGCCGGCGCCCCCTACAAAACAAAATGAAACTTCGCGTTTGTCATATCATCACGCAACTGGAACTGGGCGGCGCCCAGCAGAATACCCTTTACACCCTCTCGCATCTGGATTCCAACCGATTTGACGTCTCACTGATCTGCGGCGCCGGCGGCTTTCTGGATGAGGAAGCGAAAAGGGGGAACTGGCCTACCTTTTTTGTCTCATCCCTGGTCCGGCTGATCCGTCCGATTCAAGATCTTCTGGCGCTCCTCTCTCTCTATCGATTGCTGCGGCAACAGAAACCACACATCGTCCACACCCACTCGTCCAAAGCCGGAATTCTGGGACGGATCGCCGCCTATCTCGCGGGAGTGCCCGTGATCATCCACACGTTCCATGGATTTGGCTTTACCCCCAAACAGGCGCCGGGACTCCGAAAGATCTTTATCGCGCTGGAGAAATTTTGCGCACTCCTGAGCATCCACTTGATCTTTGTTTCAGAGGACAATCGCACCGAAGCCGCGGAGCTGGGGATCGGGCGTCGGACGCCGAACAGTTTGATTCGCAGCGGCATCGTTTTCCAACGCGCGGCCAAAAGCAGGGTTCGTCAAGAACTCGGCATTTCCAGCAAGGCCTGGGTGGTGGTTTCCATCGGCAATTTTAAATTGCAGAAAAATCCAATGGATTTGGTCCGGGTGGCTTCGGAAGTCCTGAAAAAGAAGGCGAACACGCATTTTATTCTCGTCGGGGATGGGGAACTGCGTCCATCCGTGGAAACCTGGTGCCAAGAACAGGGGATTGGGGCTTCTATCCATTTCGTCGGATGGCGTCAGGATATCCCCGAAATCCTGGCGGCCGCGAATGGCTTCTTACTGACGTCCTTGTGGGAAGGGCTTCCGCGAGCTTTGGTGGAAGCTTCCGCCGCACAACTCCCCTGCGTGGCCTATGGCGTCAACGGGGTCAAAGATATTCTGCAGGATGGGCAGACCGGCTTTTTGATCCTGCCGGGAGACGTAAGCTCGGCCGCAGAAAAAATCGTGTGGCTGCAAGACCACCCCGAAGAAGGACGGCGATTAGGGCAAGCCGCGGCCCGCCGCGTGGGCGACGAATTCAACATTGACCGGATGGTCCACCAACAGGAAGAGCTTTACAATGACCTATACGAAAACGTTCCCTTAAAAGACTATTACGAATCTCGTTGGAATGTCGCGAAGTAATCTACCCATAAATGCACACACAAGTATTTTTTGTCATTCCCCGCAGTCACTGGCGGGGAATCCAAGAATGTCGTCCGTCGACGGCATGATGGATCCCCCGCCTACAACCGCGGGGGATGACGGCGGGGAACGAACATGCGTCGTCTCTTAAAATTCTGTCTTATCTCGCTGGCCATTCTGGTCAGCCTGTTCACTTTGACCTTCCTGACGCTGCGGCTGGCGCTGCCTCAGGCGAAATTGAGAAGCATGATTTTAGAGCAAATCCGAACGCATCTGCACCGAGATGCCCAGCTGAACGAAATTCATTTATGGATCAACGGTCTGACCATCGAACGGCTGCGGTTATCCGAAACGCCCGATTTCAACCATGGGACTTTGATTTATATCGAATCCACTCGCGTCCGCTGGTCCTGGTGGCCGCTGTGGCGCCCACCCCTCTTAAAGGAGATCGTCTTTAACCATCCCGATCTCCATTTCATGAAACCGGTTTACGATGCCCTTCGCCGACCCGGACCCATTGATGAAATTCGCATCCTCTTGAACGATTTTACATCGACGAAAATCCAGGGCTCACTTTTCATCAATCAACAACCGGAACCGTACGAAATCGCCGGCTCTTACCGTTTCAATAAGGGGATTATGACTCTGGACAGCATTCAGGTGGATGGCCACTCGCTTCATCTCACTCTTCAGGGAATTATGGAAGCGGCGACCGCAGGAATGGCTATTGATGCCCATCTCAACTCCGATCGGCCATCCGTTCTGGGTGAAATGGATGTGAACGCCCATCTCACCGGCACCCTCGGCAATCCGAAGGTCCGCGTGGAGTCTTTGAAGAAAAAAGCGTTCAAAGCCGTGATCAAGAATCTGCTGGAGACACCGATCCGCGGCGGCCACTAAGAAATTTCGGTATAATAGGTTACTCCTCTTGTACAAGAAGAATCGTCCCCATCATCGCTTCCACGGGAAGAATTTCAACGGGAACCGTCCAGGTTATCCGTCGCATTTCTTTGCCCAGCCCAAACCGGCCCGAAATATCGACGAAGAACAGTTTCTGGCCAAAACATCCATTGATCCTAATAAGCGCCTTCATCTGGAAAAAGGATCCTCCCATCTTTGTGTCCGGGCCGTGGATCTGATCTGCCCGATCGGAAAGGGCCAGCGGGGGCTGATTGTTTCGCCTCCCAAAGCCGGGAAAACAACCTTTCTGAAATGCATCTGCCAGGCGCTGGCCAGCATTGATCCGGCGCTGCGGCTCTACTGTCTATTGATCGACGAACGGCCGGAAGAAGTCACGGATTTCAAACGCTCGGTCCCAGCCGAGGTGCACGCCTCCTGCAACGACC
Organism: Elusimicrobiota bacterium; assembly: GCA_041660185.1. Taxonomy (NCBI): domain Bacteria; kingdom Pseudomonadati; phylum Elusimicrobiota; species Elusimicrobiota bacterium. Next base: position 181,570 of record JBAZWU010000001.1, on the reverse strand, counting down.
GGCCCTACGAAGAGCACCTTCGCTGCGCGCGGGAACTGGCCTTAAAAGCCGTCGGTGAAGCCAACGCCGGCAAAGACGTCGTGATCCTTCTGGATTCGCTCACCCGTCTGGCGCGGGTCCATAATGCGGGAAGTACAGGAAACCGCACGATGTCCGGAGGGCTGGATTCCCGCGCCATGGAACTGCCGCGGCGTTTCTTCGGCATGGCGCGGAATATTGAAGAGGGGGGATCGCTCACCATCCTCGCCACCATTCTGGTGGACACCGGCAGCCGGATGGATGACATTATTTTCCAGGAATTTAAAGGCACCGGAAATATGGAACTCGTGCTGTCGCGCGCCGCCGCGGAGCAGCGAATCTTCCCGGCCATTAACATCAACGCTTCCGGAACCCGGAAAGAAGAGCTTCTGCTTCCGGCCGACGAGCTTCAAAAGATCTATAAATTACGCCGGGCCTTGGCCGGTATCGAAGAAACTCAGGCGGCTTCCCTTCTGGTTGAACTGCTCCAGCGTTACCCGACCAACGCGCAAGCGCTCGCGTCGATCGAATGACAAAAATGCCCTATCTAACCCATCGTCATCCCCCGCGGCTATTGGCGGGGGATCTATCACGTCCATACAGCAGGATGGATTCCCAGCCAGTGACTGCCGGGAATGACGGAGAGGAAACCCTTTAACCAAATGAAACTGACGCGCCCCATTATATTTCTGGATCTGGAAGCCACCGGCGCCGACCCCCAGCGCGACCGCATCGTGGAAATCGCTCTGATCCGGCAGGACCCGGACCAATCCCGGAAAGAGCTGATCCAACGCATCAACCCGGGCGTTCGCATCCCGCTGGAAGCCATCGCCATTCACGGCATCCGCAACGAAGATGTCACCAACGCTCCTTCGTTTAAAGAAGTGGCCGCCTCGCTGCTCACGTTCATGGAAGGCTGCGATCTGGGCGGATTCGGGATTACGCGCTTTGATATTCCGCTGCTCACCGAAGAGTTCAAACGCTGCAACCTGACGCTCCCGCTCGAAGACCGGGCGCTTCTCGACGGTCTGGCCATCTACCATCAGCGCGAACGACGCGACCTCTCCGCCGCTTATCAGTTCTACTGCCAGAAAACACTCGAAGGAGCCCACGGCGCTCGGGCGGATGCCCTGGCCAGCCTGGAAGTGTTTTTTGCGCAACTCCAGCGCTATCCGGACCTTCCTCAGGATACCGAGGGACTCCACGCCTACTGCAACCGGCAGGACGAGCGTTTTGTAGACAACCACCGCAAGTTTATCTGGCGGGACGGTGAAGCCGCCTTTAACTTCGGCAAATATAAAGGGGAACTTCTGCGAAACATGGTCCGCCAACAGCCGGATTACATCCAGTGGATCGTCAGCGACGGAAAATTCTCCCAGGAAGTCGTCGACCTCTGCTGGAAAGCCCTCAAAGGGGAATTCCCATCCAAACGCTGACCTTCGCGCACAGCCCCGACCCGGATGACGCCTATATGTTCTTTGGATTTGATCAGGGTGCGGTCAAAATCCCGGGCTATACGATGGACCATCACCTGGAAGACATTCAGACGCTCAACGACCGGGCGTTCCGGGGCGAGTTTGAGATTACAGCGGTCAGCGCCCATGCGTACGCCTATCTGACGGACCGCTACTGGGTGCTCAACTGCGGCGCCAGCGTGGGCCGCGGTTACGGACCGATTCTCGTGCAGCAGAAGAATTCCGGGAAAAAATCACCATTTCAAATCGCAATTCCAGGCCAATGGACCACCGCCGCGCTGGTTCTAAACCTGTGGCTGGCTGAAAACAATCTGAAAGCTGAAACACGTATCATGCCTTTTGATGAAATCCTGCCGGCCGTTGAGCGGGGAGAGATCGACTCCGGCCTCTTGATCCATGAGGGCCAGTTGACCTTCGGGGACCACGGCCTGGAGAAAGTCTGGGATGCCGGGGAGTGGTGGCAGAAGAAGACCGGTTTACCCCTGCCGCTGGGACTCGATGTCGTGCGGGCCGACCTCGGGGAACCCCTGGCGCGGCAGATCAGCCAGGCGCTGCGGGACAGCATCCTCTATGCGCAAGCCCATCCGGAGGAGGCACTGGAGTACGCGCTCCGGTACGGCCGCGGCCTCGACAAAAAGCTCGGTAAACGCTTTGTCGCCATGTACGTGAACAAGGACACGCTCGAGCAGGGCGCCGACGTCCAGCAGGGACTCCAAAAGCTCTACGACGAAGCCTTCCGCCTAGGCTTTTTACCTTCCAAACCAATCGTTCGATTCATCTGACCAACTCCGGTGACTGTCACAGAGAATCAATAGGTTGCTCCGTTGTGACAGTCACCGCTAACGAATTCCATCTCATGTGCGGGCGGACAGCGGTCCGCCCCTACAGGTCCTTCGTAGACCTTCAAAATGTCGTACAGCGTCGTGCGCTGGGCTGGGATGAAGCCCGCTTCGCGGATCATGCGGATCGTGTCGTCGACGTTCGTGGTGACCACGTGGCCCGCGGCTTTATGGACATTCTCGTCGATGAGCGTCCCGCCGAAATCATCCGCTCCGAAGTGAAGCGCGAGGGGCCCGATCTTCTTCCCTTCCGAAAACCAGGAGGCCTGTATATGGGGAATATTGTCCAGATAAATCCGTGAGGCGGCGAGCATTCGCAGGTAAGTTGAGGGTCCTTTACCGGAGGGGATTTTCTTCTCTAAAACGGTATTCCCCGGTTTAAAACTCCAGGGGATAAAGGCCGTAAAACTACCGGCCTGGCCTGAGCTCTGTCGAAGGCTTTCATCCTGGAGATCGCGCACGCGGTTAAAATGCTCCAACCAATCCTCCGGCCTGTCCACGTGCCCGTACATCATCGTCGCGGTGGATTTCATTCCGAGTTGATGCGCCTGACGATGCACTCGGATCCACTCGTCACAAGAGTTTTTCTTCGGCGCGATGCGCTGCCGAACCACTTCTGACAACACTTCCGCGCCGCCGCCGGGAAGGGACACCTGCCCCGCCTCTTTCAAAGCCTTCAGAACATCGACGGTGGATTGCCCCGAACCCTCGGCCATCAGGAGCACCTCACTGGCCGTAAAAAAGTGAGGCGTCACCTGGGGGAAACGTTTCCGCGTCTCTCGGACCAGGGCGGTGTAATACGCCAGCGGGAGTTCGGGGTTCAGCCCGCCCTGCAGAAGAATGGTGGTGGCCCCCTGCTCTACCGCCAGGCGGATTTTTTCCATCACCTGATCAACCGTCAGCGTGTAGGCGTCCCGTGCGCCCGGCCGGCGATAAAAGGCGCAAAACAGGCAGCCCGCGACGCAGACATTCGTGTAGTTGGGATTGGAATCGATGACAAAGGTCACCCGGTTCCCCGGATGTTTCTGTTGCCGGACCCGCTGGGCGAGCCGCCCCAGATCCATGAGGTTGGCCTGGGTCAGGAGATAGAGCCCTTCGTCAGAGTCCAGGCGCTGCCCCCGGGTGACTTTCGCGGTTATCCGATCAAGCATTGCTCTTCCAAAAGTTCGGAAAAACGGCGGATGGACTCCTGGTGGTCTTCATTCAACCGGTAGCAAAACCCGTTCCAATAGTTCTCGATAAAAGCTGGATCAAAACCGCGTTTAGCACTCTCCTGCAGTGCCACATCTTTCTTGTTGTAAATAATTGATTTCAAAGAGCTTTCGACTGATGTCTCAATAGTATCTTTAACCATTTGCGGAAGCCCCTGACGAACCGCCCAGCGCGCAAACACAAAAGGCACTCCCTGCCAGAAATACCACTCTTCGCCCAGATCCGTCACGCAGGGCAGTCCTGGAATACCCTTTTGTTTGGCGCGCAAAGCCTCGTCCCCGATCAAAAGAACTCCATCCGCCTCTCCGTCAAAGGTCTGATGGGAAGCGATCCGGCCGTACTGGACATTCGGACGCTGGTAGCGCACCGACAACAGCAGCTGAAGCAGACGAAACGAAGTGGATGTTTCTTCGGACACCGCGCAGGTCCCGGAAAATGCCGCGATCGGCTGTTTGGAAAAAAACAAAACGCTCTTCGAAGCTCTTCGAACGCCCACCCCAAACCGGCTGATGGGTTCAAAACTGGGAAACACCCGCAAAAAGTCCACCAGCGAAAGAGCGCCGGCATCGATGGTTCCTTCTCCCGCGTTGATCCCTAAATCCCGAGGCGAAAGGGTTTTGAATTCAAACTGCCGCTGGTCAATCTCCAGCGGTTCCGGGCCGAACCCTTGCTGGAAAGGGACCATGTTCAAATAGGGAATATATCCGATTCGAATAATCATACGTTGATCACTTTTCCAAAAAACCTCATCCCCTTCTCCCTGCTGAGGGAGAAGGTGGCCGGAGGCCGGATGAGGGTGTATCCGCGGCCTTACCCTTACCCTTACCCTTACCCTCACCCCAACCCTCTCCCTCAACAGGGAGAGGGAGTATGTCAGAAGAATAGGCCACAACCTTGTAAAGAGCGTCCCGTTCGACAGGGATGCAGCCGGCGTCCCGGATGAGATCCTCCACCTTATCCCGCAGGAGACCTGACGGAGAGGATACGCCGGCCGCATGCATGATGCGCTCTTCGCCAATCGTTCCATCCACATCATCCGCTCCAAAATGAAGCGCCACGGAGGCCGCTTGTTCACCCATCGTAACCCAATAGGCTTTAATGTGCGGGAAATTGTCCAAATAAAGCCGTGCGATGGCAAGCATCTTCAGGTCATCCAATAAAGAGGACGGCTGTGTCGTCAATCCTGATGGACCTGGCTGATAGGCCAGCGGAACGAAACTCATAAATCCCGCTTTTGTGTCGTCATTCCCCTCGGTTTCTATACCGTCATTCCCCCCGGCCACTGGGGGGGAATCCATAGATCCCCCGCCAGAACCTGCGGGGGATGACGAAAAAGAACCCGCCGGGGATGACGTGTGATGTAGTGATTCATCCTGCAAATTTCTAAGCACTTCCAGATGATGCCACCGTTCCTCCGGCGTTTCGATATGTCCGTAAAGGAGCGTCGCATTCGACGGGATCCCCAGGCGGTGCGCTCTGCGGTGAACGTCCACCCACTCCCTCTCTCCGATCTTGAAGGGGAAAAGCGCCTGACGAACACGTTCGGAGAAAACTTCGGCGCCTCCGCCCGGCAGGGCGGTCAGTCCGGCTTCTTTCAGACGCCACAAGACGGTTTCAATACTTTGCCGGGAAATCCGGGCCATCCACTCGATTTCCACCGCGGTAAAGGCCTTGATCCCGGCCTCGGGACAGGCTTGCCGCAGCGCCCGCACGATCTCCAGGTAATGGTCGAACGTCCACTCTGGAGGCATGCCGCCGGAGATATGGATTTCGCGAACACCTGCCGCGCAGCGCTGAACCATTTCGGAAAGCGTCATTTCGTAGGCATCCGGGCGGTTCCGCTTGGTCGCAAAGTCGCAAAACGTGCAGGAAAGAACGCAAACATTGGTCGGTTCAATCTTTTGATTGATGACGTAGAACGCCTGGTTTCCATAGCGTCGCCGCTTCACTTGATCGGCCATCCAGCCAAGCCCGACGATATCCGGACTCGCCCAAAGGGTGCGGACATCGTCGAGATCCAGGCGGCCGCCCTTCTGGATTTTTTCCCAGATGTCAGATTCCATACTCATCCCAGCGGACGTTGACCTTCTCGCGGATTTCTTCGTTCATCTCCAGAGGATCCGGGTAACCCTTCTTCCAGGTCGCGTCGATTCCCATGCGGCCCCCGTAGCGGGCGACGGGACCGTCGAGACGCATCTCCGTAAACGTCACGTCCCGAACACAATCAAAGCGAGTAAAGATACCCCACAACGTCGATTCGCGGTCTTCGAGATCAACATCGGGGCTGACCATCGCGACGATTTTGATGCCTTCCAGAGCGGCGTCATACAGCAGGCTCTCGAGAATCGACCGTCCCTCCCGGCCGACCTGCACAACCAGAAGCGCGTCATCCAGAAGCTTCCAGCCGATGATACGCGAGTCGCGCTCCTTTAAAAAATGAAAACTCTGCTGCGGGGGAGACTTGCGCACGGGACGTATGTTCGGTTTGCGGGTGGCATCCAGGTTTATTTTTCCACCCGTAGCCATCGCATCCCCGGTAAAGTCCAGCGTATCCAGCGGCGTCCCGGGCAAAATCAGCACATCCTCGCTCGGGTCAAAGTTCTGCTGGATCGCGCGGAAGACCGCGTGGGAATCCCGCACATTGACATTCGTATCGACCAGAACGAGGCATTTGGTCAGGGAAAGCTGCCCCTCTCCCAGTAAACCCAGCCCGGTTTTGACGGCTTCTTTTCCGTAACGCTGCCGGACAGAAACCACCAGAAGATTATGGAAACCCGTCTCATAATACGCCCAGAGTTCCTGAATCTCCGGGTGGATGAGACGAATCAAAGGAGACAGGATTTCCTGCGTCGCATTCCCCAGATACCGGTCTTCTTGCGGCGGCTTGCCGACCACCGCGGCCAGATAAATGGGCCGCTTCCGGTGCGTCATGGACCGGACATGGAACACCGGGAAAGGAGCGGCTTTGGAGTAATGCCCAAAATGATCCCCAAAAGGTCCTTCCATGGCCCGCTCATCCGTGTGGACATAACCTTCCAATATGAACTCGGCCTCGGAGGGCACACGCATGGGAATGGACCGGGCTTTGACAAGGCGTGCCGGGGAGCCGCGAAGAAATCCGCTGAACGCCACTTCATCCATGCCTTCGGGCAGCGGCGCGACCGCCGCCAGAAGCAGGCAAGGGTCCGCTCCAATCACAACCGCCAGGGGAAGGTTCTGGCCGCGACGCTCGGCCTCGCTGTAATGGAAACCGCCGCCTTTTTGAATCTGCCAGTGCATCCCTGTCGACGAAGGGCCGAAGACCTGCATCCGATAAACACCGACGTTGCGGACACCCGTCTGCGGATGCCGGGTCATGACCAGGCCGAAGGTGATAAAACGCCCGCCGTCCTGCGGCCAACATTTCAGAACCGGCAAACGGTCCAACGCGGGTTCTTGAACGATTTGCTGCGAGGGCGCTCCCCAGAGTACGACTTGCGTATGCATGGCGAATGTCCGCCGAAGGGCCTTACGGGATTTCCAAAGACCCAGCCACCGGGGAGGATTCATGGACTGCGCCAACGACAGAAGCTCCTGCCCGATTTGTTGGGGGGGACGGCCCAGCGCGAGCTCGATCCGGCGGGCGCTGCCGAAAATATTAATCGCCAGGGGAAAAGGGGACCCTTTGACTTTTTCAAAGAGGAGCGCCGGCCCCTCCTGCCGCACCACCCGCGTAGCGATCTCCGTGATCTCCAACTCGGGATCCACCTCGACGCGAATGCGTCGAAGTTCTTTTTGCTGTTCCAACTCTGTTAAGAATGACGAAAGATTTCGAAAAGACATATCAGATCGTCATTCCCCCCGGGTGTAGGGGGGGAATCCATAGATCCCCCGCCAACAACCGCGGGGGATGACGACGATTAGGATCTGGCACTCCAACAGAAGAATTTTTCATTCGAGTTCCGAGGCGCGCCAGCCGGCGGCGGCTGTCGTCAGTCCCAGCGTTCCGATGGCCTTATCAACGAAGGAGATCACCAGATCTTCCAGTGTCCGGGGTTGGGTGTAAAAAGGCGGGGCAATCGGCATGATGACCACCCCTTCGCGCGACAACTTCAGCGCATTCTCCAGGGCAATCGAAGAGAGCGGCGTCTCACGGATCGCCAGAATCAATTTCCGGCGTTCCTTGAGCGCCACTTCAGCGGTGCGCGTCAGCAGCGTATCGGAAATACCATTGGCAATCTTGCCCAGCGTGGCCACGCTGCAGGGCATGATGACCAGCGCATCAAACGGGTTCGATCCAGAGGCGAAAGGCGCGGAGAGATCTTCGGTGGCATAGACTTTTTTAACGAAGGGACTCAAGTGCTCCGGCGTCAGACCGGCTTCGGTCCTCAGGAGATTACGGCCCCAGCGCGTCAGAATCACGTATTTCTCTTCCGCCGGACAGCGTTTCAGGAATTCCACCCCATAAACCACCCCGGAAGCGCCGGAAATTCCAACGATGAGTCTCATGCGAAGAGGACCCCTGTGACGATAAAACCGAGAACGCCAAAACCGAGGACGGCATTGATTTTAAAGAAAGCCAAATTCACATCACGGGCGTTCGCATGCTCCAGGTACAGCAGAGCGCCGATCGCTCCCAGGGTCAGGAAAGCGGTCGTGGAATGAAAATAATATTTATAGAGAGCAACGAGGGCCCAGAAAGCGACCATATGAAAAACGCCGGACACCAGCAACGCATCCTCCGAGCCCACACGCACCGGCAGGGAATGCAGCCCATGCTCCCGATCAAACGTTTCGTCCATCGTGGAATAAATAATATCGAAACCGCTCACCCAGAAAAAGGTAAAGAGCCCCAGCCACAACCCCGGCCAGACGGGATGAAGGGACTGCGTGACAGCGATCCATCCGCCCAAAGGAGCCAGAGCGTCGGCCAGTCCGACCCCAAAATGAGCCATCCAGGAAACCCGTTTGAGATAGGGGTAAAGGACAAACACCACTAGCGGAAGGGGGGACAAATAAAAACAAATCGGGGCGATGAACCAAGCGGCAACCCCGTAGAGCAGGGTCCCGAACACGCCAACGCCCCAGGCCTCGGCGACCGTCAAGGATCCTTTCGGAAGCTCCCGGCCGGCCGTCCGCGGATTTAGTTTATCGATATGACGGTCTATAATACGGTTTAAGGCGAAAGCAGCGGTTCGTGCGCCAAAACCCGCAAATAGAATGAGAACAGATAACGACCAGGACGGAAGATGGCCGGCCGCTAAAACCGCTCCGCTGAAGAGCAGGGGGATCGAAAAAAGGGTGTGTTCCACCTTGACCAGACGACCATAAGCCAGCAAACGTTGATTCATTGAATGTTCTCATTATACATTGCAGCAACCGCCGGGGACTTCGGAGTTGAGATGCGTATTTGATACGATAAATCCCTTGATTGAACGCCTAAATCAGGCATACTTAACCGTCAGAAGAGCCATTTTGTCACGTTGTCATTCCCCGCGGTCTCTGGCGGGGAATCTAGACATGCCGCATACGCATGATGGATCCCCGGCCAGTGACCGCCGGGGATGACGAAAAAGAAGGAGCATCCATGCTTAATCAAATGAAACAGATTTACGAGATGCAGAAGAAGGCGAAGGAGTTGCAAAAACAGCTCCAGGCCGTCAAAGCGGAACAGACCAATTCCAGCCGTTCCCTGAGCATTACGGTCAATGGCATTCAAAAAGTGGAGTCCCTGCGCATCGACCCGCTCTGGCTTACCCCGGAGAAAAATGCAGCGCTGGAGGCCGCTTTGACGCAACTCATTAACGATGCTTTTGAGGAAGTCCAGAAACGATCAGCCTCCCAGGCCGCCAGCCTGATGAAGGACCTCAAAGGCTTGAACCTCCCGGGATTCTAAGATGGATACCCGCGAACTTCTGCAGTTCATGGTGCAGCAGAACATTTCCGACATTCACTTCAAGGCCAACTGCGCGCCGCTGATCCGGCTGAACGGACAGCTGTTGTCGACTCAAAAGGAACCGTTTTCTCCTGAGATCATCCATCACATCGCCTTCAGCATGATGAACGATGCCCATAAAAAACGCTTCGAGGCCGAAGGGGAAATCGATTTTTCCTATTCGCTGGACAATGTCAGCCGCTTCCGTGTCAACGTTTACCGTCAAAAAGGAACGCTGGCCATGTCCCTTCGCGTGATTCCGCTCCAGCTCAAGCCCTTTGAGGAACTCAACCTGCCGAGCGCCACCCTGCAAAAACTCTGCGCGGTCCCTTCCGGGCTCATTCTCCTGGCGGGCGTGACCGGCGCCGGAAAAACAACGACACTGAACGCGATGGTGAACCACCTGAACCAGGCCTATGCCTACAACATTATTACGATCGAAGATCCCATCGAGTTTTACCACAAAGACCATCGGTCGTCCATTTCGCAACGCGAGGTCGGCAACGACACCGTTTCGTTTGCCACCGCTCTCAAATACATTTTGCGGCAGGACCCGGATGTCATCGTGATTGGCGAGATGCGGGACACGGAAACCATTCTGGCGGCCATCACCGCGGCCGAAACCGGGCACATCGTTTTATCCACCATCCATACCATGGATGCGATCCAAACGGTGCAGCGGATCGTGGACAGCTATCCCGTTTCCCAGCAAAGCCAGGTTCGGGCCGCGGTCGCGAACGTCTTGCGCGGGGTGATCGCTCAAAAACTATTGACGACGGCCGAGGGGAATGGACGGATTCCCTGTACGGATATTCTGATCACGACCCCCTACGTCCGGCAGCTGATTACCGACGGGAAGACCAATGACCTGCATTCCGTGATGAGCCGCGGCCAAGGCGAGGGAATGATGACGTTTGATCAGGACCTTCTGCGGCTGTTGAAAGAAGGAAAAATCCTCCGCGAGTCAGCCCTCAGGGAATCGACTCGCCCCGATAATTTCCTTTCCATGCTGCAAGGCATCTCGGTGAAATTGTAATGGACCTGAAGACCCCATGACCGATCCGAAGAATTCCCACGGCGACGAGCATATCGAAGATTTGTTATCCCAGCTGCAGGGGATTTTCGGACGTCTTTCGCACTCGGAAGAAGAAGAGTCGAAAGATAAGATCGACGTTTCAGAAGCCCCGAAAGGACCTGTCTCCGCGCCGCCGTTACCAGCAGCCTCTTCACCGCCCGGCGAGCCTGTGCCGTCAACGACCCTTCCGGTGAACGAACCCGCCGCACCCCCGGCAGAACCTGTGCCGCCAACAGTCGGCGAACCGGTTTCGTCCCCTGTTGAGCCGGCGCCAGTGGAACCGGCCCCAACTCTGCCGGCGCCCGCGTTCGAGTCCTCCATCACCGACACACCGGAGGACCATTCCATCCTGCCGACAGCGGTCATTTATCCGGCGGACCGAGAGGGTCAGGCGAAAACACTGGCCCAGAAAATTGAAAGGCTGACCCCTAAATTTACGAAAGTCTCCTTTCGCCTGCGGGTCCAGACCTTCCGGCCCTATGATCCCAAATCCGATTGGAAGGAAATGCTTATATCCAACGCGACCGAGGGGCTTCGCGCCATCTTTTTTGTGGTGGACCGGCCGCTGGATGAGGCCCGACGAAAACCGTTGGTCACAGAGCTGGAATCCAAGGGCATTTATTTTCAGGATGTTCCGCTTCTGTCAATCGAGAAAAATGCCTTTTACACGGACCTGCTTCTGGGTTTGGTCTTCTTTTTCGACACCCAGAAACCGCCCACAGCCGAGTAAGGAGAAACGACCCCCCATGAAAAAATTACGACGCATCGGGATTCTGACCGCCGGAGGGGATTGCGCCGGATTGAATGCCGTGATTCGCGCCGTTGTGAAAAGCGGCCTGCGGCAACATCCCGCCTTTGAAGTGGTCGGTATTCTGGACGGCTACGCCGGCCTCGTGGAAGGACGGACCCGCTTGCTCAGCGAGAACGATGTCTCCGGTATTCTGCCGCGCGGGGGAACCATTCTGGGCACGTCGAACCGGGATAATCCGTTTAAATATATTTCCGCCCCCGGCCGAAAACCGAAAGACCGTTCCCAGGACGCAGTCGCCACGGTTCGGCGGCTTCGGCTGGAAGGCCTCCTGGCGGTCGGCGGAGACGGAACCCTGCGATGCGCGCTGGAACTTTTAAAGAAGGGAATTCCGGTCATCGGCATTCCCAAAACCATCGATAACGATCTCAACGGAACGGATGTGACGTTTGGATTTGACACGGCCCTGATGGTGGCCACGGAAGCGATCGACCGGCTGCATACCACGGCGGAATCCCACCACCGCGTGCTGATCTGTGAAGTCATGGGCCGCTATGCCGGCTGGATCGCGCTGCGAGCCGGGACCGCAGGCGGAGGCGACGTGATTCTCATCCCGGAGATTCCCTACCGGATCGACAGCATTTGCCAGGCCATTACCCAGAGAGAAAAGCGCGGGCGCCGTTTCAGCATCATTGTTGTCGCTGAAGGAGCCAAACCGCTGGGAGGCCAGATGACCACCCAGGGGACCTATAAAGAGGCGGACAAGCGGCCGCAACTTGGAGGGATCGGACACACCATCGCCCGGGCTCTGGAGAAACAAACAGGCGATGAAACGCGCGTCGTCATTCTGGGGCACGTGCAACGGGGGGGGACCCCGACCGCTCATGACCGCTGGCTGGCCACGCACTTCGGCTTCAAAGCCATTGAACTGGCCGCCAGCCAACGGTGGGGTAACATGGTCAATCTGCGGGGAACGCAGTTCAGCGCGATCCCCATCGAACAAGCCGTCGGTACTCTGCACCGGGTGGATCCGTTGGGAGAAGAAGTCCGCGCCGCCCGGGCCGTGGGCACCTCCTTTGGCGACAATATCTCTTGATCCGCAGCGATTCAAAACGTTGGCCCACAATTAGTCATTCTTTCCTGCTGCGTTTTCTGTTGGTCGTCCTCTTTTCGACCTGGATTATTTCGAACATCCTTCATCCTGCGCAGGATCCGGACCTCTGGTGGCATCTAGCCTCCGGCCGCTATATCGTCATGCATCGGGTCATTCCGACCATCGACGTTTTTTCATGGACCGCAAAAGGGAGCCCCTGGGTCAACAGTTATTGGCTCTATGACACCGTTCTCTTCTGGGTTTTTTCCCGGCTGGCGATCGCCGGCGTAGTCATCGGCCACGCCCTCCTGGCCTTACTGGTTTTTTTCCTGATGGCTTACCGCCTTCATCAAAAACACGTTTTTTGGGCCGTTACGACAGGGGCACTCAGCCTCTTTTTCCTTCTGGGAGCTCCTTCCGGATACTGGCCCCAGGCCAGCCTCGTCTCCATCTTTTTCACATCAGCCCTTTTGCTTTTGCTCGATCGATGGCTGGAAGACCCGTCAACAAACACCTATTGGATAGGCCCTCTTTTGTTTGCGGTCTGGGCCAACATGCACCGTGGATTCCTCATAGGACTCCTCATGGCATCGGCTTATGCACTGGTTATTTTTTTGCAGGAGAAGAAGCGCTCGCTTCCGATCCTCTGGGTGCTCCTCTGTATCCTGGCAACGCTCCTGACTCCCTATGGCGCAAAACTCTATACGATGATGTGGACGGACATGACGCTCTCCTCACAGCTCATCATGGGCTGGGCAACACCGCGGTTCACGGATCACCCCGTTCTTCTCGGAATCGTCTTTCTCTTCTGGCTGACCCACCTTTATGACCGCTGGCAGCGGAGGGCGATACCCTGGCCCCTCGTGATATTGGCCGGTGTTTTAACGGCAGGGGCGCTTCGTTCCATTGTGTTTATTCCCTATTTCCTTCTGATGGCTATTCCGTTTCTGGCCCAGCACGTATCCCGGTGGATGGAAGCCATCACGAAGCGTTACGGGTTCGAAAAATATGATTTTGGCCTCGGCCTGCTCATCGGGGGCCTTTTGCTGGCAAGCCTCGCTCGCGCACATCCGGCTCTGGGCGTACAAACACTGTCTTTCCCGGTTAAAGCATTCGACTTTATTCGAACCGAGAAAGTGACAGGGGCTTTTTACAACGATTATGCGTTTGGCGGGTATTGGATGTGGGCCTTCGGAGAAGACCTTCCGGTCTTTATTGACGGCCGTTATCCGGCGGTCCAGGGATATATTTCCCTTGTCCCTGAGATTCAAACGGCCCAGCGCAGTCCAAAGGCCTGGAAAGCTTTTCTGGATCGCTATGCGATTAATGCGGCCCTTTTGAAATATTATCCGGACACGCCCTTTCCATCCCTTTTTGAAGCGATTTTTCCGTCCTCCCGGTGGGCCCTTGTTTATTGGGATGACGCCGGCGTTCTCTTTTTAAGACGGGGAGCCAAAAACCGGGCGGTGATCCAGGCCAGGGAATTCCGCGTGATTCGCCCAGACATGAAACCTGAATTCTTTTCCCGGATGCTTCGAGAAACGTCGCCCGCCCGACGGAAAGACATTCGGCAGGAGCTGCTGCGCAACCTCCGGCTGATTCCCGAAAGCCGGCGCACGCAGCGGTTTCTGACGTTTTTCGAAGATTCGACCACCCTTTAACGATGACGCGACTCTTGAGATACGGGGCTCTCCGTCTTCCTCAGATCAAATGGGGTTCACGCCTGTTTATTCTGGCGTTTATCTCGCTTCTTTATGGCCCCGTGATACGGGTTCCTTTCCTATTTGACGATCATCAAGTGATTGAACGAAACACGGACCTGCTGCATTGGAGCTGGTCCACACTGGCTCGTGATTTTCATCCGACCCCGGAGAGCCCCTGGGGCACGGCCTACTATCGCCCCGTCGAATCGCTGAGCCATCGGATTGATATGACCCTCTGGGGGATGGATCCTCGCGGCCACCATCTGACCAATCTGATCTTCCATGTGCTGACCGCCTGGCTGGTGATGGAAATTGGATTCCTTCTCGGACTGAAGGAAATCGCCTGCGTGCTATCGGGAATACTCTTTGGCGCGCACCCCATGATTGTTTCAGAACTCCTGATGGTTTCCGGGCGTTCGGAAATACTGAGCTTCTTTTTTTCCCTTCTGGCCGCGATTCTTTTTTGCCGGGAAAAGAAATTGGCGATACTGGCTGGAAGTCTCACTTTTGGGGCCGCTCTTCTCAGCAAAGAGAGCGCCCTGGCCACCCCCTTCTTTGTGATACTCCTCTTATGGACGACGGGGCACACCAAGAAAATTCTTCCACGGATAGGAATTCTGGCCGTCATACTGGGGATGTATTTTCTTCTGCGATTTCACATGGTGGGTCAGGCTGGCCTGGAGATTTCTTCCAAAATGCCTCAATTTCTACTGACTCAGTTCCCGCTTGTTCTGATGCGTTTCGTCGCTTTGTTCATTTTCCCGTGGCCGCTATACCTCTATCGCCAGTTGCCTTCCCCGAACCTTCTGCTCGGGCTGTTGACTATCGGAGGAGGAATCGCCGGTTATGCGCTGTGGATACGGCACAAGCGATGGCTGGCCTTCGGGGTTCTGTGGTTTGTCGCCGCCTGGATTCCGAAAATTCCGCTGATGGCCTCCGGTTGTTTCATGCTGGATCATTGGGCCTATCCGGCCATCGCGGGGCTGATCTGGCCTCTGGCACAAGCGCTCACCCTGTCCCCATCCGGCCGAAGCGTCCTTTTCTCCAAACGAGCACAGGCCCTTCTGGGTACGGCACTCCTGCTGCTCTGGAGTGGTTCCGCCCGTCTTCACATCATCCTCCGGAACTCTGACGAAAAGAATTACCGGTGGTCGCTTCGTTTTACGCGAGCCGTGCCCCTGTATGTCAACCTGGGGCTGATCGATTTGAACGCCGGACGGCCGGCAGAAGCGCTGTCGTATATTGAACCGGCTCTCCGGATTTTTCCGGATGACCCGGCGATCCGAGCGGCCTATGAAGCGGCGCAGAAAGCCTGCCATTCCCCGAAGGGTTAGCCTATAGCCGCCCCGCCGGTCTCTCCGGTTCGGATACGCAAACAATCTTTCAGGTCAAACACGAAGATCTTCCCGTCCCCGATGTTGCCGGTACGAGCTCCGGTCACAATAGCCTCCAAAGTCGTTTGGACGAAATCATCGTTAACCGCAATCTCCAATTTGATCTTCTTCAACAACGCACCGGCTTCTTTGTGACTCCGGTAAACTTCCGCAATCCCCTTTTGCCTTCCGCGTCCCAACACCTGCGAAACCGTCACCAGATGAATTTCTTTCTCTTCGAGCAACCGCAAGACTTCATCCACCCGGTCCGGCTGAATAACCGCAACAATGTATTTCATCGATACTCTCCTTTAATCGAGCAGGGTATAGCCGACTTCCCGATGCTGGGTCAGATCCAGACCGATCCGTTCGTCGCTCTCCGAAACACGCAGTCCGATCAGGTGATCGACCACCCACAACAACAAAAAGGTGGCGAGCAGAGAGTAGACCGTGGTCATCGCGGTGGCCTTCAGCTGGACGACCAGCTGCGCGGTATGGCCGCCGTAAAACAAACCGTTGGCCCCCGCCGGATTGACCGCCTGCGTTCCGAAAAGCCCGACGGCGATGGATCCCCAGATCCCGCCCATCCCATGGACTCCGAAGACGTCCAGGGAGTCGTCATAGGCGAACTTAGCTTTGACGAATACGACCACCCAGTAGCAGATCATGGAAACGCCCACGCCGATGGCCAACGCCCCCCAGAGGTTGACGAAACCGGAGGCGGGCGTCACCGCCGCCAGGCCTCCGACCGCTCCGGTAATCATGCCGAGCACCGTCGGGCGCTTATTGAATATCCAATCGAGAATTCCCCAGGTCAGTCCTGCGGCCGATCCGGCCGCGTGCGTGGCGACAAAAGCGCTCACCGCCAGTTGGCCGGAACACAGCGCGCTTCCCGCGTTGAATCCGAACCAGCCGAACCAGAGCATCCCAGCGCCAAGCACCGCCAGCGGAAGATTATGCGGCGGAGAAATGCGGAGCGGAAAACCCTGCCGCCGGCCCATATAGAGCGCCGCGGCCAGCGCCGCAATCCCGGCGTTGACATGGACCACCAGCCCTCCCGCGAAATCAAGCGTTCCCGCCTGACGTAGAAACCCGCCGAGACCCCAGATCCAATGCGTCACGGGGTTATAGACGAAAGTGGACCAAAGAACCATGAAGACGCAGAACGCGCTGAATTTCATCCGCTCCGCAAAAGCACCCAGGATTAACGCAGGCGTGATCACCGCAAACATGGCCTGATAAAGCATGAAGGCCTGATGCGGGATCGTTGGGGCATACGCCGGGAACGGCTCCAGACCGACGCCGCGCAAGCCCGCCCAGGCGAAATTGCCGATCACCCCATTAACATCCGGACCGAACGTCAGGCTGTAGCCGAATAGGAACCACTGAAGGGAGATTAAACAGATGGTGACAAAACACTGCATCAGGATCGACAGAACATTCTTTTTTCGAACCAGCCCGCCATAGAAGAAAGCTAATCCGGGCATCATGAAGAACACCAGCGCCGAACTGATCATGATCCAGGCGGTGTCTCCTGTATCGACCCGTGGCGCGACATCTGCAAAACAAGGAATGGTTAAAGAGAAGAAAACAAACGGCAGGAACAGCCAACCGCGTAAGCGGTCCAGGTGGCGGCGCATAAGTACCCCTTTGTATGAAACCGTCAAATTCATTGACGGAAAGAATCGGGGAATGACTCAGACAGCCTTGTCGGAGATCCCACTGAGCACATCACCGTACCCGGGTTAACCAGCATTTTTCCACATCGCGATCAGCAAAGTCAAAAATCACTATAATGACGTCGGTGAAAACCCCTTTGCATCAGGCCAAATGGAACGTCCTGTCGGTTTATTTTGCCGCGACGGTGTTGTATATCGCGTACTGGACCCGTTATTACACCGGCTATTTCGGGGATGACGCCGCCTTCATTTCGGGGGCGCAATCCTTGCTCCAGGGCTCCTTTCGCGCGCTGTATTTGTTCGACAAGCCTCCGCAAACTCACTTTTTACCCGGCTTTCCGCTGGCGCTGTCTCCGCTGATTCTTTGGGTCTCTCCGACGAGTCCAGTCCTGAAACTGTTGCCGATGGCGTTCACGTTGCTGTCGATCCTGCTCATGGATCGACTGATAAGGCCCTGGTTATCCGGCGCCTTCAGACTATTGGCGCTGTCACTTTTCGCGCTCCATCCCGTCACCGGAATGTACGCCACGAGCCTCATGTCCGAACCCTTCTTTACCTTCCTGGTCCTGGCGTCCTTTGTCTTGCTGACGAAGGCCATCGAATCCGATCACGCGGCCGGAGGCTGGTACGTGGGAGCGGCGCTCGCCTGGACGATGCTCACACGCCCGATTGGAGCGCTGATCTGGCCAAGCGCGGCGGCCGGTCTCATTCTGGCGAGGCGCTGGAAAGCGTTCGTCACCGGAACAACGGTATCCGCCGCTCTGTGGGCCGCCTTCGCGATTCGAAATGTCGCCGTATCCAACAGCGCCTCCAACTATTTGAGGTACTGGCATGATGATTTCTTTTCGAACACAGGAATCCTTCACGTTTTTCAAAATGCTTTCCATGTTTATCTGCAAATCGTCGTCGCGCATCTGCTTCAACTAGCGGTTTGGCATAGGACGTATGGAACGGGTTTGGCAGCGGTGATTATCGCCGTCTGGATACTCGTTTCGCTGGCCGGCATACGGGCTTGCGCGCGCCGGGCTCCAGATCATCGGCCCTTACTGGCGGCGCTCGCTGTTTTCACCTTCTCCTACCTGGCGGTGCATGGCGTCTGGTCGGTCTTTGAAGATCGCTACATACTCCCCTTGCTTCCTTTTCTCATTTTGTTTTTGGTCAGCGGTTTGGAGTTTCTTTTCGCTCCTCTCGGCCGCCGCCAGGCACTTACCGCCACCTGCGCGCTGCTTTTGCCCGGGCTCCTCGCCACCAACATTTTCTATGTCCGCCAGACCTGGTCTTCGAACCAGCCGGCGGAATCGCGTCCTCCCCTGGAGACAATGAACTGGATTCAGCAGAAAGTTCAACCGGAAGATCTCGTCTGCATCCGCGCGCCGGCGACCCTGTTCCTATTTACAGGCCGGGCCGGGATCAGCGTCCCGGTCGTTCAAGACCCGGAGGAGCTGCATTTCCTGTTATCGAGAATCCGGGCACGCTTTATCGTTTCGCAGAAGGGCGGGCTGGCATCGCTTTCCAATGATTCGCGCGCCAACCAACAGGCCAATGAAGATCGAATCAAAGAATGGTTGAGGCGGGAACCTGACAAATTCCAACCGGTTTACGAAAACGCTGAAGAGGGAACGCGAATTTACCGGATGGAACATCTTTGAACAACAGCCCATCTGCCTCATGGGCCAATAGCCACCCGCCGCCGGTCTCTCCGGTCACGATTGCCTCCATGATTCTTCCTTTGTGCCAGACCTCTTGAGGGAGGATGATTGCCCGCCTTCCCGCCGACGGAGTACAATACACTCCACATAATGAAATACCACCTGATTACCTACGGCTGGCCGAACCGACTTGATTGTGTATCAACCAAAAGAGGGGGATTCTGAGACTCGATTATTGAATGTCGCTCAAACCCTTTCAGTAGCAGTCGAGAAAGTGCTGGAGGAGTAACCATGCCAACATCTGTCGCCCCAAATCCGGATCTGGTCAAGGTATTTGAAATAGCTGATGACGCGCTGATTGCCTTGCGTGGATATCATGCTTATGTAGCAGATGCGATTTTAAGACCTCTCAACGACTATCCCACTATTCCTACCGATGGACTTCAAATCACACATGACTGGAAACGACTCCACGATAAAGACATTTTAATAACGCAAATGACATCAGCCTTTGAAATTGTTCATGCAAGAAATGCAATCTTGATTATGGTGTCTATCCTTGAAGCAGCTATTGTTGATTTTCTGGAAGTATTGGGTAAGACGGGGCATCCTCAGACCGTCAAGAATAACTATAAAGCGCGAATAATATGGTCTATCCCCTTTGTTAAGAGAACGGATTATGGTGGAGCCAATTGGAACTCCCGAGCCGATAATGTTTGCCAAGATGTTGATCATGCCAGACGCATTCGGAATTTACTTATGCATAATAATGGTACCTATGCTCCCAGATACTCAACCGATGTGATTACTTCACTCGGCACACCAAAATGTTTAGCCACGTGGAAAGGGGCTACAGATACCGGGCCGGTTGACATTCGCGCTCAAGATTACTACCAGCTAAGCCAATCTCACACCGAGTTTCTCCATCGACTTCATCACGAACTACAAAAATCCATGTTTGGTTGTACGGGAAGTTACGGATACGCAAAAAAAGGCAAGTTAATCGAATGGGAACGAATCATCAAAAGAACCTAATACCTTCTATGGGATTACAAGATTTGATTTCGCAAATGAATAACCCGCAGGAGTTTGTTCGACTGTGCAATGCTGTTTTTGTTGCGACGTATGGCCAAGAATACTGCGCTGTCGACGGGACTCAATGTGACGGAGGCAATGACGGCTACATTCGATCAGAACATAAGATGTTGGCGATGTATTGCCCGGTGAAACCGGAAAAAGATACAGACACTAAGTATCTCGAGAAAATACGAAACGACCTAGATAAGGCTAAGAAATTGGTCGACACAAGCAAATATCGAATAAAACAATGGACATTTGTTACTCCACGCAAACTAAGTAGTCATGTCATCGCTGAACTAATTCGGGAAGCCAATAGTCGAGGTTTTAGTGGAAACTATTTAGAAGCCACCTACTTAGCAAACCAACTTTTCATACATAGCCAGATATTGCGAGATTTCCCCGCTCTTAATGTGCCCGATATAGATTCTCGGCTAAGAGAAATAACAGACTTACTCCTGCGAACTCATAAGATCCCTGAACTAAATCAATCTGTTCCGATATCGACCTCATCAGACGCCAAAAGTCCAGATCAAGAAAAAGCTCTTGAGATTTGCACTGGACCGCGAACAACTGAAACAAAAACTGCGCTAAAGACTCTTTATTACAAAACTAGCGATGATGCCACAAAACTTCAATGCGTTATGGGGCTCTTAAATTGGTTTAGCCCCGCAAATGGTGATACCCTAGAAGATCAATTGCACTATTGCGATGCTGGTCTTATGGCGGCTAATCGTCTAAATGCCTTTTCAGAAAAGGCAGTAATATTAGCTTATAAAGGTCAGCGACTATCAGACCAATTTGGAGAAGAAGAACTTGCTTGGGGACATTCACTAAAAGTTGAAGCTGCTCTAGGGATATCGATTCAAACGGCAGAACAAAAACAAGAGAGAATGGCCAGGATACGTTCAATATATGAAGATGCCACAAAGTCATTTACCGAAGCCCAAGATATCGCCCAGCAATTAGGTGACTATAAGGTATTGGGTGAAGTTTATCTGCACATTGGATGCGCTGCCGGGTTAAGATTTATCCATGTTAATGGGATGGGCGCCCATGAAAGAGCTGCTGCCGAAAAGAAACTTTGCAAAGATTCTTTGATGCTTGCGAAAGATATCTACTCGACAGCCGGTGATCAATTAAATATTGGATATGCTCTCATGAGTCTTGCAAACCAAATACGGACTTTCGGAGAGATGAAGCAAGCAACTGACTTGTGTAAGGAAGCGCTAAAGATTGGCGAGGAATATCACGATGCAGCCTTACTGCAAAATGGCAAGGCACTGCTGAATAGATTAGTAACAGGGAAGATCCCAGATTATATTCACGGTGAACGGTTCGGAGATGAACCAGCATAAATCCATGGGCATTGATTTTGAATTACTACGGGAAATAAAGGAAAGGTTTGACCTAGAGCTGAAGAGAAAGGAGGCAATTTACACGCAGATAGGGATTCATGCTGGCCTGTTATTATTCAGTTTTTCTATCTTTACTAGATATTGTGAGAGATTTCCAAGGGGGAACACGTGGAAACACATTTCATTCTATTCTCTTGTGTTTTTGGCGGCTTCCTGCGCCATCATAGCGCTAATTGCGATGATTCGCGCATTGCGGGGGCGTAAATATATATATCCTGCTCTGACAAAAGATTTAAGAGGCTTTATTTCACAGGCGGAGGAGTACTACAAAGATGACAAGGACAGAATCGCAACCGAATTCCGAAAAGGATTGATTGAGAGTTATTCAGTCTCATTAGATGTATTTATTTTGAATAATGACGCGAAGGGGGAAATGCTTAGTAATGTGCCCATTCTAATTTTAGTGACGTTGCTTTCCCTTTTCGCAAGTTTGGCATTTTATTTTTCTGTCTAGGAGGGCATATGGATGACAAGAAAAAACCAGAACAGACTGAACCACCAAAGGCAGAAGCACCTGTATTCCCTGCCGTTCGGGATGTCATGGAGAATGGTTTAAGCAGCGGGTCTGAAAAAGATATGCCACTGAAAGATTAGGTGTCTCTGATTTTGGGACCTGGAGTTGCTCTAATGGGCGTAGTCCCCACAGATACTTGGCCTAATCGAGGAAGTACATAGCATTTAAAAATGTGCGGGCAAGAGCTGGCCCGCGAATAAATATAGATTTTGGGCTTTAGTCGTAACCCTGCCTGACGGGCAGGGAGAGCTATCCGCGAAAGCGGGGTGCACACTGCAAGTACGAGTGAAGCCGCTCCTGACATGGGGCGGCGGTCGCTTGTGTTACTTGCAGTGGCACAAGTCGATTGTCCGCCCCTTATTTATTGGGGTGGACAAACGAAGAGTATTGATCGGAGGATATATGAGAGGGCTATTCAAGTGGTTGTGGGATTTTGGACCGACAGACCCCTCAAAATCCATTTTAGATGATGTGAAAGGAATCAATCATTTAGTCCCAAAATTGTTAGCAATTATCGTTTGTTTGATTGGCATCATGCTGGCGTGTGTTTTCTGCGCCTTTTTCTACGTGGTTCCCGAAGCCCTTGTTGTATTCCCCAAAGAACAGCCGAGTTTTGCCAATACATTCGTTGATGTAAAAGCCGTGGTTAAACGGCTCAATGAAGCAAATTTCTTTGAACGAATTATTCTGGAACATAATTATTTGGTCAAAGAACTTAGGAAACGTAAATTCATTGTCGAAAACCAAGATGAGGAGAAACCGCGCAAAAGAAAGGGCAATCATGTCTCGGCGACTCCTGATCCAGATGACCCCAGCAAGATGATTATGCACAGAGAATGATTGGCGGAGGAGGCATCAATGAAAATGACCTGGCTGTGTGTTCTCGCATTGGTGTTATTTGGAACAGCTAGAGTTCATGGACAATCAGCGGTCATAAAAGAAAAAGCGTTGGCAGCATCTCTCAGTGCGCTCGCGGCAAAAAATGTCGGGTTTGGTACAAATCCATTCAAACAGAACCCCATGACTGTGGGACTTGCCGGCCAGCACGAAGATTCCGCATGGATCGTTGTAGATGATGCGTGGGAATATCAGACGGAATATGCGAAAAATGAATATATCAACAAGGTTTTTGATGCGTTCATTGAGGCTGGCTGTGTTTTTGTGAAGCGTGCAGATGGTAGTGAATATAGGCAAGGGAGTTGTGGGTATGATATCAGTGCGCTTACGATCAGAAAATATAGTACTGGAAAAGAATTAGCCTATTGCGAGAAACCTTGTGAGACAAGGTACTTTCAGGAAACGTGGATGGGACTTGAAGGCGGTCCAAATGATCCACGACCGAAACTTCCAAAGGGCTTATCGTGGGCTCCACTTCATTAGGGCAAGAGCCATAAAGCAAGAAATCCATTCTTGCGCATGCTATACTTAAATACTGCCAAATGGATTGTTGTTCAGTCAAAATGAACCACTATAATTCATACCTATAGGGAATCTGCGTGGACCAAAAAGAAAAGACTGGGTACGAAAAAGTCGAGACGGGTATTCAGGTCGAAAAAGATAAATATTACACAGACATTCTTCAAGAGTACAATACTTTTTCCTCTCAAAGAGAAAAGCGCGTCGCGCTTCTGAACACCATAGCTAAAATCGGTAAAACAAATAACAAAAAAGTCGGTGTCATCGCTTTTATAGCTGATCCTGCGAGCATGCATTCCAGTATTGATACGAAAGATGTAACTGCAATGGGTAGTGCTTTGATGTCGATCGGACATGTCGATGTTTTGCGACTAATTATCAATAGCCCTGGTGGTGATGGCGTCACGGCTGAAAAAATAGTTGACATGTGCCGCTCTTATTGCAAAAAGTTTGAAGTCATAATTCCGAACATGGCAAAAAGTGCGGCGACGATGATAGCGCTTGGCTCTGATGAGATAACCATGGGGTATTGTTCTGAGATAGGTCCAATTGACGCACAAGTTCCCATAATGGTGGATGGAATACCGCGGATGATTTCTGCGCAATCCTTCATAAATGCTCGCAAGTCTTTACTAAAAGATTTTCAAGACGCTGTGACACAACAAAAGGATGTTAGAGCTATACTTCAGCAGATAGCTTCATTGAATATTCCTTTCATTGAACAGTGCGAAAAATACATGCAATTTGGAAGAGACATGGTTGGCAAGTATCTCGCTAAGTACATGTTTAAAAAAGATGCATCAAACAAAACCACTTTGGAGACGAAGATCAACAAGGTCTTGCAGGATCTTTCATCTACTGATACATTCATCGTGCATGGTAGAATGATAAATGCACATACTGCAAAGACGGCTCTTGGACTGAACGTGAAACCATTAGGCAAAGATAGCCCCGATTGGAAAGCCATCTGGGAATATTATGTTAGAGCAGATATTGCTTTAGGGATTACAAAAGGTTCTACAAAACCGGCAAAAATGATCGAAACAATTACTGAAACTCTTATCGCAGCTTAAGAGTCTAAGGAACATGACAATGAACGAACCACCCAAAACCGAAGAACTGATCGAAGGATCGTTAGCAAAGCACCCAGAAATCTTGGAAGCCTTGGAAACGATGCGGAGAATCTGCGCGATAGATAATGCTAGAGGCAGAGATTACTTCGAGAATCTTCCCGTTTATTACCCGCTGAGAACAAGTCAATCTCTAAAATAACTCTGCTGATCTAGCTGGTCAATCTGTACAAACATTCTTGGATTTTCGCCTTCGCCCTGCCGCAAATCAGCATACATGCGCCTTTATGCCCATGTCTGATAATTCAATCTTCTAAGACGATATTCCATGCCAGAGCCGCGACGATTTGATTCTCGCTTTTGACCCAGCTTGGCCCTATCTCTCCCCATTTTTGACCCCAAAGCCCCGCAAATCGCCAATTTGACCCCTTCAGCACGAACCTGATTGACCTTTTCCAATCCTTGCCCAAGCCCCGAACCTGAACATATCCTGACAAACTTCAAGCAAAACATAATCCTCGACGGTAAATAGCCCAAAATGCTAAAATATAGACGCTATGAAATTCAGAAATCTAGCCTTCCTGCTCGCCACTTAGCCAGCCATGAAAAGCCCCGCGCTTGGAGCTTCGAGCGCGGGAGATGCGGACAAACGGCTCTGTTGTGGCTACATTAGAGTATCAAGCAACGAGTCTGCTGAAAACGGCCACTCTCTTGCCGTTCAAAAAGATGCAATCATTTCTTACGCCAAGAAAAACGCCTTAACGCTTACCAAAATTTACCAAGACCCCGGCATTAGCGGATCAGAGATTGATAACCGCCCCGGACTCATGTCCATGTTGGAAGATGCCAGAGCGCATTTATTCTCCCGCGTCGTATTTCATAAATACGACCGCCTCAGCAGGGACACCCTATACGCGCTATGGCTTGCCAAGGAATTCCGCAAATACGACGTTGACCTTTATTCCATTGCCGAACCAGGGCGCTGGGACAACCCGTCAGAGAAAATCTATTTGACGATTATTAGCGCGTTTGCCGAATTTGAACGCAAACGAATCTCAGAACGACTTTACTCTGGCCGCAGAAAGAAAATGGAACTTGGCCTATTTCCCGGCGGTGGGATTCCTTTTGGATACACGACCAAGAATGGGGAGCTTGTTGTCTCTGAAAATCAGGCCAACATTGTGAAGCGCATATTCAGATTGCGCATGGGCAGAAACAGTTTCCAGAAAATCGCGGACACGCTGAACTCCGAAAACGTGCAAACGCAGAAACATAGAAAGTGGTTTGGCTCAACCGTGAGAGCGATTTGCAAGAATAAAACATACTCCGGGTTTGTGAAATGTGGAGAAATCCGAAAAGGCAATCATCAGCCAATCCGATGACCCTACCCCTACCCACCCTTAAGCGAATCGAGGAAATGAAAACACAGGACAATCTCTACAGAAATGAGGATGCTTTTTTTAATGCCGGATGGCATTTACCGTCGATCTTCCGCGATTTTCGATTGACAAAAGCAGAAGGAAAAGATAGCATTCATTTCTACAGTTGTACCGCCACCGATACACGACCTGCATGGTCCGTATCGCACAAACGGAGGGCATACGGCGGGGGTACTCACAAGGGAATTTGTAGATTCCCGCTCGATCACTACAAGGTGTCGAGTCATGCGCTAAGTGGGCACCCATACGTATGCCACACCTTTGTGACGAAACGGGCCTTATTTATTCCCGCTTCACACAAACATAAAAATAATCTGGCGACGAATCCGAATCGGTCCGCTTGGATAAGCCTAGAGCAACTAGGTCATCTTTTGCCGCCACTCGGAAGTCGCCAGCCCCCAATGGGACCGATTCGGACCGAGTGGCGGTTCTTTATGTCCGCCCAATCTCCCCGAGGGTTTAAGACTGTGTTAATAACACATAAGGATAAGATTCAAAAAATGATCCATACGTGCCGTATGCAGAAATACAAGTCCAAAAAGTCGGGGGAGATTGTGATTTCCAACGAAAAGACGTGGCGCTGTAAAGCATGTGCTTACAACATGACCCAGACCTTGATAGCCGAAATGGGCAAGCTAAAAGGGTCATATTTCCTTACGCTCACGACCGACATTCCTTTTGCGCCTCCCGCAACGAATATTAAAGACATTCAAAAACACCTCGGCCAATTCTTGCGAGCATTCTCCTATCAATATGGATCACCGCGTTATTTCTGGGGGTTTGGGGTCACGAAGCGCAAGAAAATACATATCCACATCCTCGGAGAAGGGAGACGACCTTCGCTCAAATGGATCAAGCGAAAATGGCACAAGCTGACTGGCTATTACATTGTCCACTTAAAACCTGCGGAGGAAACACACGTCCAATACATCGCATGGAATATGGCGAGACTACCTGATTACTTTTCGTCAAGCTCCGGCTTCTCAGCCATCGACCGTAGAGTCATGCGCCGTTTCCGTCGATATGGAAGGAGTCGAGGATTCTGTAAAAAGAAGATGTCAACTGGTGATTGGGAGTACGCGGGCGCTAAAGAACGATGGACAAATTTGCCAACGAATCACTGGAATCCACCATGGAGTCAAGCGATAACGTTAACGATGCCTTTATCTTCTCGCGCGAGGTCTTTAGCGCACCGTTGTAGGTGCGCTACCGAAGCGCAGGTGTACCAGACAATGAAAGGATGTAGCTCATGAAATCGACGCTTACCGAAACCGATTTGAAAAAGAAGGGAATCATCCTAAGAATTATCCGCACAAAACACGAGGAGGTACTTGTTACTCGAAGCGAATATCGTCGCCTCAATGTAGTGGCTAATCTCTTGGCCTCAGAAGCCATAGAAATCGCCCGAAAGCGCGGCGAACTTCAATGACAATTTCCTCAATCAAAACGGTTGGTATTTATTTGCGCGTTAGCACGGAAGAGCAAGCGCGTCATGGATTTTCTATACCCAACCAAAGAGATTCTGTCACGAAATTCATTCGCCAGATTATTGGCCCTGCAAAGATTATTGAATACGAAGATAACGAAACCGCCTCATCCACAGAGCGACCAGCGTATCAGAGCCTCTTGCGCGATTGTCGTTTAGGAAAGATTGGCGCAGTTGTGGTATGGAGAACAGATCGATTTACGCGAAATTGTCAGGACGGAGTTAACGATCTGGATGAGATAAGCGTCAAACTCAAAATTCGGTTTTTCAGCATGTTGGAAGGCGAGCTTGACATGAAAGTTCCTCAATCCAGATACATCGCAATCATGCACATGAACAATGCGGAGTACGAAAGAAACCGCATTATTGAAAGAGTAATGCCGGGAATGAAGCGCGGTGCTCGATTGGGCCATTACCAAGGGACTCGATATACGCCCTATGGGACCAAATACCTTAAAAACGAACCTAACAAGCGTTTGGAATGGGTCCCTTCCGAAGTAAAAGTCATAGAGATACTCTTCGCACACGTCTCTAAGGGAGAGAGCGTCCGCTCTGTGGCGAAATATCTTTATCGACAAGGCTATCGAAACCGCGCTGGAAAACCTTTTACGACAAAAATGCTGGGTGGACTTGTGCCACGGGAATTGTATGCGGATGGATACCTCCGATGGAACGGCATCATCAGCGAGAAACCAATTCTTGAACCGATTATAAACCGAGTAATTTTAGAGCGAGCAAAACGTGCGCTTAATGCCAACAAAACACCAGGATCTGGACCCCGTCGAGGATCGAGACGAGACGATAGCTCATTTATCCTTCAAGGTACGCTCAAATGTCGCCGTTGTGGATCGAACATGGTTGGCCATCGCGCAAAAGGAGTCCGTTATTACAACTGTTCATTAAATCGCAGCCGAACAAGCGTGGCATGCAAAGGACAATATATTCGAGCCTCAGTTGTCGAACAACAAGCGTTGGAAATTCTCAAGAGTGCGGTCAACAACGAGGTGGTCACTTTCAGAGCTAAAACCGAAATGAAGCGAACGATGGAGGAGCATAATCCAGAGCTTCTTAATAGCATGCGTCTGGCCGAGAAGGATTTGCACGATATTCGCAGAAAGAAAAGAGTCCTGCTGGAACTCTACTACGAAAAGCGCATCAGCAAAAACGACTTTCAAACTGAGAATGAGAGATTGGTACAAGATGAGAGAGTCATTAAAGAAAACCTCGCAAGATTAGAGGCGCGTAGAAAGACTCTTCAAGCGCAGAATATCAACATGGATAAAGTACTCGGTATTTTAGGGAATTTTGATACGATCTACAGTCGGCTACAGAATAAGGGCAAGAAAGACCTTTTTCATTCCGTTTTCTTGTTTGCTCATGCTGTCTGTTATGGACCCCGAAAACCCACTTTTATCTGCAAGTACGAACTCAATCAGCCATTTAAGAAACTGGTAAGTAAGATATGTTCTCAGCCCAAGATCAAAATCAAAATAATACGGAAGTCATCAAAAAACCGCTTAGATACACAATTATCACCTATGGCTGCCAGATGAATGTGGCGGATTCGGAGGAGATGGCCCAACCGCTGAAAGACCGCGGGTTTGTGGCCACCGTCGATCCCGCGGAGGCCGATATCATTTTGATGAATACCTGCACCGTCCGGGATCAGGCGGAGCACCGGGCGAAGTCGAATCTGGGACGCCTCAAAGACTGGAAGGAAGCGAAACCGGACCGGATCCTGATTGTCGCCGGCTGCGCGGCCAGCCGGTGGGGAAAATACATTCAAGAAAAGTACCCCTTTATTGATCTGGTCTGGCCCGCCACCCAGATTGAGAAATTTCCGGAGATGATCGCGGATGTTTTGAAGGAACGGTGGAATTGGGAACGGGAAACAAAGGGAACATTTGGAGATGTAGGGGCGGACCGCTGTCCGCCCGGAAATACAGGAAATTTGTTCGGCGACACCCGCACCGCCTTCATCACCGTCATGCGGGGGTGCAACCTCACCTGCTCCTACTGCATCGTGCCCCAGGTGCGAGGGCGGGGGGTCAGCCGGCCGAAGGCGCAGATCCTGGAAGATGTTCAGCGGAAAGTCGCCGAGGGGTACCGGGACGCGATGCTGTTGGGGCAGACCGTTAATCAATGGGGTGAACCGGGACACGATTTCGCTGATCTGCTGCGCGCGGCGGCCGCCATCGAAGGCGTTGAGGTTCTCCGGTTTATGAGCCCGCATCCCCGGTTTATGTCCGATCGCCTCATCGAGGCCATGGCGGCGTGCCGGACGGTGGCGCGGCATATCCATTTACCGGTGCAAACGGGATCAGATCGTCTGCTATCATCTATGAGACGGCTTTACACGCGGCCAGAGTATTTGGACGTTGTCTCGAAGTTGCGCAAGGCCATGCCGGACATCCTGATCACAACGGATTTCATCGTCGGCTACCCCGGCGAAACGGAAACCGATTTTCGCGAAACCCTTTCGCTCCTGGAAAACGTCCGTTTCAATGGTGTTTTTGCGTTCAAGTATTCGCCTCGGCCCGGCACCTCGGCCGCCTGCTGCGTTGACGATGTGCCGCAGGCCGTCAAAGAAGAGCGGCTTCAAACGGTTTTCGCGCGCAATCGAGAGTTGAAAGGAGAAACGTCCCGCACATGATCAAATTATTCTTTGCCCTTATTTTTGCCGTGGCCCTGGTTCTGTTTGCGTCCGAAAATATGGCTCCGGTGAAGGTTCGCTTTCTGGTCTGGCAGTCCCAGACGATACCGCTGGCCGTGCTCATCATCATGGCGGTGGTCGCGGGCGCGTTGTTGATGTTCATCGCCATGATTCCGATTCATCACCGTATCCGCAAAGAACTGTCAAAACACCGCAAGGAACTGGAAACCCTGCGCGAAGAAGGGAACTAACACCTCCGACATGTCCATCTTCCCCAGGAATGACTGGCGCACGCCAGAACCAAACTCTCGCCGCGCGCTGTGGATTTCGTTCATCATTTTTGTGCTGCTCGGTTTTTTCGTTTATTCGGGGACCGCCTGGGTCTGGTTTCGTCCGGTTGTCCATAAACCTCTGATCAACCGCTACGCCGCGGAATACAAATTCGACCCGCTCTGGGTCATGGCCATCATCAAAGTCGAGTCCCGTTTCGAACCGTGGGCCCAATCGCAACGGGGCGCTGTCGGGTTGATGCAGCTTCTGCCGTCCACCGCCCTCGAATTGGCACCGGAAATCGGAGCCATCCATCTGAAAGAGGATGACTTAAAAACTCCGGAGATTAATATTCACCTGGGAGTCTATTATCTCTTCAAGCTTCAACGCCTTTTTCCAGATGATGATATCGCTGTTTTGTCCGCCTGGAACGCCGGCCCCGGCATTACGCAGCAATGGCGGAAAGGCAAACCCGCGCTGGAACTGGAGGATATTGAATACGCCGAGACCCGGCGTTTTGTGAAGCAGGTGGACCGGACCTACGGATGGCTCAAAATGGTGCAAGGGTGGAAGCATATTTTTGGATTTGCGCATGGACACGACCGTTAGCTTAAAACGAGAAGTCACTCCGTTGATGCAGCAGTATCAGGAGATGAAGGCCCGCTATCCGGAGGAAATCCTCTTCTTCCGGCTGGGCGATTTCTTTGAACTTTTTGATGAGGACGCCCGGCGTGCCGCGCCTATTCTGGGCATCGCCCTGACCCACCGGCAGCAGCTTCCGATGTGCGGCGTGCCGGCTCATTCCGTGGACCCCTACGTCGCCAAACTCCTGAAAGCAGGCTTCCGTGTGGCCATCGCGGATCAAATGGAAGACCCGGCGTTGGCCAAAGGCCTCGTGAAACGCCAGGTGGTTCGCCTCGTGACCCCCGGCACGCTTCAGGAGGACATGCTCCTGCCGGCCAAACGGTGTAATTTTCTCGTCGCCCTTTCAGCGGATGCGAACGGGATCGGTCTGGCCGCCATCGAGTGTTCAACCGGAGAATTTCTGGCCACGGAACTCAACGACGCCGGGTCATCGTCCCGCATCTGGGATGAGCTGGTCCGGTTGGCGCCGTCTGAAATAGTGGTCGCCCGGACACCGGCAAACGAACCTTTGATCGAGCGTCTCAAAAAACAAGGTTTCCGCATCGCGGATTTGCCGGCTACCGATTTTTCAGTCCCCGTGGCCACGGAACGGTTGAAACGACTTCTGGGCACGCAATCGCTGCGCGGCTTTGGCCTCGAAAACAAAGACCGGGCGCTTATGGCCGCCGGAGCCGCCATCCGCTACTACGAAACCACGCAATGCGAACGGCCCTGGAGCGTGCAACCGCTTCGCACGTACGTGCTCGACGATTTTCTGCAGATGGACGCTGGCACGCTCGACCACCTGGACCTCGTCGGCGAAGCGGGATCGGCAAAGACACACACCCTGCTCGACATTCTGGATCACACCCTCACCCCCATGGGTGGACGGCTCCTGCGGCGCTGGGTGGTTGCGCCTCTCCGGCAGGTGGCGGCGATTCATGAACGCCAGGCCAAAGTGGATTTCTTTGTTGAAAACCGGGATGTCCGGCATCACCTCCGGACCCTTTTAAACAGCTGGCCCGACATGGAGCGCATCCTCACCCGGCTGTGTGCCGGCACACTGTTGCCTCGGGATCTGGCCCATCTGAGCCATGGACTCCAGCGGCTCCCGAAAGTGACCCAACAACTCCGGAGCGCTCACGAACAGGCCGTCAACCATGGCCGCACGTTTCCTCATTTATTGAACCGTTTTCTAACGGAATTCCCGGAAGAAACTCACCTGATGGCCTTGTTGGAGCGCGCGCTCGTGGAGGCACCGCCGGCGACTTTAAAGGATGGCGGAGTCATTCGCGCCGGATACAACGTTGAACTGGACGAAATCCGCGGCTGGATTCAGGACGGCAAGCGTCGGCTGCTGGAGCTGGAGAAACAGGAGCGCGAGCAAACAGGGATCGGCTCGCTCAAAATCGGCTTTAACAATATTTTTGGCTACTACCTCGAAATCACCAAGACCCATCTGGCCCGCGTTCCGGCCCATTACATCCGCAAACAGACGATGGTCAACGGCGAACGCTATATTACACCGGAGCTGAAAGAATTTGAGACCCACATGCTGGGCGCCGAGGAGCGGGCGCTTCGCCTGGAAACGGCACTGGCCCAAGAGTTGCGTGAAGCGGTTCTGCAACGAAAGGAAACGGTGCGCCGCCTCTCCGCCGCGGTGGCGGAACTGGATGTCTTCCTGAGCCTGGCGGAAGTCGCCGAAAAACAGCACTACGTGAAACCGGTAGTGGATGAGTCGGATATTCTTTTTATCCGTGAAGGGCGCCACCCTGTTTTAGAAAACCTTCTGGCTTCCGGGACGCTGGTTCCCAATGACGTGGATCTGGATGGCTTGGAAAGACAGATCGTTATACTGACGGGACCCAACATGTCCGGGAAATCGACTTACCTGCGACAGACCGCGCTCATCGCCATTCTGGCTCAAATGGGATCTTACGTGCCGGCCGCGGAAGCGCGGATCGGCGTTCTCGATTATCTTTTTACGCGCATCGGCGCTTCCGACCGGCTGCTGGAAGGGGAATCAACGTTTATGGTGGAGATGGTGGAGACCGCTCGAATTCTTCATCACGCGACGTCCCGGAGCCTGGTCATTCTGGACGAGGTGGGACGCGGCACGTCAACGTATGACGGGATGGCGATTGCCTGGGCCTGTATCGAATATCTCAACAGCCGTTTCAAGGCGCCCTCTGCGGAAACGTCAGGTCTCGGTCCGAAGGTGCTCTTTGCCACACATTATCTCGAACTGACGCAGCTGGCCCAGCAACTGCCGGGCATCCATAACTGGCATGTGACCGTCCGCGAGTGGGGAGACCAGGTGGTCTTTCTTCATAAGGTGGAACCCGGTCCGGCGGACCGGGCGTATGGCATTCATGTGGCACGGCTGGCCGGAGTGCCGAGACCTGTTCTGGACAGAGCCGCGGCGCTGCTTCGCCAGTTTGAACGTAGAACACCCGGTCCTTCGGACTCCGCGCGGCAGGGATCTCTGTTCCCGGAGGCAGAAGAACCAACCGACATCGCCAAACCGAGCGCCAATCCTTCGGAAAATGATAGGCTAATTGAGGTTTGGATCCAGGAATTGGTCCAACTCGATTTGACTCAGACGACTCCCCTGCAAGCGCTCCTCAAGCTTCAGGAATGGAAAGATCGAATCACTCAATTTAAAAAAGAGAGGGACTCTCTATGACACAAGCCAAAGAACGACGCAAACATCCGCGACTGCCGCTTCACCTGGGCATCGCCAAGCTCGTCGATTTCCAGTGCGAAGGGTTCAACCATCCGTCGCCGGCGATCTTGGTCGACATCTCCGCGGGCGGGCTCTGCATGATCTGTTTTGCCCTGCCGAAAATCGCCCAACGGGTCACGTTCGGCCTACAACTGCCGGGGCTCGTCAATGCCAAGGTTCAGGGACGCGTGGTCCGCGCCAGCCGAAAGGGAGATACGTATCAAGTCGCCATTGCCTTCTCGGAATTTCAGGAGCAGTGGGCGCATCTAGTCGAAAAACTGGTCAAAGCCTATAACACCTGTGAAGACCGCCTGACGCAGGGGGATCGCCGGTTCTGCTTCAAAGAGTGTGGCTTCTTTACCCTGTGCCAGAAAGATGAAAAAGCCAGGATATTTCCGAAATTGGTCGCGCGGTAAAATTATTTTACCCCTATGGGTAAAATCCAGAAACTGCCTGAATCGCTCATCCG
Organism: Elusimicrobiota bacterium; assembly: GCA_041660185.1. Lineage (NCBI taxonomy): Bacteria > Pseudomonadati > Elusimicrobiota > Elusimicrobiota bacterium. The sequence goes on along the minus strand of JBAZWU010000001.1, from coordinate 147,631 downwards.
TCTGATCGCCGCCGGCGAAGTGATTGAACGCCCCGCCAGCGTCCTCAAAGAACTTATCGAAAACAGCCTGGATGCGAAGGCCACCCGGATCGATATCGTCATCTGGGAAGCCGGCCGGACGCGCCTGCGCGTCTCCGATGATGGCGAGGGGATGACGCGGGAAGACGCGGAACTCGCGCTCGACCGGCATGCCACTTCCAAACTGAAAGCGTTCGACGACCTTCATGCCTTGGCCACGTTTGGTTTTCGCGGAGAGGCCCTGCCCTCCATCGCCGCGGTCTCGCGCCTGGAGCTGACGACGCGGACCCGCCACGACCCGCAAGGCTGGCGCTTGCGGGTGGAAGGAGGCCGGCTCTCCGATGGGACCGCGGTCGGCGGCCCGCCAGGAACGACCCTGGATGTTCAGGATCTTTTTTTCAACACACCCGTCCGGGAAAAATTTCTCAAGCGTGACAGCACGGAACGGACCCGCCTGCTCAAAACCGTTCAGGAAATCGCGATCGCGCATCCGTCCGTTCGCTGGTCTCTTTCGTTCGATGGAAAAATGATTCTGGAACTCGCCGCGACCCAGGAATTGAGAGAGCGGTTGTCCGATTTATGGGGACTCCCTGTGGTCGAAAAACTGATCCCGCTGGAGTTTAAGCAAGGCCCCTGCGCCGTCCACGGGTTCGTGAACGCGATCCCGGGGCACCATGCCACAAAAGCCTTCCAACTTCTCTACGTCAATCAGCGTCCGGTTCAGCAACGGATGCTGACCCACGCCATTTACGAAGCGTATCACGAATGGCTTCCGGTCGGCCGTCATCCGGTATTTGTCCTTTTTCTGGACATTGATCCGGCACTCGTGGATGTCAATGTTCACCCGACCAAACGGGAAGTGCGTTTCTCCGACGAACGGGCGCTCTATGATTTGCTTTTTACGAAGATCCGCGAACGTTTCAAAGAGTTTGCCTCCATCCCGGTGATGATGGGACAACCGTCCTCGACCGCTTTCTCTCTGCGCGGACAAGAAAGAAGGGAAGCGCCTTCTTCCCTGCAGACGGATCTCGTGGCGGATGCGGACCCGGCCTTGATGACCGTGGAATCGGAAGGGGCTCTGCCGCTTTCCTCAAAACCAAAGTTCCTTGGGCAATTTCAAAAACTTTACCTGCTGATCGAACAGAACGATGAGCTTCTCATCGTTGACCAGCATGCGGCGGCCGAGCGGGTTCTCTTCGAAAGGCTTCTGGACCAATCCTCAACAAACGTCCCGCCGCGGCAACCCTTGCTGTCGCCGGTGCTCTGGGACGTGACACCCGCGCAAGCCGAGACGCTTCGCACGTATCGGGACGATTTTGAACGGCTCGGTTTTTACCTGGAACCGTTCGGGCCGAAGACCTTCGCGCTGAAGGAGTGGCCCGTGGCGCTGCCTGAATCGCGCCAGGCGAAACGTTTTCTGGAAGAAGTCATCGAAGCGCTGTCCGTGGAACGGCCGACGGACCGGACGCAGATCCAGCATGAGATCGCCGCACGCGCCGCCTGCCGCGCGGCGGTGATGGCGAACGATTCAATGTCGGCTCCGGAGGTTGAAAAACTCTTGAGTGACCTGTCGGCCTGTGAACGGCCGATGACCTGTCCCCATGGACGTCCAACCCATATCCGGCTGCCCCTGGCGGAATTGAACCGGAGGTTCAAAAGAACGTGATCGCCATCGTCGGGCCTACCGCCTCCGGTAAAACCGAATGGGGGCTGGCCCTGGCGAAGGAGCGCGGCGGGGAAATTGTTTCCGTTGACTCCCGACAAGTCTACCGCTACCTGACGATCGGAACAGCCAAACCCCGGGGCCAGTGGAGCCCGGCGTCCCCCCGGACGTATCTTGTCGACGGCATTCCTTATCATCTGGTCGATTTTTTAAATCCCGACGCTGTTTTTTCCGCAGCGGATTTTGCCCGGCGGGCGGAGGACCTCATCAAAGGCATCCGGACCCGGAAACGCATGCCGATCCTTGTGGGGGGAACCGGATTTTATTTCCGTGCGCTCCTCGAAGGCCTGGCTCCGTTGCCGCCAGCAGATGACGCGCTGCGCGAAGAGCTGCGCACCGTCGCAGACCACCACGGCCGCGAATATCTGCACCACCAGCTGGCGCAGGTGGATCCTCTTTCCGCAACCAAAATTCCCTTTAACAATATCCATCGCGTCGTCCGGGCCCTGGAAGTATACCGGCTCACCGGCAAACCCATTTCACAATGGCACCTGGAGCATCCCGTCAAATCGAACCCGGACGAACCGCTGGAGGTGATCGGCCTGGATCCGGGCAAGGAAGAACTCGAAAAACGTCTCCAGCAGCGATGCGGCTGGATGTTGGCTAATGGGATGATTGAAGAAACGCAGTCCATTCTACAGAAAGGGTTTTCTGACAATTGTGCCGGTCTGAGCGGCCTCGGATACCCTCATATCGTTGCTTTTCTGAAAGGAACGATCAGCCGGGACGAAACCCTGCAACGACTGATCCAGGATACCCGCCGCTATGTCAAACGGCAGCGAACCTGGTTTGGCCATCAGATGAAGGTGCAATGGAAAAAGTCATAACCGTTGCGCTCCAGCGCCGGGGGGCCAGCGCCGAACAAACGCAGGCGTCACTGGAAGAACTGGAGCGCCTGGTGGAAACCGCGGGCGGCCGCGTCGTGGAAGCGCACAGCCAGAAAAAAGACGGGCCCGATCCGGCCACGTTTGTCGGCAAAGGAAAAGCCGCCGAGCTGACGGAGCGGGTGTACTCCCTGGCGGTCCAGACCCTCGTCTTTGACGATGAACTCAAACCCGTCCAGCAACGGAATCTTGAAGCCGTCACTCACGCCAAAGTCGTCGACCGCACCCGCTTGATCCTCGATATTTTCGCCCGGCGCGCCCGCACGCGGGAAGGCATTCTTCAAGTCGAGCTGGCCCAGTTGGCTTATCTTCTGCCCCGGATCACGGAACGGTTTGGACGCTTCGAACAGCAGGTGGGAGGCATCGGCACCCGCGGCCCGGGGGAACGAAAACTGGAAGTCGACCGCCGCCGCATACGGGAGCGCATGGCACACCTTGAAAAACAAATCGAACGCATACGCCAAGAGCGGCAAATCCAGCGCCGCATGCGCCGCAGCATTCCGGTTCCGCAGGTGGCGTTCGTCGGCTATACCAATGCCGGCAAATCCACGCTCCTGAACGCCCTCCTGCGCGGCTCCGCCGGGGCTCCCAAAGCGGACCGCCACCAGGTGTATGCGGACGATAAACTGTTCGCCACGCTCGATCCGACCACGCGCCGGGTTCGCCTTCCGTCCGGGCACATCATCCTCTTCAGCGACACCGTTGGATTTATCCGTAAATTGCCGACGGAGCTGGTCGCGGCGTTTCGAGCCACGCTCGAAGAAGTGTCCAACTCCGATTTATTGGTTCATGTCGTGGATGCGTCGGACCCGGATTGGAAAAGCCAGGAAGCGACCGTCCTGGATATTTTGAAGGACATCGGGGTCGATCAATTGCCACGTCTGACGGCATATAATAAAATGGATCGCCTTTCTCCATCCCAGCGCGATGGCTTCAACAATCGTTCGGGCGTGCTTCTTTCAGCGACGACAGGAGACAACCTGAAGGGTTTGCTTGTTCACGTGGAGCGCCAGCTGGCCGCGCAGTGGGTGGAACGGAAGATCTGGATTCCCTACAAAGAAGGCCATCGGTTGGCCCGATTGCATGACTATATGGATGTGGTATCGCAGGAAATGACCAGCAAAGGCATCCGGATGAAGGTCCGAGCCCATCCGGCAACATTGGCCCAATGGTTCACTAAATGACGCTCGCCAATAAAATCACCGTTCTTCGCATTATCGCCATCCCGGTGTTTGTCATTCTCTTTTTAGAACATCACCTGGTCTGGGCGCGGACGATTTTTGTGGTATCGGTTTTGAGCGATGCACTGGATGGGACGCTCGCGCGCCTACGCGGGGAGCGAACCCCCCTCGGAAGCTTCCTGGACCCTATGGCCGACAAGCTTTTACTGGTGTCCACTTATATTGTCTTTACAATAACGGGCGCCCTGCCGATCTGGATTTTTATAGTGGTGCTCTCCCGCGACATGCTGATTGTTCTCGGATGGACCGTGGTCTATATCTTGACGGGGAATTCCAAGATCCAGCCGCGCCCTCTCGGAAAAATAACAACGGCGTTTCAAATGTTTGTGTCCGTCGCAATTCTTTTTGCTTTCCCGGCCGTCCTTTATCAACCCCTTCTTTACGCCATGGTGATCACGACCGTTGTATCGGCCTGCGATTATGTATGGATCGGCAATAAACGCCTGGGGAGTGTGGGATGACCCTGCGAACGCTCGGCCTGCTGATCGGCGCTTATGGGATTGGTTCGATTCCCACAGGGTACTGGCTCGGGAAGTTCTGGAAAGGCATCGATATCCGGCAACAGGGCTCGGGGAATCTGGGAGCCACCAATGTGTTTCGAGTTCTCGGCAAAGGTCCGGGAGCCTTCACCTTATTGATCGACATCTTGAAAGGTCTATTGCCGGTCCTCTGGTGCCATACTCATTTTCCGAATGATGCCTCTCTGGCAGTCGGGGTCGGCCTGGCCGCGATTCTCGGGCATACCACATCGGTTTTTGTCCGTTTTCGAGGGGGAAAAGGCGTGGCCACGTCCGCGGGTGTTTTTTTGGCTCTGCTCCCGGAGGCCTTCCTCGCCTCCATCGGCGTTTTTGCGCTTTCCCTTCTTTTCTCGCGCATTGTTTCGCTCAGCTCCATCCTCGCCGCCTTGACGCTGGCCGCCGCCTCGTTGATCTGGTCGCCGTCTAGCCTTCAAACCGCACTGGCTTTTCTAGTAGCCCTTTTTATCATCTGGAAACATCGCAGCAACATCCTGCGTCTCTGGCACGGAACCGAACCCCGTCTCTGGGATAAGAAAACCACATGACACTCCCCCGTGAACACATCGCGATTCTCGGCGGCGGCTCCTGGGGAGCAACGTTGGCCGGCTTATTGGCGGACAATGGACAGGATGTGCTCTTGTGGGAATTTGACGCGAAAGCCGCCGCGTCTCTGGCCGCCACCCGGCGCTTGTCCACGCTTCCCGATTTGTTGTTGCCTCCTTCCGTACAGGTCACCTCCAATCTTGCCGAAAGCCTGAAACAGCGTCCTCTGGTGATCTCAGCGACGCCTTCACAATTCGTTCGGACCACGATGAAAAACGCCCGCGCCTCAGGGGCACTGGCCGCTCAGGCCACCGTGGTGAGCGTGACCAAAGGCCTGGAGACCCCTTCCCTGAAACGCATGAGCGAGGTGATTGTCGAAGAGCTTCACATTCCTGAATCCCGGGTGGTTGTCCTGACTGGACCGAGCCACGCCGAAGAGGTTTGCCGCCGTATCCCGACACTGACTGTGGCGGCAGGAACCGATAAAAAAACGGTGGAGAAGGTTCAATCGCTTTTCCCTCAGGACTACTTCCGGGTTTACGCGCATTCCGATCTGATCGGTGTCGAACTGGGCGGGGCGCTAAAAAATATTTTTGCGATTGCCGCCGGGATTGGCTACGGTCTTGGCCTGGGCGACAACACGAACGCCGCGCTGCTCACGCGAGGGCTGAACGAAATGACGCGCATCGGCGTCCGAATGGGAGCCCAGCTGCTCACCTTTTTTGGACTGACCGGCATGGGGGATTTAATCGTGACGTGCCTGTCGCCCCATTCGCGCAACCGCCTTTTGGGAGAAAAGATCGGAAAAGGGAAAAAAACAAAAGAAGCGCTGGCGGAGATGACCATGGTCGCCGAAGGCTACAAGACCGCCGCCGCCGCTCAGCAATTGGCCGAACAGCTGGGATTGGATTGTCCGTTGACCCGTGAAATCTATGAGGTCCTTTATCAGGACAAGGATCCCAAAACATCTTTGCATGACCTGATGAAACGCCAGACGTATACGGAATGGCAGGGATTACCGGAGGGAATGACGCGATGAACAAATCGACACTGGTTCAAGTGGTCGGACGGGTGGTCAGTACGCGCCGGGAAGCCACCGCGGCGGTCGATGCCGTCATGCGGGCCATGCAGATGGCGCTGCGATCTGGAGAAAAAATCGTATTGGCCGGCATCGGCAGCCTGCATGTGAAGATGCGCAAAGCCAAGGTGGGCCGGAACCCGCGCACGGGACAGGTGGTTCCCATCCCTCCTCGCCGGGCGGTCCGTTTCAAGATATCCAAAGACCTTTTTCCAAGGAATTAAGCGGGAATCGTTGGCAATCAGTCTTTTTTTTGCTTGAATGAATGCGATGCTTGAAACGCTTCTGCCTCCTCAAATCTATTTTTCCATCAGCGAAGTCAGCGAACAGACACAGGTGAAACCGTATGTCATTCGTTATTGGGAATCCCAGTTTGGGTCTTTACGCCCCGCCCGGCGCGAATCCGGACAGCGAAAGTTCACCCAGAAAGAAATCGACTCGATCCTCCGGATCAAAGAACTCCTTTACGAAAAAGGGTTTACGATTTCGGGCGCCAAACAGTTTATGAAACAGGAGGGCCGCCGCGGTATCGCTCAGCTCAAGCTGGACCTGGGTGTGAATGGAACGGAACCGTCCCACACCCTCGAAACCTTGCGGGATGTTCGAAAAGACCTGGAAGAATCCCTCCGGCTTCTCAAATCTTGATACACTTGCCATGTTTCCTTTTAAGTCCGGCCAATCGGGCCATACGCAGGGGTCCTGGCGACACAGAGTGCCAGGTCCTTTGGGGTGGGAGAGCAAATTGTCTAGTCGACAGAATCGGGCCATAGCGCAGGGGTAGCGCGCTCCTTTGGGGTGGGAGAGGTCGTGGGTTCAAATCCCACTGGCCCGATTCTATCGACTGGGTTCACCCGACACACAGCTGTCGGGTGCCCGCCTGACATGTGGCGGGCAAATCCCACTGGCCCGATGCGAGGCATTTACCTTTTATGACAACCCGCATCCTCTTTTTCTATATTTCGATGTCGTCGGGCCACCAGCGGGCGGCGGAGGCCATTCGCGAAGCGCTGGGGCTGCTGATTCCCTCCTGGGAGACCGTTGGCATTGATTCCCTGTCCTACGCGTATCCCACGATCGGCAAACTGATTGCCCGGACCTATCTGGAAGTGCTGCGTCACACCCCTGTGCTCTGGAATTACATTTACGATAATCCGGATGTGGTCGAAGCGACCCGGGAAATTCGAGACGTGTTGAACCTCATCTCCTCCCCGAAACTCAAGAAACTGGTTCGCCGTCATGACCCACAGGCCCTCGTTTGCACACAAGCGGTCCCGTGCTCGGTCTTTGCCGCCGAAAAAAGACGGGGGAAATTGACGATTCCGCTGATCGCGGTGGTCACGGATTTTGCCATTCATTCCTATTGGGTCTATAAAGAAGTGGATCTCTATTGCGTTTCCTCGGAAGAAGCCCGCAGGGAATTGATCCGCCGAGGCATTCATGCGTCGAAAATTGTGGTGACCGGGATTCCCATCAGCCCGAGTTTTTTGCGCCGGATTCCCAAAGCGCAGGCCCGCGCTCAACTGCGGCTGGATCCCAACCGTCTCACCGTGCTCATCATGGGCGGCAGCCAGGGCCTGGGTCCCCTCCAGGACTTGCTCGATCACCTGCATCCGCTCCCGATTCAATGCATTGTCAGCGCCGGCGTGAACCGTGGGCTGTTTCGAACCCTGAATAAACGTTATCGCCGCGATAAACGCGTCCGGCTTTTCGGGTACACCCGAATGATTAACACACTGATGGACGCCGCCGACCTACTCGTCACAAAACCCGGGGGATTAACGTCCTCGGAGGCGCTGGCGAAAGGGTTGCCGATGGTGATCACCAACCCTATCCCCGGGCAAGAGGAACGCAATGCGCGGTATCTCTTGAAACGCGGAGTCGCCGAAGAAGCCAATGACCCGCAAACCATTTCGGACATTGTGAACAATCTCATCACCCATCCGACCAAACTCCGGCGGATGGCTGAAAAAACAAAAGAAGTGGCTTTGCCGTACGCCGCCATGGAAATCGCCCGGCATATTTTTCGAATCGTCAGCTCAGCCGATGGACGGCCTCCGCTTTTGGGTCTCTGAAAGGCAATATGGTAAGATTTCGAGCCGAAAGCCTCGGGGCGTAGCGCAGCTGGTAGCGCGCTTGGTTCGGGACCAAGAGGTCCCGGGTTCAAATCCCGGCGCCCCGAGGGTTTCGGTAGGTAGCGTGGTCGCCATATGTCTGGCGACAGATCCCGGGTTCACCCGACACACGACGGTCGGGTGCCCGCCTGAAGTGTGGCGGGCAAATCCCGGCGCCCCGAGTCTGCTAACGAGAAGTCGATACAGGTTTCACAAACTCTGGAAGCACACTGATTGACGAATGCCTGAAAGTTTAGATGCTGTTTCTCTTTATTTCCGCGCCATTAAGGACTTCCCCGAGCTTTCCCGCGAGGCGTTCAACACCCTTTGGCATCGTGCCAACAAAGGGGAAAAAGCCGCTAAAAAGGAACTGGTTGAACGCAATCTTCGTCTGGTGATTCCGATCGCCAAGAAGTATTACCGTCCTGGATTGGATTTTCTCGACATTATTGAAGAGGGAAATCTGGGATTGATGCACGCGATCGACAAATTCGATCCCAAAAAAGGATTTCGCTTTTCAACCTACGGCGCCTACTGGATCGAACAATCCATCCGTCGCGCTATCGACGAACAGTCGAAAACCATTCGAATCCCGCCCCACGCCTGGGAAGCGCTGCGCCGGTGGCTGCGCCAATGGGACCTTTTACATGGACAACTCGGGAGAGATCCCACGCTCCAGGAAATGGCCCAGAAGCTGCGTCTTTCGTCGCGGCAGGTGAAAGGAATTCTCGACGCCGCAGAAGCGGCCCGCGGCATTGGAAGTTTGGAAGCGCCTCTGGATGACGACGAAAATCTAACCATTAAGGACGTTATCTCCGATGACAAGTTGTATGCGCCGGACCGGCTCATTTCTATTTTTAAGCTTCACGATGAGCTGGACGTGGCGCTTTCTCAATTGCCGCTGCGCGAACGGCAGATTCTGGAAATGCGGTTCGGCCTCAGCGGAGAAAACCAGACCTTGGAAGAAGTGGGACAAAAGCTGAAAGTGTCCCGGGAACGTATTCGCCAACTGGAAAAACGCGGGCTGGAACGGCTTCGCCGTCTGGCTCAGCGCATGGGGATTGTCTAATGCCCACCCTCACTACGCTGGATAAAATTAGATCGTCGATCCGGGATGTCCCTGATTTCCCGAAGGCCGGCATCATATTTAAAGACATCACCCCGCTTCTCCAATCCCCGGAACTTTTTAAAACGACTCTTGAACGGATGGCCGGTCCTTTTCGAGGAAAAGGAATTACGCACGTGGCCTCCGTCGAATCGCGCGGTTTTATCTTCGGCGCGCCGGTCGCCTACCTGCTCAACGCCGGCTACGTGCCGATCCGCAAAAAAGGCAAGTTGCCCTCCAAAACCATTTCCTATACGTACGATCTTGAATATGGCACCGACACCGTCGAGATGCATGCGGATGCGATGCCGGCGGATGCCAAGGTTCTTCTGATCGACGATGTCCTGGCCACGGGGGGCACCGCGTATGCCTGCTGCCAATTGATCAAGCAGTTGAAAGCCAACGTCATCGGGCTGTCCTTTGTCATTGAGCTCGAATTCCTGCACGGCCGCGAAAAGCTGCGCGGGCATGAAGTCACTTCGCTGCTTCGTTACTAGAACTCCTTTTGCCTCCATAGCTCAATGGATAGAGCTACTCCGTCCTAAGGAGCAGATGCTGGTTCGATTCCGGCTGGGGGCATTGATATGGGTTCGCCCGCCACACACCAGGCGGGCGCCCGACCGTAGTGTGTCGGGCGATTCCGGCTGGGGGCATTGACTTCAAATAGAAAGTGACCGTTTGATTATGAAAATACAACGACAACCCACAAAAGTAGAGTCCTTTATTCAAAACCGATTCAAACAGGGGCTTCTTTGGATTGAAACGCACCGTGAGCAATTCTGGGCTGCTGTAGGATTAACTCTCCTGATCATTGTTTTCGTTTATTTTGCAGTCCGTCATCAAAAAGTTCAAAACGAGGATGCCTGGAACCAGCTCGGGCTGATTCACGGCCACCTCGTCCAGGGCCACTTCGACACCACCCGCAAAAGCCTGCAGGAATGGGAAAATCGCTTCGGGAACTCTTCGGCCGCATCTTATTCCAAATTTTTGAAAGCCAATCTGCTCGATAAAACATCGGATTATGTCACGGCGTCCCAGATCTATGGGGAATTGGCCCAAACTGCTCAACCCATGGAACTGCGCCCATTGGCCTTATCCGCCCAAACGACGTTAGAGGAAAAGTCGGGGAACAACCCCCAGGCATTGGCCATGGCGCAACGTTTTATAGAGCGTTACCCCGATCACTTCTTGACCGCTCCTATGTATATGACGCAAGCCCGTTTAAATGAGCTCACAGGAAATACCTCCGCCGCCGCAGCCATTTACGACCGGTTTGTGATCCTTTATCCACAAAGCCCCTGGACCGCCTTGGCTCGAACCCGAATCCAGGCGCTGTCGGGTTTGAAAACCCCTGCTTCCAAGTAACCCCTCCCGGTCATTTTGATCAAATCAGATCGACTTTTGTACCAAAGCGGCTTGACACCCATTAAAAAGTTGTTTATTATTCGAGCGCTTATTCGCCCCGTCTGAGGAAGGTGGAGCGATTTAAAACATAAAAAGGGGGAAACGACATGCGAAGATTCTTAAGCCTGAGCCTCGCGCTTGCGCTGGTATACTCCATTTCTCTTCCAGTCCGCGCGGAGCTTTTGAAAAACGTCAAACTCGACGGCAGCATTGAAACACGGTCATTCGGGATCGATAACGAAACGGATCGCAACGGCACGGCGGATGATTACCGGAGTGAAACCAACGTGCGTGTCATGGTGGGAACGAACTTCGACCTGCTGGATGATGTCCATGCGCGTCTTTTGGTCGACCGCTCGCCCAGAATGGGAACAGCGGCCGGCACGGTGACAACCGTTCAGGATACGCTGACCCTCGACAACGCCTACGTCAAAATCGACAAGGTCTTCGGCTCGGTGGATCTGACGATCGGCCGGCAGTTCCTTGGACCGAGTGACAGCGATCTGAACGTGTTCTTCGGCCCGAATGGGGATGACTTGCTGACGGTCGCCTCGGTGGATTCCTTCCGCGCGGACACGACGATTGGCAACGGCTTACTGCGCATCTGCGGTGTGGCTGGGCAACTCGCTTCCGTTGCTTCTCCGGCACGGAACGCCAATCAAGTTGCTGGTGGTCCTCTTACGTACTACGGAGGCGAAATCGGTTCCGAGAAACTCGTTCCGCATGCCTATGCGGGTCTGTATTATTACACCATGCAAACCCACATTCAAAAATCCGCTGCCGCTGTAGGGAATAACACTCTGACGGCAACGGGACTTCGGGTTCAGGGAGGTCTTCTGCCGGGTCTTGGTTACCATGCCGAGTACATTCAAAACTTCGGCCGGGCGAATGCCACCGCAGGAACTCCTGCCTACCATGGCAACGCCGCCTTTCTGGGCTTGAAATACGGTACCGAAGTGGCGAAACTCCCGGTGCGTGCGCAACTTGAAGTCGGCCGCGGTTCGGACGACTTCCTGGCGATTAATCCGGCCAAGCGCTTTGGATTGATCTGGGGTGAACATTCGACCTATGGTCCTTCCGCACTGAACCGGAACCAAGCGAATGGCCTCTGCAATCTAAAGGTTGCCGATATCGGGGTGGGCGTCAATCCATTGGCTAAGCTCGGTGTAGATGTGAACGCCTATCGGTTCATGTACGACGCCGGCACTGTTGCCAACAATGGAAAGACCAGCGCTGGAACCGAGTATGACCTCATTCTCTCATGGAAGCATTCGGACAACGTAAGCTTCGAGGTGAATGCGGCCACCTTCCAGGTGGGGGATGCGCTTCAAAATGCGGGAACGGCTACCAGTCCGATCACACGGTTGGGTTCAGACGTAAAGATTAAGTTCTAAGAGCCGTCTTTCAACAGCCCCCGACTCCGTCAGCGATTTTGCTTGTCGGAGTCGGGGGTTTCTTTTATAATCGTTTCGCATGAAAACACGCGCCGTTTTTACCTTAAGCCTGCTTTTCTTTTGCATACACCCCTCTTATACCGCTTCCATTCTCGATATCGGCACGCAGTATCGTCTCCGCGGCATCTCGGTGAGCAAGGCTGATTTTGGGGCCTCCTCCGGTCAGGATTACGGTTTCTATTCTCAACGCGCGCTGGCGCATGTCAGCGGGCGCTTCTCACCCAATATCGAAATGATGACCCAGTTCCAGGCCATCGGCCTGGCGGGATCCTCGGCTACGATTACCAACCCGTTTTCAACTCCGGCGGGGAACCGTTATCCGAACGCCAATTTTTCTCCGTGGGTCCAGTGGGCTTATATGAAGGCCAGCCAGCTCTATGATTTGCCGGTGGATCTCACCATCGGCCGCCAGCCGATCATGCTGGGAGACGGAATGATCCTGTCCGATGACGATCTGGGTTTTACCGGATTGCGCCTCCAGTCGCGATTACCCCTCTACGGGCTTCAGGCGGATGCCTTTACCTTTAAAGTGCAGGATTCCCTCATCGGTTCAAGCGATACCGACATCTACGGTTTTCAGATCAGCAAGCCCACCCGCAACATCCGTTACCAACTCACCTGGGTGATGGAGCGGGACAACAGCGGCACAACCCTTTACGCCCGCCCCTCTGAAAATATCAGCTCCGGCACGCTGGCCGGGACTGATCTCCGGGCGTCCCATATCACACGCAACTTTTATGATGCGCGCATTGAAGGACGCCTTCTCGAAGGAGGCTTCTACAAAGGGGAATTCGCCCTTCAGAACGGGCAGGTGAACCGCAGCAGCGTGACCCTGGGAACGGTAGACTTGAGCGGGTATGCGTTCCTGATCTCCGCAGGCCTTTTTACACGTTTCAGTAAATACGGTCCCATCGAAATACACGGGACCTTCGGCATGGCCAGCGGGGATTCCGGAGACGCTCGCAAGGATTCTTCTTTCCGGCCGACGCACGGGCGTCGTTTTGACGGGATGGAACGCAGCGGATTCGGCGAATTCTACGGCGCGACGCTTTACGACGCGACGTCATCGTCCTCTGCCCTCGCTGCCAATTCCACAGGCCTCCCTCCCGGCTTTTCCGGGATGCGTGTGATCGGCGCCGGCGTCACAGCCCATCCGACATCCCTTGTCTCCGTCGGAATCGACTATTTTGTCTTTAACGCCATGGAAACCGCCGGATTGAATTTCCCAGCCTCCAGCACCGAAAGCTCTCTGGGGACTGAACTCGACGCCGGGATCGGCTTCGCTTACACGTCCTACTTGAGTTTCCGAGGGTCGGTCGCGCTTTTTTCTCCTGGCAAGGCTTATGCTTACCGAGACAATGCCACACGTTTCCTGGTGGAAGCGGTCGGACGCTTTTAGCTCTTCGCTCGTATGACCGCTGAACCTGTTTTATCCGTCCTGATCCTCTGGCATCAACATCAGCCTTACTATAAAGATCCGCTGACCAATCGATACGAGCTCCCCTGGGCCCGCCTGCACGCCATCAAGGATTACTACGACATGGTGGCGATTCTGGACGAATTCCCGAAAATCCGCCTCAACTTTAATTTAGTCCCTTCGCTTCTGACTCAATTGGATGATTATGCTTCTGGCCGGGCCCAGGACAAGTTCGTGGAGCTCACGCTCAAGCGCGCGGGGGACCTTTCCTTTGAAGACCGGAACTTTCTACTTCTGAACTTCTTCATGGCCCATTGGGAAAACATGATCGATCCCTATCCCCGTTACAGGGAGCTTCTGGAAAAACGCGGGCGGTCAGCCCATCTGGAAGACCTGTCCCGCATTCAGAACTACTTCAAGCAGCAGGATTGGCTCGACTTGCAGGTCTGGTTTAATCTGTCATGGTTTGATCCGACCTGGCGCGAACGAGACCCATTTATTCGCAAGCTCCATGAGAAGGGGAAAGGTTTCTCAGAAGAGGAAAAACAGGAACTCATCCAGAAACAACTCGCGATTTGCGGTCTCGTCGTCGCCAAATACAAGGAAGTTCAGGACCGCGGGCAGATCGAGGTTACCGCTTCTCCGTTTTACCACCCGATTCTTCCCTTGCTGAGCGACACGAACTCGGCCCTCATGGCCATGCCGCAAGTGATTCTTCCCAAAGAACGGTTCAGGCACCCGGAAGACGCCCGGACCCAAATTGATAAAGCGCTCGCCGACCATGAACGGCGCTTTGGCAAACGCCCTCGCGGGATGTGGCCTTCCGAAGGGTCTGTTTCCGAACAGACGGCAGAACTTTTTGCCCAATCCGGAGTCGAGTGGGTGGCCACCGATGAGTCGGTTCTGGCGCAGTCTGTTTCACCCGCTCCGTTTACACGCGAAGAAATCTATGAACCTTATCAATTCCAGGCGGGGGGAAAAACGCTCCGTTTCTTCTTCCGAGATCACGAACTCTCAGACGCCATTGGTTTCGTTTACCCGGGCTGGAACGCAACGGATGCCGTAAACGATTTCATCGAACGGTTGCATGGGATCCGGTCCCGTCTCATCAAGAAAGACGGAAATCAGCCCCGTTCTCATGTGGTTTCCGTTATCCTGGATGGGGAAAACTGCTGGGAATACTATCAACAGGACGGCCTTCCCTTTTTGCGTGAACTCTACAAACGCCTTTCCGAAGACCCGACGCTGGAAACCGTACTGGCTAGCGACACCCTCGCCAAGGCGGGGGAGATTCGAACACTCTCCAAACTCTGGGCCGGCTCCTGGATCAACGCCAACTTTGGCATCTGGATCGGACACAGGGAGGATAACACGGCCTGGGATCTCGTCACCCGGACACGGGATTACCTGACGCGCCATCTTGAAAAACATCCGGAACAAGCCTCTTCACCATCGGCTCAACTCGCCTGGGAAGAAATCTACATCGCGGAAGGCAGCGACTGGTGTTGGTGGTATGGGGACGACCATTCCTCGGCCAATGACGGCACATTCGATTATCTTTTTCGGAAACACCTGATGAATGTCTACAGTCTAACGGGAGATAAACCACCGGAAGACCTGCATCTACCCATCAAAGTGAAGCGTGTCGGCCCGGCGGTCCGGCCCCCGATCGATTTCATCACACCCCAGATCGATGGGCGGGTCACCAGCTATTTTGAATGGCAATCGGCCGGACTCTATGAAACCGAGGCGGGAACAACAGGAACCATGCACCGCGCCCAAAACCTGCTTAAATCCATTTATTACGGCTTCGATCTGCAGACTATTTACTTCCGTTTTGACCTCTCGAAACCTCTGGATGCCCAGGTTTTGCAGGGAATAACCCTCTCCATTATTTTTCTGAATCCGGAAGGATATGAGGTCTGGGTGAAGTTCCAGGGACTGGCCACAACCGTTCAACTGAAGGCCCTGACAAACCCTCCCGACAACCCGCTTTTAGACCTTCCAAATGGGGTGGCGAAGAAGGTCATTGAAGTCGCCGTACCTTTAAAACACCTGCCTGCAATGGAAGGTCAATCGCTCCAGATCCAGGTGGAAGTCGAGCTGGACGGCCAGAAAAAGGAACGCTGGCCTACCGAAACAACCATTTCCATACCCTACCCAACTCAGGACACATTTGCCGAATCCTGGCTGATTTAGTTCTTTTCTGACGGGCCTTCCTTCGCTTTCTATCACGTCTTTTATTCATTAATCTCCCTGCCATTCTCTCGAATTTTTATCCCCCTAGACCCAAAATTGCATCTTCCGATAAGATATATTATATTACCTATAATCCTTATCACCGTCGATACTCATCTGCTCGTATTTATATGAGGTTTTGTGCCAAAAGCTATTTCCCTGAGAGAGCAACTATCTGCGGCGATAGGATGCTTTAAGGATTCAATATTAGCACTCCTGTTTTAAGCCAAAAATTGGCAGCAGAGCGCTTATGGGTGAAGACATTGGCAGAAATCAGCCAGATTCTTGAGCGGAATGGTACGAGCCACGGTACATTTTCCCCTGCAAGAAAAAGACCACCACCCACACCAGGCAAACATCAGTCAACCAGCAGGCGGGAAGAAAAACACACCAGGAGGCAGAAGGCTTTATACCCCCCGCTGAGAAAAACCATCAGGAAGGATACATCATAAGGAGGAACCAGGAGGCATCTTTCAAAAAATACCCCCCTAAAAACGCATTTTTGAGCGTTTTCCGTCGATAAAACGCACCAAAATTGATTTTTTCACCTGCTTAGTGTGCCGGATGAGGGAGAAAGCGTGCCAAGGAAGGTAAAAGGCAACCAACTCCGAAAAACCCGGAAGAGATCAGCCAGCGAAAAAAGATAGGAGTCGCACCAAAAAATGACTATCGCCGAAAAAACCACAAGAAGCGTTTAGAAGCTCGCGATATCCAGGCCGATTTACGTAAAATTGGGCCTTAAAATCGCATTTTTGTGCGTTTTCCGTCGAGAAAATATTCAAAAACAGCTTATAAAATCAACTGAATTAACTTTCAGGAGTTCTTTTGGGGTTCGGGAGATGAAGCGGGTTCGGAGGATAGAGGGGAAGGAAGTACAAATCCGATGCCGATGAACACATAACCGATCACTAGAAGGAAGGGTGACAAGGTACTCGCCCAGTTTTGACCGGCTGGGTCTGTGAAGGTCAGCAGCCAGAACCCGAGAATGGCCAGAAGGATCCCGGCCGCAAGCCATTTCTTGCTGTGAGAAGACAGAAAGACGCGGCGGGGGGGCTTTGTTTCTTTCAGATGATGGCGATTCTTGTTCTTGGCCATAAGTTAATCCCTTAATTCGGCACAGAAGGGGGAGTTTTCGCTTTTTTGACTTCAGCGATCCGCTGCCGTGTTTCTTTAACTTCTTTCCATAAGTTGGCGCGCCGCTGCGCCGCTTCCAGAGCCTCTAAAGCAGGCAGAAACTCCGCATGACTGGCCAGCTCCTGTTTGTAGAGAGCCATGGCATTCACATCAGAGCCTTTGAGCCGCGCGATTTCCCCTTCCTGGAAAAGTCCCCCCTCCGGCAGCACGCCGGCCAGGGTTTTGGCCTTTTCCAGAGCGGCCTGCGCGTCATCCAGATTCCCCTTTTCTTTATTGATCACCGCGTAATTGAACCAGGCGGTCATATCCTTCGGCCGGTGGCGGATGGATTGCTTATAAAGATCCAAGGCTTCATCGTATCGTTTTTCTTTGAAGTACGCGTTGGCCAGATGCGCCTGCGCTTCATAGTCCTGCGGGTGGTGACGCAGGTATTTGGTGAGCTCATTGACGGCGTACGCGGGAAGCCCCAGCGCGTCATACATGAGACCGGCATAATAAAACAGTTCTTCGCTCGTCGCGCCCAGCGAACGCGCTTTCTCCAGCGCATTCAGCGCTTCCACATAAGAGTCAGGACCTTTCCCGTAGCAGGCGATGGCCATTTGTGTCCAAACGTCAAAATCGTCCGGATTTTTCTGCAGGCGGGATTTACAGGCTTCGATGCGGCGGTTGGCTTCAGAGGCTGAGAGTCGGGACGTTTTGTGGTTTCGTTTAATGGCGCTGGGGATTTCGTAACTACGGAAAGTCAACACGATCAGGGCCATCCCCACCGCGACGATCGAAAGGTCCAGAACAAGAGGACGGCGTGACGCCATCGCTACTCGCTGACCTCCTCGGTGTTTCCGGCGTCCACCAGAACATCCCCCAGCGTTAACGGTTGCTGATTCTGACTGGCATACCGTTTAATCATTTGCCGTTCCTGTTCCCGGTCATAGCGCCGGACGGCGATATCGATGCGGCGGTCCCGGTTATCGATCCGGCTGATCTTCCCGGTCACTTCCTGGCCGACCGGCGGGATTTGAAGCTGGCCTTCGAGATTCTCGGGCAGCTCCATCTGGCGGACAAATCCTTCCACCCCGGGAGCCAATTCCAGAACCACTCCCGCATCCGTCAGGCGCGTGACAGGCCCAGTCACGACCTGACCCACGCGAAAACTCGCCAGGGGATCCGGCTGCAGATGCTTCAGGGACAGAATAATCTTCTCCGCGTCCGCTTTCACATCCATGACCACGACTTCCACGTCCTGGCCGACGGTGAGCAGCTCCGACGGGTGTTGGACGCGCTGGGTCCAGGAAATATCCGAAATATGAATCAGGCCTTCAATCCCCTCCGGAAGCATGACAAAGGCGCCGAACGGCGTCAGGTGCGTCACGGGGCCTTTCACATGAGTCCCTGCCGGATAATGGGTCTTCGCCATATCCCACGGGCTTGGACCCACGCGCTTCAGGGAGAGCGAAATCTTTTCTTTGGACGAATCCACCAGAAGCACTTTCGCTTCCACGTCCTGGCCGATCTTCAGAAGGTCCTGGGGTTTGGCCGCACGGTCCTTCCAGGAAAGCTCGCTGACATGCAGCAGCCCCTCGACCCCTGGCTCGAGTTCAACAAAAACACCGAAGGACGTCACGGTCGTGACTTTCCCTTTCACGAAGGATCCGACCGCATAGCGTTTGGCAATTCCTTCCCAGGGATGCGGCTGTAACTGCTTCAGCCCCAACGAAATCCGTTGCGTGGCCGGCTCATACTTCAAAATTTTAACCTTCATCGTCTGTCCGACCTTGACCAATTTGTCCACACGCTCGGCGCGGTTCCATGTCATATCTGAAACGTGAAGCAGCCCTTCAATGCCGCCGATGTCGACAAAGGCCCCGAAATTCGTCACGCTGGCCACAACGCCCTCGCACACCTGGCCTTCCGCAAGTTGCGCCAAAGTGATTTCCCGCAGGCGCTGCCGTTCCCGCTCCAGAAGCTTGCGCCGGGAGACAACCACATTGGATTTATTCCGGTCCATTTCGGTGATAAGAATGGTAACGTTCCGCTTGATCCAGCTGTCGGCATCCTTGGTGGGGCGAATATCCACCTGTGAGCCCGGCAAAAAGGCGTCCACACCGATATCGGCGATATAACCGCCTTTAACCTTCCGGACAATCACTCCGTCCAGCGGTTCTTGTGCCTGAAAAGCCTTCGTCAGTTTGTCCCAGGCGGTGGACTCCCTCGCCGCACGCCAGGAAACTTTGTGATGGGCATCGCGACCATCCAACTGCCGCACCAGAACGGGGATCGTCGCACCGATCTCAAAGGGCAGGGTTTTTTCAAAATCAGGGAATTCACCGCTAGGGATGAGACCTTCCATCTTGAGACCGATATCCACCAGCACGCCCTCCGCGGACTTCCCGAGAACGCGCGCCTGCACAACGGTCCCGTTCGATACGCGCTCAGGAATCCCCGCCAGCAAGTCGCTCATGGACATATCATCGATGAGAAGTTTCTCTTCAGCCATACCCTACTCCTCCAAAAAATGTGTACAGCCAGTGTAACCATCTGGCCGTCTGGAGTATACCATTTCCACTCGGATGGCGCGTCTGGCCGGCGGCCGGTTTAATCGAGAGAGATCAGGGCGTAGCGGAGGGCCAAAGTCAATCCCACTGAAATCAGGATGAGCAGCGCGTACAGCACCATGCCGGACGTTTCATCCAGAATCCGGATCAGAACAGGCATTAAAAGAACAGCAAACAAGGTGAACACCTGCGTCACAATTATTAAACGAAGCGTGGTCTTATTCGGGCTCATCACATAACTCCTTAATGCGCTGCATCACACGATTACTTAACTCCTGATACATGGCTCGATTCCCCTCTTTTTCCGGCGGGAAAATCGGCTTTCCAAAGCGCACCGTAATGCCGGACAGACGGGTAAAGCGCTCCGAATGAAGGACACCGACGGGAACAATCTGCGCGCCGGTCATGCAGGCGAGCGTGCCCACACCAGCCTTGGCTTTCCATTGGCGGGCGGGATTGAGCCGCCGTCCGCCCTCCGGAAAAAGCAGCAGGGCTTCTCCATGCTCCAGAATGTGGACCGCCCGCCGGAACGCGCCCACATCATGCTCCTCTCGCTTCACGGGAAACGCGTTCACCCTGCGGATATACCACCCCAGAAGCGGGATCTGAAAGAGCTCATCCTTGGTAAAGAAATGGATCGGATAGGGGACCGCGCTGCCGACGAGATTAGGATCCGCCAGGGAACGGTGGTTGGCGGCAAAGATGACCGGCGTGCCGGCCGGCGGGATATTTTCCAGCCCGAACACGCGCCGCCGCCAGATGAGATCAAAAGACCGGCCGGTAAATTGTTTCCCAAGAAAGTACAAGAACGGATTGAAGAGCGGGTTCGCCTGGCCGGGACGGTGGGGGTGCGCGCTCATGCGTTCCCCCGGAGCTGCTCCAGCAAAGACCAGAAGGACGGAAACGAGGTCGCTACGCAGGCGACATCTTCGATGGTGGTTGTCCCGCCGGCGACTAATCCGGCGACGGCCAGGGACATCGCCAGGCGATGGTCGCCGTGGCTCTTGACCACCGCGCCGGTCAGAGGCGTTGGCCCGTCGATCACCAGCCCATCCGGTTTCTCGGTGATCTGGGCGCCCATTTTCGAAAGCTCTTCGCGCAAGGCGGCCAGGCGGTCCGATTCTTTGACCCGCAGCTCCTTCGCATCGCTGATCACCGTCCGCCCCTGCGCCTGGGTGGCCAGCACCGTCAGAATGGGGATCTCATCGATAGCGCGCGGGATCATCTCGCCGCCGATGGAAAGTCCTTTCAGGGAAGACTTCTGAACGTCGATATCCGCCAGCGGTTCGCCGCCCGACTCCGTGGCTGAAACGAACCGGCAGCTTCCGCCCATGGCCTTGATCACGTCCAGAAATCCCGTGCGCGTCGGGTTAACACCCACCCCGCGCACAACAACACGAGGACCACGCAACAACCCGGCGGCCAGAAGAAACGCCGCGCTCGACAGATCTCCCGGAACCTGAAAAGCGTCCGCGCGCACCGTGGCGGTCCCCAACACACTCACACTGGCTCCCTTTCGTTCCAGCGTGACGCCGCTGGCCTGAAGCATCCGTTCGGTATGATCGCGGGAGAGCGACGGCTCCTCCACCGTTGTAGAACCCGACGCGTACAAACCCGCTAGCAGAATCGCGGATTTCACCTGGGCGCTCGCCACTGGACTCTTCCAGTGGATGCTTCGAACGTTCCGGCTCCCCTGCATCCGCAACGGTAGATAAGCAGGCTTGTCTTTGATATCGAGAAAGTTAGCCCCCATCTGGCTGAGCGGCTCAATGACACGATCCATGGGCCGGCGCGAAAGTGAGGCGTCTCCGATGAGTTGCACGTCAAACGGCTGGCCGGTCAGGACTCCCATCAGCAGCCGGGTGGTCGTCCCGGAGTTGCCGCACTGGATAGGACCGGCCGGACGTTTCAGCCCATCCAGCCCCTGCCCGCGAATGGAGAGATGCGTGCCGGAGGATTCGATGACGATCCCCATCTGCCGGAAGGCTTCCACGGTGCGGAGGCAATCGTCCGCCAGAAGAAAATTATCAACGGCGCAGACGCGATTGGACAGGGCGCCCAGAATGACCGCGCGATGCGAGATGGATTTATCTCCGGGGACCTCGACCGTCCCGGCAACTGTTTTTGCCGGTGCGATGGTTTTAGATTCCATGAAAAAGCGGAGACCGGAATTGCTGGGAGCGTTTTAAAAGCGGTCGCAGGCTCGGCCGTTCCAGCGTTTGTTCAAGGCGGACCAGCTGCCGGCGGAAAAGCTGAATGGCTCGACGAAGCTGAGGCGCATTGGCCCGGAAGATTTCGGCCCACAGCTCCGGATCGGAAGAAGCGATACGGGTCACATCCCGGAAAGAACCGGCCACCATTTTTTTCAGAAGGACCTGGTCCGGGTGAGCCGCCACTAATTGAACCAGCGCATGGGCCAGCACATGAGGCAAGTGGCTCGTGATCGCGACCGCGGCATCGTGGTCCCGCGCGGAAAGGATGAGAGGCCGCGCGCCAACCGCGTTCCAAAGGGCCAAAATTGGTTTTAAAGAGGCTTTCGTGGCGGGAACGAGCACACACGTCGCCTTTTGAAACAAATCGCTTCTAGCGGCCTTTACGCCTGTTTTATGCGATCCGGCTAATGGATGTCCGCCCACCCAATGGATGGACCGTCCCTTCAATAGACGGAAAATCGACGGAACGAGCGTGCCTTTGACGCTTCCCACATCGGTGAGATATGTCCCTGGCCGCAGATGCGGGAGAATTTTTTTGACGGTCGGGATAATTCTGTCGACGGGAGTCGCCAGGACAACGATCTGCGCGGAGTGAAGATCGTCCAGCCGGGTGAAGGTCTGGTCGACCGCGCCCAGACGTTTCGCGTTCCGGAGCGTGACCGGCCGCCGGCTGAAGCCGATCACCCGGTAGCGCTTGCTGCGCCGCAACGCCTGGCCGAGCGAACCTCCAATGAGGCCGAGACCGATAATTGCGACTGTGGGTTTAGCGGTCATTAATGTCTAAAGTGACGCATGCCGGTAAAGACCATGGCGATGCCGTGTTCGTCGGCCGCGCGGATGGAATCCTCGTCATGGATCGATCCGCCCGGCTGCACAATGGCCGCGATCCCCATCCGCGACGCCTCATCCACGCAGTCCCGGAACGGGAAGAACGCGTCGGACGCCAGCACCAGCGGCTGCGGATGCGCCACGATCAGTGGCTGCTGCTGCTGAAACTTCATCCAAGCCACGCGCAGCGCGTCGATGCGGGACATCTGCCCCGCCCCCAGCCCGATCGTCTGCTGGCCGCGCGCCAGCACGATGGCGTTCGACTTCACGTGCTTGACCACCCGCCACGCGAATTCCAGCGAGGCCATCGCTTCCGCGCTCGGGGCTTTTTTGGTCACGGTTTTCATCGTCGTGTTCTGCGCGTAATCCTTTTCCTGGACCAGAAGCCCGCCAGAGACGCGCCGCAGATCAAATTCTTTCGCGGCGGTCGTAATGAACTGCGGTAGTTCCAGTAATCGTAGGTTTTCTTTTTTCTTAAAGACTTCCATCGCTTCCGGCCGGTAACCCGGGGCGATGATGCACTCCAGAAATATTTTCACCATCTCTTCAGCGGTCGGACCATCCACGACTTTGTTGAAGCCGACGATCCCGCCGAACGCGCTCATCGGATCGCAGGCCTGCGCCAGATGGAAGGCGTCGATCGGTTTGTCGGCCAGCGCCACGCCGCAGGGTGTGTTGTGCTTGACGATGACGCAGGCGGTCTGCTGAAACTCGCTGACCAGGCTCCAGGCCGCTTCCAGATCGAGGTAATTGTTATAAGACAGCTCCTTGCCCTGGAGCTTCTTCGCCGTAACAATGCCCCACTCCGCGCTGCGCGCGCCGGTCTCCTGGTAAATCGCGGCCTTCTGGTGCGGGTTTTCCCCGTAGCGGAGGGTCTGCACTTTTTTGAGACCCACCGTCATTTCCCGAGGGAAAACATCCTCTCCCTTTTGGCGCTCGCGGAAGTAGGAGGCAATCACCGCATCGTAGCGCGCGGTGTGCGCAAAAGCCTTGGCCGCCAGGCGCCGCTTGGTCTGCAGGCGGACGTCCTGATAATCCGCCAATTCCTGAAGCACCACCGCGTAATCCGCCGGATCGCTGACGATCGTCACGTGATGGAAATTTTTTCCCGCGGCCCGCAGCAGCGTCACGCCGCCGATATCGATGTATTCCAGAAGCTCTTCTTCGGGAAGGACCGTTTCGGTTACGACCTTCTCGAAAGGATATAGGTTCACCACCACCATATCGATCGCCTCGATATCGTGAGCGGCCATGTCTTTTTCATGACGGGGATTGCCGCGGATGGCGAGCAAGGCACCGAAAATTTTGGGGTGGAGCGTCTTCACGCGGCCGTCGAGGATTTCCGGATAGCCGGTCAGTTCCTCCACCTCGCGCACAGGCACTTCCGCCTGTTTCAGCTTCTTGGCGGTGCCTCCCGTGGAGATGATCTCATAGCCCCGGGTGCGGAGTTCATTGGCGAACTCAACGATGCCGGTTTTATCGGTGACGCTGATCAAAACGCGCTTCTGGGGTTTACTCATGGAAATTTATTCTACCAAAGTCGGGCGCACAGCGGGGTATGCGGTGTGCGCCCACCAATACGTTACATTGGGTTATTTCGTTAGATCAGTATTTGTCCCAAGGCTTACTTCTCACGTCCTGGTGGGAGCAGTTCACAACAACCCGGCCTGCGGTATTGCCGCGGCTCGTATCATAGAACCACCCGCCCGTATCGGTTACCCCGTCGCTCAGGTTTCCGGTGGTGACCGAAGAGGTCCGCGGATGACCGACGTTGTTATCCGTGCGGGGAAGAATCGCTTCCGGGATCTGCTGAAAATTCTGTACCCCCTTCGCAGAAGTCAGTTCCTCCAGCGTTTTAGGGTAGTGTCCGCTCGTTGAGCCATAATAGGCATCCAGCGCCAACCGAATGTCCTGGAGATTGCTTTTGGTGATGTCTTCATCCGCTTTGACCTTCGCCTTTATGAACTGTGGGATAGCGATGGCGGACAGAATCCCGAGAATGATGAGGCCACCAAAAATGACAGCAAGGACAACCGCTACAATGCTCACCGTGCTATTCCCGGTCGCTGGTTTTGGATCTTTCGAAGACAGCAAGGCCACCACAATTAGAGCGAGGTACGAAAAGAACACAGCGGCCAGCGCCCAGAGAATCACACTGCGCTTTTTTTGGCGAGCGATGTACCCCGCCGCCACGACAGGAACTCCATAAAATATCAGCAAGATCAGCAGGCCGGCCATAAAGGTCCTTTCTTGGAGCGAGTTATTAAAACCCTCTCATCCCGCACAGGAAGACGTGCAGACAATAAAGCATATCTTACTCCCCCTCCTGTTCAAACAATTCTTTGGAAGCGTGGCATCGCGGACATTGCCAGCCGTCCGGAAGGTCTTCGAAAGCCGTTCCCGGCGGGATATTCCCCTCGGGATCTCCTTTGGCAGGATCGTAGAGATACCCGCAAACGGTACAGCGGTATTTATCCATGACTCACCTGCTCCCTTCCAGATGCCGGACAACCTGGTCGTATTTCTCGTGAATGAGCCGGCGGTCGAAGTCGTAGCACTCCGCCAGCATCGCCTCCTGCTCGGGTTTCGTGAAATACGCCATGCAGGGGATAAAGAAATGCTTGTCCTCTTTTTCGATATGTTTCGGATAAAACTGGACGAGAACGTCCATGAGCCGGGCGACTTCATCGACAGCGGTCTTGTCGTTCTTGAGATACCGTTCCTGCGCCGCCACGAGATCCCGGACAACCTGGCGGCCTTTGACGTGTTCCGCTATCAGCTCGATCAAGACCCGCTCATGCTCCGACGACAACGTTTTCTTTCCCAGATCCCGGAAAAGGATATTCTCCTCTTTCCCGTGATGGCACTGGTCCGCATAGGTCCGGATGAAATCAACCGCGGAAAGAACAAACTCCACATCGACCAGGCCCGTGGACCGGATCCGCGCGGATTCCTTTCCCAGCAGAGCGATCATCCGCTCGATCAGCCGGTGTTCGACCATCAAAGGACCAACGGGCATCATACGGCGACCTCCTGGCTATCGGGCGCACAGCGGTGCGCCCCTACATATCCAATGGATTCCATCTATCCGTATCGGCTATCTACCCAACTGCTATCGTTTGATTATAGGCAATTACTCCCCCGTCCGGGTCAAGCCTATATTTACCATCGGTAAAACCCTGATGGCGGGACTCCTCGCAATGAAGTTAAATAGAAATTGAAGGAATGAATGACGGGTGAAAGGGAGGGTGGGGCCTATGGGATTATCCTTCGTTTGGTTTTTACTGATCGGCCTGTTGGCGGGGTACATAGCGGGGCGCCTGACCAAGGGCAGCGGGTTTGGGATCATCGGGGATATGGTCATCGGCATACTCGGATCGTTTATCGGTGGATTTCTTTTTAGCCTGCTCGGTATTGCGGCCTACAGCCTGCTCGGTCAATTGATTATGGCCGTGATCGGGGCCTTCGTTTTCCTGAAATTGATCGGATACATCCGGCACAAAAAAGTTTAAATCGCTTCCCCCGGAGGTTCTATGACTAAAGCACTCGGATTGGCCCTGCTGGTCGCGGGTATCATCCTGATCGTTACCGGCTTCAACGCGTCGCAGTCCTTCAGCTCGGATGTCTCGAGGTTCTTCACCGGCTCCGCCACGAACAAGGCGATGTGGATGCTGGTCAGCGGCGCGGCCGCCGCCATCGCCGGAGCCGTCCTCCTGAACCGCCGCAACCTCTAGAACCTGCTCGCTCGTCTATCGATCCAGGCTCCTTTGGGTCAGGCATCTTTCTTCAAGACTATATCATTACCAGCAGCATCTTAAAGCGCCGGGCCGCTTTCACCGCATGAGGCCGGTTTGCGGGAAGCATCAGGATCTGCCCTGCCGAAACATGGTGGAGCTGTTCGTCAATCTGTATTTCCGCCTCACCGTCTACAAGGTATACGAGGGCGTCATAAGGAGCGCGATGGGTGCTCAGCTCCTGGCCCTGGTCAAAGGCAAAGAATGTCGCAGATCCCGTTTCCTTCTGAATAATCTTCCGGCTGACGATCGATCCTTTTTGGTAATCGGCCCAATCCACAAGCTTGGCCGCTTTTTGCGCCAGTTCTTCAACCGTCAATTCTTCCATGACACTTCTCCTCCGCGGCAGGCGCAGTTATTTTCCGGGTTTTTTGCGGCGTCTTTTTTCCTGACTGATGTTCTGAAAGTTACTGCGCGGGCCCGCGCGTTTGGCAAGCGGTTTGGCCGCGGGTTTCCGGTGCCACACCCTGGCGCGGGATTTCTTCTTCGGAGCGGACCGGCTGCGGTAAAGTGCTTTTCTCATGGTTGGTTCACCTCTCACTATTCACTTTATCTTATCAGGTGGGCCTTTTGGGGAAATGCTCTGTCCCTTTTGAACCCCTAGCTTCTCGGAAAGTGTCAGACCCCGTCCCCACGTACTGGGCCTGCTCGCTTTGCTTTGTGCTTAATGGTTTCGCAGGCTGGGAGACCAGTTTTATCAGAAGATTTAATTGTTCTTAGTTCATTTTTATTTTGCGAAAACCATTTTTTTATCAACTAATCTAAAGAAATATGGTGTTGGATTTGCTACCTCGTCTGCATATAAATCCATTCTGCCATGTACATCAAGTAATCCCTTGCAATCTATTTTAATAATCGGAAAATTTGTGGGGAAGCCACGAGTTAAAAAGGGTGGCTTCGTTTGGGACGATATTGCAAATGATAATCCTGCCACATTCTCAGGAGTGGTTAGCTTTGTCCAATCACCAGTTGGAGTTTCAGCACCACAATCCTGTATTTGAAAATTTATCAGTGCTTTATCAAGAGTTTTTGCATCATTATGCACATTGATAACAATATTGGTCCCAGTACTGTTTGATAGGTCAACTTGAATTGGCATAGGGTCACCATTATCCCTATAAGCAAATTTCACATTATTTATATAGAACGAAAAATCTTTAGATGAAATGGAATGGCTATTCTTACGATCATGTTTCAAGGCTGCAACATGTCTCTTACTCTCAAGCGTATCTTCGATTCCTTTACTGTATAAATCATCTCTTCTTTGTCCGTATTCCTTTATATATTTCTCATGAAGAGGTTTCCAGAAAATCAAACCGAATAGAAGGCATGCAATTACCGAAATAGAAATTCTTGGCACCAAGGAACGTTTTTTAAGATACGAAAAAACCACAACAAATTCACATATAAGAGCAACCACATAAGCAATAAAGAGATAAACGAAACTCTCTAGAATTGATGGCACGAGAGCAGAAAAGATAAAAATGAAAATTCCTGCGCAAATCTCTGTCATCTTGCTCAAATCCTATCATTTAGGTACGCCCCTACTACGCGGCGCGTGGGAGAGGCTTGTGACTGGCGGCGGAAAGCTGTACGTCGAATTCGCTCAAGAGCATCAGAAATGTCCGTAAGCCTGGGTTGCCGTTCTTTCTCAACATTTTGTGAAGACTGACGCGGTGCACCTTGATTGTGTCGGCGATACGAGACATACCGCGCGCTTTGGCGACATCGTGCATAGCCAGAAGGATCCCGTCCGGGTCTCCCTCTTTCAGGGCTTCATTCAGATAGCCAGCGGCTTCTTCGGGATTGCGAAGATCCTCGTAAAGTCCTTTTTCATAGGGAACAGCCGGGGGTCTTTTCTGTATTTTCTTCTTCATACCTTATCGAGTGTAGCTATAAGTTTACAGCCCGTCAAGGGAAGACCTCCTGGCTCTTAGAGCCACTTGGAGGTCATTTATTCATCTTATCGAGAGGCGCGGCGGGGGTTGGCCGGCGAATACATGGTGGGCGCACACCGCATACGACCGCGGTGCCTGCGCGCTACAAGAAATTGCGGAAGCGCGGGCAGCGGTGCGCCCCTACGTTTTTATTGCGAGGGGAGCCGCCTTCGCGGTGAGCGATATTGCAGTTTCAGCGGAACGGGGCGGCCGGGTGTTTCGGCGAGGAACCCGTGTGTGGGGCTCCGAGCCGAAGGCAGTCCCGTGACGCGACCACACGGGCTTCCGTGTGGGGAAACTGCGCTAGAGCGAACGCGGAGGCGGCTCCCCGAGCTTAGTTTTGTTGGCCGTCGTATTTGGCGAGGAATTCTTTTTCGGTGAGGACTTTGACGCCGAGTTTGCGGGCTTTCGTAAATTTGGATCCCGGCGCGTTGCCGGTCACCACCAGGTCGGTCTTGGCGGAAACGCTTCCGGTGGGATTCCCCCCCAGCTGACGGACTTTCGCTTCCGCTTCGCTGCGGCTCATGCTTTCCAGTTCTCCGGTGAACACCACGGTTTTGCCGGCCAGAAGCTGCGGCCCTTTTACCTCGGCCACTTTCTCTTCCATGGTGAGCCCGGCCCGCCGGAGTTTATTCAAAACCGTGCGTGTCGTCGGAAAACCAAAATAGGACACGAGGGATTTGGCCATCACCGGCCCGACTTCATGGATCGCGCGTAGCTGCGGCTCGGTGGCCTCCATCAGCGCGGGCATCGTCCGGTATTGCTGGGCCAGGACATACGCGGCCTTTTCCCCCACATGCCGTATGCCCAGCCCGAAGAGCAGGCGCGAGAGCGCCCGCGTCTTGCTGCGCTGGAGCGCCTTGAGAAGATTGTCGGTGCGCTTATCCGCGTAAAGTTCCAGACGGCTGATGTCCTTCTTCGTTAACGAATAAATATCCGCGATGTCCCGGATCATTTTCCGTTCCACCAGCTGATTGACGAGCGCTTCGCCCATCCCGTCGATATCCATCGCTTCGCGGCTGGCGTAATGCAGCAGCCCGCGCATAAGCTGGGCCGGGCATCCCGGGTTCGTGCAGCGGTAGGCCACCTCGATTTCTTTCTCCTTGGCGATGGGACTGTCGCAGACCGGGCATTCCTCGGGCACTTGAAAAACTTTCTCTTTGCCAGTGCGCTGTTCTTCCACCACTTTGAGCACCTTGGGAATCACATCGCCGGCGCGCTGAACGATGACGGGGTCCCCGATCTTCACGCCCAGACGCTTGATCTCATCGAAGTTGTGAAGGGTGGCGCTCGAGATGGTCACCCCGCCGACCGAGACCGGCTTGAGTTTCGCCACCGGGGTAATGGTGCCGGTCCGCCCGACGGACGCTTTGATATCGAGGATCTGGGTGAGCCCCTGCTGGGCTGCAAATTTGTAGGCGATCGCCCAACGCGGGGATTTATGCGTCGAACCGGTCCGCTCCCGCAGCCGGAAATCGTTCACCTTGAGCACCGCGCCGTCGATATCGTAAGCCAGGCTGTCGCGCTCGCGCTCCAGAAACCGGCAATGCCGCATACACTCCATCACGGTGTCGCAGCGCTGGTTGTACGGCGGCACGGGCAGTCCCATCACGGTGCACGCTTTCAGGAAATCGTAGTGATTGGCCCAGTTAAGCCCCTCGGCAACACCGAAGGAATGGACCAAAAAGCGCAACGGCCGTGACGCGGCAACCGCGGGATCTTTCTGCCGCAGCGAACCGGCCGCGGCGTTGCGGGGATTGGCGAACGATTCTTCCCCCTGCTTCTCCAACTGGGTATTCATGCGGGCGAAGTCTTTCCGGTCCATGTAGACTTCCCCCCGCACGTCAAAAAATGTCGGAAAAGGAGGCCGAAGCCGCAGCGGAATCGAACGGATGGTCCGCACCGTCAGCGTGATGTCTTCGCCGGTGTCGCCGTCACCGCGCGTGACCCCGCGCACAAGCACCCCGTTCTCGTAAATGAGCGACAGGCTGACCCCGTCGATCTTGGGCTCCGTCACGTAATTGAATTCCGTAATCCCCAGCGCCTTCCGAAGCCGGTCGTCCCACTCCAGCACTTCATTCTCGTTGTAGGCGTTCGTCAGCGAGAGCATGGGCGAGCGGTGCGGTACCGACGGGAACGCGCCGACGAGCATCCCTCCCACGCGCTGGGTGGGAGAATCGGGCACGATCAGGTCCGGGAATTGCTTCTCGATATTCTCCAGTTCGCGCAACTTCTTGTCATAGTCGGTATCGGTAATTTCCGGTTGGGCGAGAACGTAATAAAGATAATCGTGCTGGAGGAGGGCTTCGCGGAGCTGCTCGATGGTTTTTCTGGCTTCGGCTCGATCCATGTGTAGATGATTAAAACAGATTCAGCTCTTGCGTTCCAGCTTCAGCTTGTCCAAAATCCCGTTCACGAACCGGCCGGACTCCGACGTGGAGTACTTCTTCGCCACTTCAACGGCCTCATTAATGATCACGTTAATGGGCGTTTCCAGATCCTGCAAAATTTCAAAGGCCGCGATCCTCAAGATAGACCGGTCGATCGCCGCCATCCGGCTCAGTTCCCAGTTCTCCGTGTACTTCTTCAACAGCTGATCGATTTCCGCCTGCCGCTCCACCACGCCCTGCGCCAGATGCTGGGCAAACTGGCGTATTTTTTCCGTCAGCGGCTCCTCCGACCAGGCCGCCGCCGTCACGTCGGTGACGGACTGCTTGCACAAATCAACCATATAAACAACCTGCAAAGCCGCTTCGCGACCCTGCCGACGTGATCCGTTGGCCATGGGTTATTGGGGTCCGAAGCCGAAACCGACGCTTTGGCTCGGTTTCGCTGAACAATCTTTGATTTGTTTCAAAACGTGAATCATGGCCACCGCCGTCTCCGCCGCTTCAGCGCCCTTGTTTCCTTTGTCTCCGCCGGCGCGCGCCTGCGCCTGCTCCAGCGTCTGAGTGGTCAGCACACCGAAGGACACAGGAATACCTGATTTCTGGGAGATCTGTGAAATGCCGCGCGCCACTTCCCTGGCGATGTACTTATCGTGAGAGGTTTCCCCCTTCACAATCACACCGAGGCAAATAATGGCGTCAAAAGACTGCTGGGCCATGGCCCGGGCCGCCAGAGGGATCTCAAAAGACCCCGGAACCCAGACCGTCACGATATTGTCCGCTTTGGCGCCGTGCTCTTTTAAGACCGAGACCGCGCCCGCGTGCAGGACCTGCGTCAGCTCTTCGTGATAATGCGCCGCCACGATACCGAACCGTTTTCCAGCAGCGGCATCCTTAGGCAGAGTGAGTTTCGTTTTAGCGGTCACCATAAATTTTCCCTTACTACACCCAACGTCATCCCCCGCGGTCGCTGGCGGGGGATCCAGAATGACTTTGCTGGACCCCCGACAGCCCCGTCCTCCTGTGAAGTCATATTGTCGGGGCAGTCCCACGTCGACAAGTGACGGGACAGGGGCATTCGGGGGTGACGACGTGTGTTTACTGTACTGTAATTTGTTCCAGCAAATGTCCCATTTTTTCTTTTTTCGTTCTTAAATATTTCCGGTTGGTCCGGTTGGCCGGCACTTCCAGCGGCACCCGCTGGGTCACGTGCAGGCCGTAGCCGTCGATCCCGACGATTTTCCGGGGATTGTTGGTCATCAGACGGATGCTGCTCAACCCCAGGTCCACCAGAATCTGGGCGCCGATCCCGTAATGACGCAGGTCCGGCTTGAATCCCAGCGCTTCATTGGCCTCGACGGTGTCCATGCCCTGGTCCTGAAGCGCGTAGGCCTTCAACTTGTTTTCCAGGCCGATGCCGCGCCCCTCTTGATGCATATAGAGCAGGACGCCCCGCTTCTCCTGAGCGATGCGGGCGAGCGCCTTGTGAAGCTGCTCTCCGCAATCGCAGCGCAGCGAGCCCAGCGTGTCTCCCGTAAAGCAGGACGAGTGCACGCGGACCAGAACGTCTTTCTTTCCATCAACATCTCCGTGAACAATCGCCAGATGATGTTCCTTGTTCAAAACATCCTCATAAAGATGGGCTATAAAATTGCCGTGACGGGTCGGAAGTTTGGCGGTCACGGAACGGCTCACGAGCCGCTCGGTCTTGCGCCGGTATTCAATGAGCTCTTCGATCGTAATCATTCTGAGATGATGCCGGCGGGCAAAGCGCTTGAGCTCAGGCATCCGCGCCATGGTACCGTCTTCATTCATAATTTCGCAGATGACGCCGGCGGGATAAAGCCGGGCCATCTTCGCCAGATCCACCGCGGCTTCGGTATGACCGGCGCGCACCAGCACGCCTCCTTCGCGGTAGCGAAGCGGGAAAATATGGCCAGGCCGCGACAGATCTTCCGGTTTGGTTTTGGGCGCCAGAATCGCCCGGACGGTCCGTGAGCGGTCCCCTGCGGAAATACCGGTGGTCACGCCCTGGCGGGCATCCACGGAAACGGTGAACGCGGCGTCGCGCAGCTCCTGGTTATGCTCGACCATGGGAGCGATCCGCAGCTGGTCCAGACGCTCGCCTAGAATGGGAAGGCAGACCAATCCCCGTCCGAACTTCGCCATGAAATTAATCAACTCAGGCGTGGCTTTCGAGGCCGCGCAGACGAGATCGCCTTCGTTTTCCCTGGAAGGGTCATCGACAACGATAATCATCCGGCCGTTTCGGATATCACGGATAGCATCAGGGATAGAGGAAAAAGACATAATTTTAAGAGGTCGCTTGGGCGTACTTCGCCAGAATGTCCGTTTCCAGATTCACCCAATCGCCCGGTCGCTTGTGGCCCAGCGTGGTGTGTGACAGCGTGTGCGGAATCAGCATAATTTTAACTTGGCGCTTTCGCCGGGAAACGATCGTGAGGCTGATCCCGTCGATGGTCAGGCTTCCCTTGGCGATAATGTAGCGCGTCAGCGCCGCGGGGACTTTCAACGACAGAAAGCAGCTGTCTCCGGCGTCTTCAATCTTGACGATCCGTCCGCGGTCTTCGACGTGACCCGTAACCCAATGCCCGCCCAGCCGGTCGCCGATCCTTAGCGCCCGTTCCAGATTAACGCAGGAACCGGGCTTCAGGGAGCCTAACGTGGTGATGCGGGCGGTTTCAGGACCGATATCGAAACGAGCCGTTGATCCTCGAATGGAAGAAGCGGTCAGACAGACCCCGTCCACACAGACACTTTCACCCAGCGACAGGCGGCGGAACGGGAGCTGTATCCACGCAGCATTTCGTTCGTATTTTACTACTTTTCCAATCGTCTCAATGATTCCGGTAAACATAGCCTTAATCCCTCAGATTCCCTCGGATGCACCAGTCCTTTCCAACAGACGTCATGGACATGCCTTTGAGCGGCCATGCGTCTTTTAATCGCCGGACTCCCCGACCCCCGATGGCGGGTTTGGCCTGAAGTCCCCCGAGAATTTTAGGTGCTATAAACCAGATGACTTCGTCAGCAGCCTTCTCTTCTAAAAATGACGCGTGCAGTTCACCGCCGCCTTCGACCAGCAGATGCGCGATGCCTTTTTTCGCCAGCCAGACCAGCGCGGCTTTCACATTCACACGTCCACCCAGACTGGAAGGGAGGATCTCCACGTGAACGCCTTGGGCTTCCAGAATCGCTCGTTTCCGCCGGGGAGCGCGCACGGTAGAGAGAATCCATGCCGGGGACGGGCCCTGAAGCACTTTCGCGCACGGGGAGATTCTCAGACGGCTGTCAAAAATCACGCTCTGCGGATCGCGGCCGCGTCCATGCGCCAGAAGGGACGGATTATCTCTTAAAACAGTATGAATACCGACCGCGATCGCATCCGCCTCGGCCCGCAGATGGTGACCGGAGGATCGCGCGGCCGCGGATGTGATCCACCGCGACTCTCCGCCGGCGGTAGCGATCCGGCCATCCAGAGAGGAGGCCACTTTCAACGTCACATAGGGTTTTTTCCGGACCACCCAGCTGACAAATGCTCGATTCAACCGCTGAGCGCTGGCCTCCAGGACACCGGTTTTCACCCGGATGCCGTGCCGGCGAAGAAAGGCAAACCCGCGGCCGGCGACCAGAGGATTCGGGTCGCGCATGGCGGCCACCACTTCACGGACCCCCGCGGCCGCAAGCGCTTCCGCACACGGAGGCGTTTTGCCCCAGTGGGAACAGGGCTCCAGATTGATATACAGCGTAGCGCCTCTGGCGCGCGCTCCGGCCGCTCGAAGCGCTTCCGCTTCCGCATGCGGTCCGCCAAAAAACCGGTGAAAGCCGGCGCCGACTTCACGGTTGTTCCGGACCAGAACCGCGCCCACCATCGGGTTCGGGTGCACGCGTCCGCGCCCCCGGACCGCCAGAGCCAGCGCGCTCTTCATGAATTTCTCCGCTGAGTTCATTTCCGATTACCGCGACGGCTCCGGGACCGGCTGCTCGTCGCATTGATCTCGATTTCTCCCAAAGAGTTTTCAGGCCGGTCTTCGCGCATCTTGATCGCGCCCTGTTCTTTTTCCAGGGCGATATCGGAGAGAGCGTCTCCCTTCGCATCACACAGCTCGCGCATCTCCGCCAGGCCGGAAAAACTCCGGCGGGACGGACGCGACTTGAGCGCAATCACTTTCAATAAATCATCTTCCGTCTGTTTCAGATCAGCGGGAAGCACGGGTTTGCGGACGCTTCCTTCCACCGGTTGATTGGACGATGGAACTCCCGGCGTTTCCAGCCCGCGCGCTTTTGATTTCGCCGGCTGAAGCGGTTTGACGTGAAGAACCGAAGACGTTGAGGGCAACACCCGTTCAACCTTCGCGCGTTCCAGCGGCTGGGTCTGCAAACTCAGGTTGTCCGCCGGTCCTGCAACAGGCCGCTGGATGGGAAGTCCTGTTTTGGGGATAGAGGCGATCTTCAGCGGGGTCTGGGTCTCGCCTGAAACCAGCGGATGCGCCGGCAAAGATTCAGAGAGAACTTTGGGTGAGGTGTAGCCGGCCGGCGCTTCAGGGATCGCGCGCACCGTTGGGATGCCGGCTCGAGGCGAGGCCACGGGGGCAGCCAGCGCGCGCGCCTCGATGGAGTCTTCCGCAAGGACCAGTTTGAGACGTGCCCCTTCAATACTATTGACCGGCGCCCAGACCTCGCGATTCAGCTGGCGAAGTTTGGCCATCGTCGTTTCCGACAGCGGAACTCCGTTCAGGATGATGGTCCTTAACTGAACCAGCTTCGCCATGCCCGCGAGATCCTCCCGGGACAACGTGTCCCAGGAGAGTGAAAGAACCTTCAAAGACCTGGCCCTCACGAGCGGGGCCAACCCGGCCCGGCTCACCTGCGTATCACTTAATTCAAGAACTCTCAACTGCGGCAGCTGCGCCAGGAAGGGAAGGCTTTTGTTTCCCACCGCGGTCTGGCTGAGCGCCAGTTCTTTCAATGAGTTCATCGTCGACAGGGATTCCATGCCTTTGTCCGTCACGGAGGCGCCAGATAAATCCAGGCTCTGCAACGAACGGTTTTTGGCCAGCGACCGGAGCCCGGCATCATCCATTTTTTTATTGGCATAAAGCACTCTCAGATGCGGCAGCCCGGCCAGCGCCGGGATGCCCTGATCGCCGATCTGCGACTGGCTGAGATCAATCTCCTCAAGCGTCTGAATCTGGGCAAGCTGAACCGCGCCGGCATCCGTGATCAAACCGTTCAAAACGATCCGGCGCAGCCGCGGAAGATTGCGGAGTTCAGCCAGATCGGAATCCCGGAGCATCGTGTCGCTGATGTCCAGGCTCCCAAGATGCGAAAAAGCCGCCAGGCTCTTTAACCCGGCGGAGCTGACCTCCGACCGGTCCAGCGTCAACTCGGTCAGCTGGGAGAGCCCCTGCACGGCCGCCAATCCCTGATCCGTAACTTTCGGAGGCAGCATCAGGATGGTCAAGCACGTCAACGAATGCACCACCGGCATGCTGGCATCCGTCAAGCGCGTCCGGGAAATATCCAGAAACCGCAAGACGGTCAAGTTGTCAAAGTGAGAAAATCCCTTGTCGGCGAGTTCCCAGTGATCCGATAAATCCAGCCCTGGGATGTGCTTCTGCTGGATCTCCCGGGCCAATTGCTGAAGCGCTGGCTCGGTCAAGGCTCCGATCGGCCGGACGTACCAGATCCGTTCCGGCGGCACAGAGATGGGTTTGTCCGTGCGCGCCGGGGTAAATCCCAAAACTCGGTCAGGCTCATCGCCGGAGCGGCGCTCATAGACCTTGAGCTTCAAGGATGAATTAAAGGCAAACGCCGGCGCGCTCAAAAACCCCAGCAAGACGACCCCTGAAACGATGTTTAAATGAAGAGATTTCAGAATGGCACCCGAACCTTCCCGTAATTGTAAATCATTTTCCCAAATTCCCGACGGTCCGCGCTGACGGGCCCCTTAACAAATCCAAAGAAGCCGCGGCAACATTTTGTTTCCTTGCGGCGGAGCGTCCCTTGACTTAATTTTAAAATGATGAAACTCCTTGCACACATCTTTAAAGACGGCACCTCGTGGCAAAAACGCCAATTCCACCTGTCGGACCAGGGCACTCTGGTGGTCCTGCGGTGGCTGGTTTTCCTGGGCCTTTTGCTGTTGTCCGCCTACAACTGTACGGAAGGGAAATCTCTCACGTACGCCTGGCTGCCCCTTTCGATCTGCCTGCTCTACGGAACGTCCAATGTGGCTCTCGGATTCTGGAAAAACTCGCCGCTGCTTTCCGGACGGGGCCCGTCGGTTCTATTCCTCATGGACGTTGGCCTGATCGGGTCCGCGCTCTATTCGTCGGCAGGGTTGGATGCCGATCTCTACCTGATTTGTTTTTTGATCGTCTATCTGGCTTCCTTAAGCCGCCGCATCAAGGATGCGATCCCGCTGGCCGTCGTCGCCGGGATGATTTATTCGGCTCTTCTCATTCATCAAAAACCTGACATCGACCTCCTGGACCCGCATATCTTGCTGCGGTTTCCGTTCTTCTTTATTCTGGCCTTCTTCTCCACATACCTTTCCGAAGAGACTGAAAAAAGCCGCCGGCGGATCCATGAGCTCGAAAAAGAACGGGACTCGGTCATGCGGGAGCTGGACCGCAAACAAGCGCAGCTGGTCCAGGCGGAGAAATTATCCGCCATGGGCCATATGGCCGGAGCCCTGGCCCATGAGATCCGGAACCCGCTGTGCGTGATCATTGGTTACGTCAGTGAATTGCGCACGCTGCTGCCGGAAGCGGAGCCGGCGCAAAAATTCCTGGCGATCGTCGAGCGGTGCGCCAACCGCTGCAACGAACTCGTGGAAAATCTCCTGCGGTTCTCCCGCCTGCCTCAAGGCGAAGAACGGTTCCAGCTGAACAGTGTCGTCACCGATGCTCTCGAGCTGGTTCGAATCGGGAAGAAAGCGCTGGGGGTTCAGATTTTGACGGAATTTCAGTGCGATCTTTGGATGGTCGGACGGCCGGGAGAAATCCAGCAGATCGTTTTAAACCTCTGCAGCAATGCCATGGACGCGCTGCCGGCCGGCGGAACCGTCACGGTACGGACGCGCCGTCAACTGTTCGGCAGTCAGGACTGGATGGTGGTGGAAGTGCGGGACACCGGCATCGGCATCCCGGAAGATCTTCGCAAAAAAATCTTTGACCCCTTCTTCACGACCAAGCCGTCCGGTAAAGGGACCGGCCTCGGACTCAGTATTGTCAGAGACATCGTCCGAAATTACCACGGGCTGATCGAGGTCCAATCCGAGTTGAATAAGGGGACAACGTTCGTGATCCGGCTGCCAGCCGCCCGGATGACAGCCGAGGTTCCGGTTTCCCCTGCCGTCGACCAACTAGCGGCTTAGCCAAACCTTCCGCATAAACACCGGCAGCTGCGCGATCCGCCGCCAGCGCCACGGCTCCTGCATCAACCGGTACACCCATTCGATTCCCAGGCGGCGCATCCAAAACGGCGCGCGGTGAAGCTGTCCGGACAAGACATCAAAACTTCCGCCCACGCCCATGGCCACGCGTGCGGCCAGCGAAGCCCGGTACCGGTAAATCCATTTCTCCTGATCCGGCATCGACAGGCCCACAAACAGATAGGTGGGGGCTGCCGCCCGGATGGCCTCAATGATTTCGGGTTCCTGCGCCCTGGAGAAGTAACCGTGGTGAGTCCCGGCGACGCGAAGGCCAGGGTAACGCCGGACCAGCGCTTGCACCGCGGCTTCGGCAACCCCGGGCCGGGAACCTAGAAGAAAAATGCTTTGTCCGCGGCGACCGGCCTGTTCGCAAAGCGCTTCCATCAAATCAATGCCGGGGACAAAATGGGGAAGAGGCACTCGGAGCCGGCGACCGGCCCAGCCGATCCCCCAGGATTCCGGTACCGCCAATGCCGCGTCTGACAACAACTGGCGAAGCACAGGATCCTGCTCAGCGGCTAGAAGCATCAAGGTATTGACCGTCACGACCTGATGAAAGGAAGGTTCTTCAACCAGAGACAGCATGATGTTGAGAGCGTCGGAAAAACCGACCCGGTCCACGCGCGAACCGAGGATGTGGAAGGACGCCGGTCGAGCCCTAAGCGGCCACAACGTCGGCGGGCTTTCGCTCTTGCAGTTTAACGGAGATGAGGCTGGAGACTCCCAGCTCGGCCATGGTGACGCCATAGAGGACATCGGCCATTTCCATGGTCCGCTTATTGTGGGTGATGACAATAAACTGGGTCTTTTCCGAGAAGGACTTGACCATGCGCAGGAAGCGGCCCACGTTGGCTTCATCCAGAGGCGCATCGACTTCGTCCAGGAGACAGAAGGGGCTCGGTTTGACCATGAAGAAGGCGAATAAAAGAGCGATAGCGGTCAGCGCTTTCTCGCCGCCGGAGAGCAGCGTGATATTCTGTAGTTTCTTCCCCGGCGGCTGGGCCATGATCTCAATTCCGGTTTCGAGCAGGTTGTGCTCGTCGGTGAGGATCAGATCGGCTTCCCCGCCCTGGAAAAGCGTCTGGTAAAGGGTCTGGAAATGGGCCCGGACCTGGTCGAAGGTTGTCCGGAAATGCTCCCGGGTCGTGGCGTTAATTTTGGAGATGGCCTGATGCAGATCTTCCTTGGCTTTCAAGAGATCCTGCTGCTGCGTGAGCAGAAAATGATAGCGCTCCTCCAACTGAGCGTGTTCTTCCGGCGCCGCGAGATTCACCGCGCCAAGGCTTTCCAAACGGCGGCGAATGCGCGTCAGTTCCTCTGGATTAGGCTGGATCTCGCCATGGGAGGACCTGGCCTCTTCTAATGAGAGCTGATAGGTGTCTCTGAGGATCTGCTCCAAACGGGTGCGCTCTTGATCGAGGGTGCGGACCTGGAACTCGGCTTCCTGCGCCTGGGTCTGGGCTTGGGCCAGCGCCTGACGGGCGGCGGAGAGATCCTGTTCCTGCTGATGGAGCTGGCCCTGAAGGCCTTCCCGCTGGGACAGAAGTTCCGTCAGTGAAGCGCCTTGCGACTGACGGACCGTTTGCAGCGATTCTAGCGCCTGGGTTTTTTCCGTCTGGGTCGCGATCACCTGGCTTAACCGTTCGGCATTCTGGGCCTGCTCCTCCTGAATCTGCCCGATCCGGTGCTCCACCGTCCCCAGACGCCCGCGGGCGTTTTCTTCTTCCTTTTCCTTGCCGAGCAAACGCTCCCGCATGGTTTCGGCTTCCACGCGAAGCTGCGCGATGGCGGATTGCTGGGATTGAATCTTCTGCCGCAGTTCGTGAAGCGCGCTGTCCTGGCTCTGAAGGGTCTGCTGGAGGGTTTTATCCTCTTCTTCCAGCGTCGTCAGTAAAATCTCTTCCTGCTGCAGCGCCTTCTGGGCCTGCGCGATGGCCTGCAGGGCTTCCTGGCGCTCGCGCTCGAGCAGCCGCTCTTCCGTGCCGATCATCTGCAGGTCTTCCCGAAGACGGTTCAGCGTCTCCTGCTGGACCTGGACGACGACCTGGATCTGGCTGAGCTCCGCCTGGATGGGGCCGCGTTCCGTCTCGCGCTGAGAAACCGCTTCGTGCAGCCCCTGCCGCTGCGTTTCGAACTGCCCCAGCGACTGTTGATCCTGCGTCAGCTCCTGCTGCAGCCGGCTGAGATCCGCGGGAGTGGCCTGAAAGCTGACGCCCTCGGGGTCGGCGCCGCCCTGAAGAATGCTCTCCTCAAAAAGCGTGACGCCCACGTAGTAGGTTTTGCTCAAGAGAAATTGTTTGACAGGATTAAACATCAGGTCACAATCCACCTGGACCGCCAGGGAACGGCTGCCGAAATGCTCATCGAGGGGCGGCAGGTCCTGGCTCTGCATCAAACGGTCCAGGATCAGAAAGGTCGCCCAGCCCTTATGCTCGTCGGAAAGGAAACGGACGGCGGCCTGAGCGTCATTCAGGGATTCGGCGACAAAATAATGGGCACGGTCGCCGAGCGCGCGGTCCAGAAGCCGCTGATAGGGATTGGAGGTGCGCAGCAGGTCCGACACCGGACCATGAATCCCCGGCAAGGAGGCCTGGCGGAGAGCGGACGCGGCCAACGCCACGGGATCCTGTTGGAGCCACCGCTCCAGAGCGATTTTCTCGGCGCCGAGGCGCGCCAGACGTTCCCGCAATTCTTGAATATTTTTCTCAACGTCCGCCAGCGCGTCCCGGTCCTTCTGCTGCTGCGCGTCCAGTTCCGAGAGCCGGCTCTGCGCACTCCTCAGACGGTCCTGGGTGGATTGGGCCAGTTGTCCCTGCTGCTGCAGCTGCTCCTCTAACCCAGAACGGCGCGTCTGCACTTTTTCGAGCTCGCGTTGTTTGGCTTTGGAGGATTCCTCGTGCCGGATGGACAGCGAGGTTAAGCGGACGGTTTCATTGCGGTGGTGCCCGACGAGGCGCGCCAGTTCCAGCAGGCGGGCTTTGGTCTGTTCCAGTTCCTTCTGCTTCTGGTGAGCGCCCTGCT
The DNA here is from genome assembly GCA_041660185.1 of Elusimicrobiota bacterium. Taxonomy (NCBI): domain Bacteria; kingdom Pseudomonadati; phylum Elusimicrobiota; species Elusimicrobiota bacterium. The sequence continues at coordinate 106,572 of JBAZWU010000001.1, read as the reverse complement.
GCTCGACCCGGCCACGTTCATTTTCATGTTTAAATTTTTCGTTCCGTTCGTGAAACTGGCCCCGCAAAGCCGCCACGTCCTGCTGGAGAGCGGCCTGGGTCTGACGCCATTCCTCGACGGAAGACTGAAGCTGGACGCTTTCCTGTTCCAGACGCTTCTGCGCCTGCTCCAACTCCCCCTGACGCTCCTGCGCGGCGTGACGCTCGGCTTCGGTCTTCGCCCAGTCGCTTTCCATCTGGGCCACGGTTTTCTGACGTTCGAGCACGTCGAGTTCGAGCTGCTCGGAAAGCGTGCGCGCCTCAGACAGACGCGTCTCGCGGACCGTCACATCCTCCTGAAGCCGGCTCAAGCGCTCCTGCTCTTCCTGCTGACGGGTGTGGACACTCTCCCAATCCGTCTGCGCCTTTTGAAATCCGTGCACGAACGAAGAGATCTCCAGCGTGCGCAGCTCTTCCTGGAGTTTTTGATGCTGGCGCGCTTTGCGGACGGCCGACTCCAAGCTGTCCATCTGCTGCTTATAAATCGCCAGTGAATCGTTCAGCCGGAGCATGTCCTGCTCGACCTTATTCAGCTTGCGCAGCGCCTCGTCCCGCCGGGCCTTGTACTTGGCCACCCCGGCCGCTTCTTCAAAAAGCTCGCGGCGTTCCTCCGGCCTTGAACTGAGAATAAATTCGATCTTGCCCTGCGCCATGACGTAGTAGCCTTCGTTGCCGATGCCGGTATCCAGAAAAAGTTCGCGCACGTCACGGAGACGGCATTGCGTTTTATTGATGGAGTATTCGGATTCGCCGGAACGGAACAACCGGCGGGCCACGGTCACTTCGGAGTAGTCCAGCGGGATCTGGTGGGAGGCGTTATCAAACGTCAGCGCCACTTCCGACAAGCCTTGCGAGGGACGGTTCGCCGTGCCGTTAAAAATGACATCCATCATCTGCTGGCTTCGCAGGGTTTTGGCAGACATTTCACCCAACGACCAGCGAATGGCATCGGCAATATTGGATTTGCCGCAGCCGTTCGGACCGACAATGGCGGTAATACCGGGCTCAAACTCCACGCGGGTTTTATCGGCGAACGACTTAAACCCAACCATCTCCAGACGTTTTAGTCGCACAAGCCCCCCTTTATCGGGAGTAGCCTATCAATTCATTAAAAAAAATGCAAATTAAACCACCATATATAGCGGTTTTGCCTGATCGGGTACAACGGGTTGAGCCCCCCAGCCTGGGAGCTACCGCTTCGGTTGAGGATACTGTTTCAGGAGGAGAGTGATGACCTTGAGCAAACGATCCATATCCGGGGGTTTCGGTAGGAAGACATCGGGACTCGGGCAAAATTCAGGGTTCTTATATGTCTGCGACGCCATGGCTGACAGAAACACGATGGGAAGTGTCTGGGATGAACGCCGCAGTTGCGCATGAACTTTCATGCCGTCCATGGCGGGCATCACCACGTCCAAAATAATGAGATCGGGTTTGAGATTCTGCGCCTGACGAATCCCTTCTACTCCATCCACCGCTTCATGGACCACGTGCCCGGCACGAATCAGCTCCGCGCGCAAGGCATTCCGAATCACAACCGAATCATCAATCACCAGGATTTCCGCCATGGCCCTCTATTATGATTGTCTCGACGTTTTTGTCAACGTAAAATCCTAAATATTTTCCTTGTAGGGATCCTCCCCAAGAGCTAGCATTCAGCTGTGCTCTAATTGTTTATAGACCCCGTTATGGCCACCCCCATCAAAACGATTGACTCTCTCTCCAAAGAAGTGACGGATTTACGCACCTTTTTGGACTCCGCTCCCTGCCTGATTAATTCAGTTAATGCGAATGGAATTATTGTCGACTGCAATCATCGGTTACTAGAAGCCACCGGCTACACCCGGAAGGAACTGATCGGCCAATCCATGAGCCGATTCGTCCATCCGGAGGACCTGCCTCAAGTCGTCCAGAATCTGTCCAAAATCATGACCAGTTCCACGGGATTCCAACAGGAATTCCGGGTCATCTGCAAGGACGGGCACGTCGCCGATCTCTCTGTGATTTCGATGCCGGTGAAGGATGCCGAAGGACGATTTTTGAGAACGTGTTGTCTGGCCACTGACATAACAACTGTACGACAAGCCCAAAGGGAAAACTCCCAAAACAACTTGCTTTACCAAGAAATTTTCTCCAGCGCCCCGATCGGCATTGTGGTTTATGACCAAGACCTCCGGTATGTGGCTTGGAATCCCTTTATGGAACGTCTCACCGAACGCCTGGCCTCGGACGTGATCGGCCAGAAAGCAGTGGATCTTTTTCCCCATCTAAAAAAACAAGGGATCGACAAGCTTTTAGATCGAGCGCTCGCAGGAGAACCCGTGAATTCGGGTGATTTTCCATACGTTCCTCCGTCAGGGAAAACCGTGTGGGTGACATCGATTTATAGCCCTCATCTCAATTTCAGAGGAGAAACTGTCGGAGTCCTTATGATGTTGCGGGATATTACGGAACGCAAGAATTTGGAGGACGCCTACTATCAATCCGAAAAAATTGCGGCTGTTGGGCGGCTGGCCGCCGGGATTGCCCATGAACTCAACAATCCCCTGGCGGTGATTCTAGGGTTTTCGCAAAGCCTGCTGGACCGGAAACCGGCAGGGGATTCGGATTTCCATCCTCTGAAATCCATCGAGCGGGAAGCCCTCCGGTGCCGTAATCTCGTCCAGAATTTATTAGTGTTTTCTCGTCAGAAAAATTCCAAACTGATCACGGAAGACCTCGCTGAAACCATTGAGGGATCCCTCTCGTTGGTCGAACCACAGGCTCGTCTTCGAAATGTTGCGATGAAACGTCATTTCGATGACAACGTACCACGGATTTACCTCGATCGCCAGCAGATCCAGCAAGTGATCATGAACCTCTGTACCAACGCCCTGGATGCGATGCCCAAAGGCGGGACACTCCTGATCCGTTTGAAGCTGGAGGGTGACTCAGCCGAAATCGGTATCACGGATACCGGGATGGGAATTCCCCTGGCGGCGCGTAATCATATCTTTGATCCTTTTTTCACAACCAAGGATGTCGGCAAGGGGACTGGACTCGGGCTCAGTATCGTTTACGAGATCGTGAAAAAACACGGGGGAGCGATCTCCTTTGAAAGCGAGATCGATCAGGGAACGACCTTCAGAATCCGGCTTCCTCTGCAAAACAAGTCAGCCAGAAATGGGGAGGGTTAATTTTTAAGGGTTTGAATTTCTTTAATCACAGCCGGAAGGATTTCATAGACATCGCCTTCCACGGCCAGATTGGCCAATTGCATCATCGGGGCTTGCGGATCCTTATTGATGGCCACGATAAATTCAGAGGAACCCATGCCGGCCAGGTGCTGAATTGCCCCGGAAATGCCGCAGGCCAGATACAGCTTCGGTCGAACGGTTCGTCCCGTTAGCCCCACCTGATGGCGGTAAGAAATCCAGCCTTTGTCAACGACCGCTCGGCTCGCGCCAACCGCGCCATTTAATAACTTGGCCAGCTCTTCAATGAGCTTAAAACCTTCGGCCTTACCCAGGCCGTTGCCGCCAGAGACAATGAGTTCAGCGGCGGTGATGTCCTGTTGCTTGGACTCTTCCGGAACATACTCCACGAATTTGGTCCGAATAGCCCATTTGGAGGAATCCACCTTCGCTTTAATCACTTGGCCCTGCCGGCCCGCGACACGGGGAGCTCGCGGGAAAGACATGGGACGAACCGTCACCATTTCAGGCCGATGTTTTTCACAGAGAATCGTGGCCATCAGGTTTCCGCCGAAAGACGGCCGGGTGGCATGAAGCAGCCCTGTCTTCGGATCAATCTCCAATCCCGTGGCGTCCGCCGTAATACCCGTATTGGCCATGATGGCGACGCGGGAGGCGAATGAACGCCCGATCGTGGAAGCCGGCAAAAGGAGCTTGTTCGGTTTTTCCTGTTTAATCAGTTGCGTTAGGGCTTCCGAATACCTTTCATCGACGAATTGGGCAAACATCGGATCATCCAGAACATAGACCCGATCCGCCCCATGGTCGATGAGATCCTGAGCCGCACTTTCAACATTGTGCCCGATCAGAACAGCGCAGAGATCTTCCTTTAACGTCGCGGCCAGCTGGCGGCCCACGTGCAGGAGTTCGTAAATCGTCGGCTGAATTTGTCCATGACGCTGTTCCGCATAACACCAAACACCCTTATAGGCGGTCGGATCCAGAGCGGGACCAGCTCCGGCAACGATCTCTTTTTCCATCACGATGGCATAAAAGATATCCGTCTTTTTGGCCCGCTCTCCCATTTGATTGCAGATATCCACACAAGCCCCACAGAAGACGCATTTCACCTCATCGATAACCGCCAGCTTGGGCCACTTGACCCCTTTGGCTTTGTCTTCTTCCGGACGAGGGATCATGTCGATGCAGTTGACCGGGCAGACTTTGACACAGGCCGTACAACCTGTGCATTTATCCTGGATGACAGAAATACGATTCGGCATGATAATTACCCTTGGGATATCTTTTTAAATTAACTTCAGTTCTTTCAACTTCAACACCAGATTCCTGGCTTTCTCCTCGGATGTGGTGCCGAGGATTTTATCGCCTCCCTTACGCGGTGGCGGATTAAAACTCTTGGAAACAATGGTCGGCGATCCCCCCAGACCGATCTTTGCTTTGTCCGCGTTGATCGCGGCCGCATCCCACTTCGGGATAACGGCCTTCTTGGCCGCCAGCTTCCCTTTAAGGGAAGCCACCCGCGGGGTATTAATTTCTTTCACCACCGCGATTAAACAAGGAAAGGACATCTCGAGAACATCGTAGCCGTCTTCCATCATGCGTCGGACACGAATCGGACCGCCTTCCATCACGTCTTCCACTTTGCCGATGTACGCCGCATTGGGAATCCCCAACCAGGCGGCAATCCCGGGTCCGACATGGCCGGTATCCCCATCGTTGGTTTGCTTGCCGCAAATAATCAGGTCGTATGGTTTTTTGATTTCACCGAATTTACGAATCGCCATTTGCAACGTATAAGACGTCGCCCACGTATCCGCTCCAGCAAAGGCCCTGTCGGTCACATGGTAGGCGTCATCGCAGCCGCGGGCAATGGCATCGCGAAGCGCCTCTTCGGCTTGAGGAGGTCCCATCGTCACCACCGAGACGGTGGATCCGGGAATGCGCTCCTTGATGCGGACCGCTTCTTCAATGGCAAACTCATCGAAAGGATTAATGGCGGCCGCCATCCCCTCCCGATTGAGCGTACCCGTCTTGGGGTTGATTTGAACATTCGTTGTGGCCGGCGTTTGTTTAATACAGACAATAATGTGCATGAAAAGCCTCTCGCTATATTTTATTTCTTTCCGAGACCTTCGCGAGCCGCTTCCTTGATCATCATCATAGCGATCTCGTTGCGCTGGATTTCGTTGGTTCCTTCATAGATCTGCGTGATTTTGGCGTCCCGCATGTACTTCTCAACCGGAAAGTCCCGCATATACCCGATGCCGCCGCACATCTGCACCGCTTCAATCGACACACGCATCGCCACGTCTGAACAAAAACACTTCACCATAGCCGATTCTTTGGTGAAGCGTTTATCTCCGCCTTTATCGATGGCGCGGGCCACTTGATACAGAAGCGCTCGAGCGGCTTCGATCTCCATCGCCATATTGGCCAGCTTGTGCTGCATGGCCTGGAAACTGATGACGGGCTGGCCGAACTGACGACGCTGGCGCGCATAGGCAAAGGCTTCATCCATGGCGCCTTGTGCGATGCCCAACGCCTGCGCCGCGACACCGGGACGCGATACGTCAAATGTGGCCTGGGCCACCATGAGACCGCCGCCTTCCCGACCCAACAGATTTTCTTTCGGGATTTTGCAGTTATTAAACTCAAGGGCATACGTGGGAGAAGCACGAATCCCCATCTTTTCTTCTTTGCGACCAAATTCAAATCCAGGGGTCCCCTTCTCAACGATAAACGCCGAAATACCGCGAGCGCCGCGCGCCGGGTTCGTGGAGAAAAACAGGGCATAAATCTCAGCCGCTTTTCCGTTGGTGCAGAAGACTTTGGTGCCATTCAACACATAATGATTTCCTTCCAAACGGGCGGTGGCTTTCGTTGCGGTCGCGTCGCTCCCGGCATCCGGTTCCGTAATGGTAAAAGCACCCATGCGCTTGCCGCTGGCCAGATCCGGCAGATATTTCTTCTTCTGCGCGTCGTTACCATAAAGCATGATGGGGTAGGTCCCTAACGCGGTGCCCGCGATGGCCAGCGCCATTCCGGCGCAGGCCTTTGAAATTTCTTCCATGGCCAGAACCAACTCAAAAACACCGCCGCCGAGCCCACCGTACTCCTGAGGAATGTAGACCCCGAAGAGATCGGCTTTACGCATTTCCTCGACGATTTCCCAAGGATATTCCTCGGTTTTATCGTAATGCTCACGGACTTTCTTAATTTTTTTCTGGGCGATTTCCCGGGCGGTCTCGACAATTGCCTGTTGTTCTTCTGTTAAGTTGTAATCCATAGCGTTCCTCCGTGAGTGACTCGCCGATTCAGGCGCCTTTAATCCGCCTCAACGCGTCTCGCGCAGCGGCCTGCTCGGCTTCCTTTTTACTTTTGCCCGTCCCAGAACCCAATAGCTCATGGGTGACAGCGACTTCAATTTCAAACATCTTGGCATGATCTGGGCCAAAACTGCGCCGCACGATATAATCCGGCGGAACCTTGTACTTCCGTTGAGCCCACTCCTGCAAACGGCTTTTATAATCCACCGTCACCAAGCGCTTTCGCTTAACCAATATTTTATCGATAAACGTCTTGGCGACGTCGAAACCGCCTTCCAGATACATCGCCCCGATGAGGGCCTCCATGGCGTTGCCGACGATGGAGTCCCGTTCCCGGCCGCCGGTCGCATTTTCCCCTTCGCTCAAACGCAGGAATTGGCCGATCGCCAGGCTTCTTCCCCAGACCGTCAGGCTGGGCCGCGACACTAGCATCGACTTCAGTTGCGACAGGCGCCCCTCGTCCACATCCGGGTAACGGCTGAACAAATAATGAGCCACAGCCGCCGACAGAACGCTGTCTCCCAGAAACTCCAGGCGCTCGTTAAAGGGAAGGCCTCCGCCGCGCTCCATCGCATAGGACTTGTGCGTCAGGGCTTCTTCTAAAAGAGCTCTATTCTTAAAGCGCAGCCCAAGGACTCGTTCTAATTTTACTGTAGAAGAACCGGTTCCGGGAGGCGACGAGGTCGCTTCACGCCGCATATCTCTTCACCACCAGGGCCGCATTGTGTCCCCCAAACCCAAGAGAATTGGAAAGGGCACAGCGAAGGTCCATGGGACGTGCTTTGTTCGGAACGTAATCCAGATCGCACTCCGGATCAGGCGTTTCATAATTGACCGTCGGGTGAATGAGTTTATTTTGAATACTGAGAACCGTGGCGGCCAGTTCGACGGCACCGGCGGCTCCCAACAAGTGCCCGGTCATGGATTTGGTGGACGAAATGGCCAGTTTGCGGGCATGATCTCCGAAAAGCGCTTTCAAGGCTTTGGTCTCCGTCTTATCGTTCAAAGAGGTTGACGTGCCATGCGCATTCACGTATTGCACATCCGTCAGCGGCGTTTCCGCATCCTGGAGCGCCAGTCGCATGGCCTTGACCGCCGACGTGCCTTCCGGATCCGGGGAGGTGATGTGATAGGCATCATCGGTGGCGCCGTACCCGACGAGTTCAGCATAAACATGAGCACCCCGAGCCTGGGCATGTTCCAGCGTTTCGAGCACCACAATACCGGAACCTTCTCCCATCACAAAACCGTCCCGGTCCTTGTCAAAAGGTCGAGAGGCTTTCTCCGGCGCATCATTCCGGGTGGAGAGCGCCCGGGCCGAGCAGAAACCGGCAAAACTCAAAGGAGTCACGGAGGCTTCCGAACCGCCGGCAACCATTACATCGGCATCTCCGTAACGCAAAAGACGCATGGCATCACCGATAGCATGACTGGCGGACGCGCAGGCGCTCGAAACAGCATAATTCGGACCCGTAAACCCCCAGCGGATGGCTATTTCACCAGGAGCCATATTGATGATCAGCCGTGGAATCAGAAAAGGACTCACTCGGCGGGGACCCCGCTCGCGCAACACGGTATATTCTTCCTCGATGGTGGCAATCCCGCCAATCCCTGACCCGACGATAGACCCCACGCGGTCCATATCGAGTTTCGCCTTATCCAATCCGGCATCCCGGATGGCCAGATCGGCCGCGGCGCAGGCGAACTGGGTAAAACGGTCCATCCGCTTGATGTTTTTCTTTTCGATAAAGTCTTCCGGCTGGAAGTTTTTGATCTCGGCCGCGATCTGACTGGTGTACTGGCTGGCATCAAAAGACGTCAAACGACTCGCTCCGGAACGACCGTTCCGAAGAGAGTCCCAGAAATCATTTTTACCAATGCCGATGGGAGTAACGACTCCCAAACCGGTTATCACCACGCGACGTTTCATCAATTTATATTCCACTATGGGACGGGATATCCTGCCGTTCGGATATCCCAAGTGACCCTAAGAAGTGAGGTGAAGGGGGTTAAAACGGCTTACTTCTTCATGTGGGCTTTGATATAGTCAACCGCCTGGCTGACCGACTGGATTTTCTCAGCTTCCTCGTCGGGAATCTCAATATCGAATTCCTCTTCCAGAGCCATGACGAGCTCTACCGTGTCGAGCGAATCGGCACCCAAATCGTTCACAAAAGACGCCTGCGGCGTCACTTCGGATGCATCCACGCCCAACTGCTCAACAATAATCTCTTTAACGCGCTGTTCCACATCTTGTGTTTGTGCCATTGCTAGCCTCCTTCAATAGGTTCTAAATATACATCCCGCCATTGACCGGAATAACTTGCCCCGTAATATAGGAAGACTCATCTGAACTCAGAAAAAGAACCACTTTCGCGACATCCTCCGCCTCTCCGAGACGACCCAGCGGGATCAAATCCAGCAATTTTTTCTTCTGCTCTTCCGTTAGCGCGTCCGTCATGCGCGTCCGGATAAAACCAGGAGCCACCGCATTGACCCGGATATTTCGTGAGGAGAACTCCCGGGCGCAGGTTTTGGTCAGGGCGATCACGCCGCCTTTGGAAGCGGCGTAGTTGGCCTGGCCCGCATTCCCCATCTGTCCCACAACCGAAGCGATATTCACAATACATCCCTGACGCTGCTTCATCATGGGACGGATGGCCGCCTTGGTGCAGTTAAAGACGCCTTTCAAATTAACAGCGATGACTGCATCCCACTCGTCATCGCTCATGCGCATCACTAAATTATCGCGCGTAATTCCCGCGTTGTTGATGAGTATATCAATTCGTCCAAACTTGTCAAGCGAGGCTTCGACGAGCTTTTCGCAGTCGGAAATTTGCGCGACATTCCCTTTAACACCAAAGACTTGAACCTTCTTTTCCTGTGCGATTTCAGCCGCGGTGGCCAGAACCTTGACCTCATCCACATCACAAAGCACCAGAGCCGCCCCTTCACCAGCCAACAGAAGAGCGATCGAACGCCCGATCCCTTGCGCGCCACCCGTAATGACAGCCACCTTATCTTTCAGCTTCATGGGATCCCCTTCCTCGCGGCGCCCAGCGCTTCTGCGGCTTGCGCAAGAGCCTCCGTTGTTTCGGTTGAATAGGCCTGCAGTTGCCGGTCGAATTTCTTGACAAGCCCGCTCAGGACCCGTCCGGAACCACATTCTACAAAACGGGTGTTTCCTTCCTGGCGCATCGTTTCCATTGTTTTTACCCATTGTACGGCATTGTCCAACTGGCGAGCCAGTGTTTCCCGAATTTCGTCCGCCCGCTGATGGGATTGACCGTCCGCATTCATCACCAGAGGCACGGCGGCATCTCGGAAAGCGACTTTTTGCAAAAGAAACCGCATCGCCTGGGCCGCCTCCGTCATTAAAGGAGAATGGAAAGCCCCGGAAACGTTTAAAGCGATGACCCGCTTGGCCCCCTGCTCGGAAGCCAGCAAAGAAACCTTTTCGACGGCGGATTTTTCACCGGCAATAACAATCTGTTCCGGGCTGTTGAAGTTCACCGGCACACAAATGCCCTCCCCCCGGGCCGCCTCACAACAAGCCTGAAGTTTCTCAACAGCCAGCCCCAGAATCGCGGCCATCGCGCCGGGATGGGCCTGGCCCGCTTCCTGCATCAGACGTCCTCGTTCGCGGACCAAGCGGAGCCCTTCCTTAAAATCGAATACACCCGCGAAAGCCAGGGCCGCATATTCGCCGATACTGTGCCCCGCCACCGCACCCGGCTCAACCGCCAGAGACCGAAGCACTGTTGCCGCGGCATACCCGGTCACATACAACGCGGGCTGAGCCACATCGGTCTGCCGTAATCGTTCCTCCGGGCCCTGTTGGCAGGCCTGCAGAAGGTCCCAGCCCAGGAGTTCAGAGGCCTCTTCAAAACAACGGCGGGCCTCCGGATAGCGCTCCGCCACCGCGCTTCCCATGCCGGGGGTCTGGGATCCCTGCCCCGGGAAGATAAAAGCAATCGACTCCATTAAAATTGAATCACCGCGGCACCCCACGTCAATCCGGCGCCAAAAGCGATCAGTTCGACCAGATCCCCTTTGCGTACCCGTCCCTCCCGGCGCGCATCATCCAGCGCAACGATTGTCGTGGCCGCGGACATATTACCGTATTTATCCACATTGACATAAACCCGCTCGCGCGGGATGTCGACCCGTTGGGCGATGGCTTCGATAATCCGAAGGTTGGCCTGGTGAGGAATCAACAGCGCTAAATCTTTTTCCTTCTTGTTGGCCAGCTTCAGCGCCGCATGGGCCGCTGAAATCATTTTATGGACGGCCAGCTTAAAGACTTCCTTCCCTTCCATGTGAATGGTATTCAGTTTTCTCTTCACGACGTCCTCATCCGCCGGATGGCGCGAACCGCCCGCGGGAACGCTCAGAATATCCGTGTAGGAGGCATCTGAACGAAGATAGGTTGATAAAATCCCGCCCGGCCCCGGCCGGCATTGCAGAACAGCGGCTCCCGCCCCGTCGCCAAAAAGAACACAGGTGGACCGGTCCTGCCAATTCATAATGGAAGAAAACTTCTCGGCGCCGATCACGAGCGCTGTCTTGTAAAGACCGCTTTCGAGCAGGGCCCGCGCGCTTTCCAGAGCGTAAAGAAACCCGCTGCAGGCGGCGGAGACGTCAAAACTGACCGTCTCTTTAATCCCCAGTTTTTTTTGCACAAAACAAGCGGTGGAAGGAAAGAACATATCCGGCGTTGAGGTGGCGACCACGATCAAATCGATGGCGTCGGCTTTAAGCCCCGCGTCCTTCAGCGCCCGCTCCGCCGCTTTGACCGCCAGATCCGAGGAGGCCTCATGTTTACCGGCAATATGACGCTCCTTGATCCCGGTCCGTGTCGTGATCCATTCATCGGAGGTATCCACCATCCGTTCCAGATCATGGTTGGTCAGAACGTGCGCCGGGACATAAGCACCCGTCCCTATAATATGGACATGTTGTTTGTTGGTTAGCATGGGAGGCTTAGGCGATCAGAGGCATTTTCCGGGGAGGCTCAGGGGATTCGCTGGCGATCTGCAGCCTGTGAAGTTCTTCCCGGATCTTCTGGTTGGTCTGAGTCTGAATCGACTCCACCGCTTGCCGGACCGCGTTGTAAATCGCCTTGGAGTTGGATTTTCCGTGGCAGATGATGCAGACCCCATTGACCCCCAACAACGGCGCCCCGCCGTATTCCGCGTAGTCGGTCTTCTTTTTAACTTCCCGGAAAGAGGGGCGCAAAAATAACCCTGCCAGTTTCGTAATCGGATGGGCGTGAACTTGCTCCTTGATAAGGGAAACCAACGCCTCCGAAAGGCCTTCCGCAAATTTTAAAACGATATTCCCGACAAACCCGTCGCAGATCACGACATCCACCTCTCCTTTCGGGATGTCCCCGCCTTCCACATTGCCGATAAAATTCGGGACATACCGCTTGAAAAGTTCGGCGGCCGCCAGGGTCAGCTCATTTCCTTTGGTCTCTTCTTCCCCGATGGAAAGCAAACCGACCTTCGGGTTTGGACGGTTAAATACATGCTTAATATATTGGCTTCCCATAATGGCAAACTGCAGAAGGTGTTTGGGTTTACAATCGACGTTGGCGCCGGCGTCGGTGAGCGATACAACTCCTTTGAGCGTCGGAAGAAGGGTGGTAATGGCCGGCCGGGAAACGCCCGGGAGCCGCCGCATGTGCCAGAGCGCCGCGGCCATGGTGGCGCCGGAGTTGCCGGCGGACACGACGGCATCCGCCCGGTTTTCAGCCACGCATTGAGCGGCCACCATAATGGAAGAGCGGGGTTTCTGGCGGCAGGCCTGGGCGGGACTCTCGTGCATTTCAACAACCGTCTCGCTGTGTTCGACGCGCAACGGCAGGCGCGTGGCCCCCAACCGCTCGATTTCGTGCGTCAACAGCGCCGAGTTCCCGACGAGCGTGATCTCGCAGTTGAACCGCTGAACGGCCTGGATCGCGCCTTCCACGTTGGGAAGCGCTCCGAAATCTCCCCCCATGGCGTCAATGGCGATGCGAGCTTTTCCCGCCAAGGGCTTATCCTTTTCCCTCTTCGGTCTTCTTTTCCTTCTTGGCGACCACGAGTTGTCCGTTGTAAAAACCGCAACCCGGGCAGACGCGATGCGGAACGTGCGACGTGCCGCACTGCGGGCATTTGGACATTCCCGGCAGGGTCAGACGTTTCCAGTTCGCGCGCCGTTTATCGCGGCGCGCAGCGGTATGATGTTTCTTTGGATTAGCCATGGCAGAATTCCTTTTGTGGCCCGGGTTAATTACCCCAGGCCCTGTTTATTAAAGTGGCGTTGTTCAGGCGCCAGGGGCCCGCGTCCCTTCCAAATCCCAGTCGCTTGCACCATAGGAAAACAACTCGTCCGGCTTGAAAAAGAAAGCGATCTCGCGTTCCGCTGACGCGGGCGAATCCGATCCGTGCGTCAGGTTCCGGCGGTTGTCGGTCCCGTACTGCCGCCGAAGCGTCCCGGGCTGAGCCTCTCGGGAATCGGTCGATCCCATCAACGAACGCGCTGTTTTGATGGCGTCCTCACCCTCCCAGACCATCGCCAGAATCGGCGCCGACGTCATAAAAGACAACAGCGGCTCGTAAAAAAGCTGTCCTTGATGCTCCTTGTAAAAATCAGCCGCCTGGGGCCTCTCTAAGCGTAACATCTTCAAACCAACCAGTTTCAACCCCACCTGTTCAAAACGAGGCGTGACCGTTCCGATCAAATTCTTGCAAACGCCGTCGGGTTTGACCAGTACAAGGGTTCGCTCCATTACCGGGACACCGCCGGCTTCGCCAGTTTTCCGACGATCGCATCACCCATTTCGCGTGTCCCGGCGTTTCCGCCCAGATCGTACGTGACCGTTTTCCCCTCGCGGATGACATCGATGATCGCCTGTTCCATCCGGCGAGCCGCGTCCGTCTCTTTCAGATGCTCCAGCATGAGCTTCGCAGACAAGAGAAGGGCGGTCGGGTTGACCTTGTTAAGACCCGCATATTTCGGCGCGGATCCGTGAACCGCTTCAAAGAGAGCCCCCTGGTCGCCCAGGTTAGCTCCCGGCGCCACACCCAGGCCGCCGACAAGGCCGGCGCACAAATCAGAGAGGATATCGCCGTACAGGTTTGGAAGAACGAGAACATCGTAAATCTCGGGCTTCTGCACCAGCTGCATACACATGTTATCAACTAGACGCTCTTCATAGTCAATCCGGCCCTCATAACGCTTGGCGACTTCACGGGCCACCGTCAAGAAGAGACCGTCGGTAAACTTCATGATATTGGCCTTGCTGACCGCTGTCACCTTTTTGCGTCTATGCTCTACCGCATAGCTAAAAGCGCGCTGAACAATCCGTTCGGTTGCGGTACGGGAAATGGGCTTGATGGAAATCGCGGCATCGGGCCGGATTTTCCCTTGAGCCATTTCAATAATGCGTTTGGACTCTTCGGAATCAGCCGGGAATTCCACCCCGGCATAGAGGTCCTCGGTGTTTTCCCGAACCAAGACGAGATCCACGTTAGAATAACGGGACTTGATGCCGGGATAGGTGCGGCAAGGCCGGATGCAGGCGTAAAGATCCAATTCCTTACGAAGCGTCACATTGACGCTGCGAAAACCCGTTCCAACCGGCGTCGTGATGGGCCCTTTTAGGGCGACGTTGGTTCGCCGGCAGGACACCAACACATTGTCCGGCAGAGGGGTGCCGGTCTTCTTCATGGCATCGACACCCGCCTCGACCTGATCCCACTTGATCTGGACCCCGGTCGCGGCTAAGACCTTTTTGACGACTTCACAAAGCTCCGGCCCTGTGCCATCGCCCGGAATAAGGGTTACCTCGTGAATCACATGAGACTCCTCTTTAAAAATAGGGGCAAAAAAGAACGCTAAAGCAAGAAGCCTTAGCGATTCGTGTAGTATTATCCTTGTTTACAACATTTCCGTCAAGCTGACGAAAAAGGCGAAAAAGGCATGGGACACCGGCCAATCAGTTGCGAGAATAAAAATAGTTTCAGTAAACTCTACCTATGAGACAATGGTTGGGCACCGCTTTAGCAATTCTGATCGTCTTTCCGCTTCAGGCCCTCTCCGATGCTCCTCTGTCTCCGTTGAACGGGTCTTCTCAAACCGCTCCTCCACCGGGCGATCCCCTTTCACAAGGGCTCTGGTGGCTCTATCAACTCCAGTACGAACGAGCCCGCCAACTCTTTGACGGCTATTGCAGAACGTATCCACAGGATCCTGCCGGCTACTTCTACAAAACAGCCACGGATTGGTGGCAGCTGGCCCAACAATTCGATTACAAGCTTCCGGAAATCGAGCGCCGTCTGGAAGACGATTATCAGGACACGGCCCGCGTGAGCCGCGCCTACCTGGAAACAGCCAGGACCCCCGCTGAAAAAGGATACGCCTGCCTTTATTGGGGCGGCGCTGAAGGCCTGAAAGGCCGCTGGCAGGTGACCCAAAAACAATGGGTGAAAGCTTATTTTTCCGGCAAACACGGGGCTTCGCTTCTGAAACGATCCCTGGCTTACGATCCGACCCTCTATGACGCCTATCTGGGTCTCGGAATTTACGATTACTACACGGATACATTCGGCGGGCTTGTCGGCGCGCTTTCGGCGCTTCTCATTCACGGGGATAAGACACGGGGCATGCGGGAGCTCCAACTGGCCATCGACAAAAGCCGGCACGCCCGCGTCGAAGCCATGTTTTTCCTGATGGAGATCTACACCGAAGAGAACCAGTCGGAGCAGGCGTTGTCTTTAGCCCAAGCCCTTTACCAGGAGTTTCCTGCAAGCCCGGCGATGCACCTGGCCAAAATCATGGTTCTCTACGAGATGAAGCGCTGGGGACCGATGACGCAAGAGGCGAAGGACTATCTTAAAAAATCAGAGACCGAAACGCCCTGGTACCAGCGCCAGGGAGTCCAGCCGGCCCTTTACTGTATCGGGGTGGGATTGCTGTGGGGCAAAAACGACCTCGACGGCGCGCTCCGGTGCTTTAATGAGATTCTGGCTCAGGGAATGGATTCCAGCCGGTGGGTCACGTTTGCTCTTTTGCGCCGCGGCCAGATTTTCGATCTCCGCGGGCAACGCGAGGAAGCGCTTCAGGATTATCGTCAGGTGGGCTCGCGCCCGAACTTCTGGGGATCCCACCCAGAAGCCCGCCGTTACCTGGCCAACGCCTTCAAGTCCGGGGATTAATTTATTACCCTCACCCTAACCCTCCCGCCACGACGCGGGACTCGAGGCGCTATAGGAAATTGCGGAAGCCTCGTGGTCTCCCTCAGCAGGGAGAGGGGGTGATATCTGCAAAAAGTCTAACGTTCCCTCCCCCTGCGGAGGGGGAGGGCCTGCCGACAGGCAGGAGTGAGGGGATCATTCCTTCTGGGTCTGGGAACGCTTCCAGAGATTTTCAAACTCCGCCTGCAACTCCTTAACTAACCCAGGATCATCGCTGAAAGCATTGTTGCCGGCACCCTGCAAAGACCGTTTGGACCTGTTATAACTTGGCGTCAGCGCAATGGCCCGATCAAAAATAACAAACTTGTCGTGCATCATTTCCGTTGACCGACCGCGGATCCAGCGGATGGGAATGTCGTCATCTTCCATCGCCTGTTGCGACGGGGACGACGCGCTGGATCGCCAATCGTCGACAATGACCCGGACACGGATTCCCCGCTGATGGGCTTCGATCAAGGCATCGGAGACTTCCGTCGAACCCACCTGATAAACCACGATATCGACGGATTGCCGGGATTGACGAATGTGTTCAATGATCTGCTGCCGCAAGCTCCCTGTTTCTTCCGCTCCGGAAGAAGGCGTGAGCGTGCAGGGAAACGCCAGAGCGAACAGAAGTCCAACGAAAAAGTATCGGCGGTGCATGGCCCTTGTTCGGATTATAATATGGATATGCAGCGCTTGCGTCTTCTCATTCTGCTGAGTCTTCTAACCAGCCTTCCGCTCAACAGGCTCAGCGCTCAGGAACCCCCTTCGTCGAACGACCCGATCAGGGAACGCACGCTACGGGATCAAGAACGTCTTAAACAATGGGACGAAGAAGACCGCCGGCTGGATAAACGCAACTCCTGGGAACTCCCGATCGCTGTGGTTCTGATCGCGGCCGGAGCGGCTTTTGCTTCCCGAGACATGACATACGGCTACTCCGCGAGTTTTGCCGCGGCAACGGGTTTAACGATCTACTTCTACACCAGCCGTCATTAGCGGGGATGTTCTGGCTCGGATGGCCTGTCCGGGAGCGGTTCCATGACATAGCGCTTCAGCAGCGGATCCCTCCGCTCCAGGACGCGCTCGGAGTCTTTCTTTCCCGCAACGGACTTCTCCAGAAAAGCGATCGAGTAGCGTCGAACAAGCTCAAATTGCTTCTCGTCACCGCTCAATAACCACGACATGAAATTGTCCGTGAAACGGTTGTTGAACGAAAAATGGCCGGCCCTTTTGACCTCCAGGAAATACTTGAGCGCTGATACGTTTCGGTAAATCTTGGCCGAAAGTTCCGCCATCGTTTGGGACCCGCGCAACTGGTCTTCTTCCCGTTCCCCCACGAACAGCATGGTCGGGATTCGCACGGCGGCAAGCTCATCTTCCCTGAACAGATAACCGCCGGCCCCGGTCGAAAACAACAACACCGCCTTGATACGGGGATCCCGGCGCTCCTTGACAGGCCCGCAGAGCCCCAGCGCCGTGAATCCTCCAAGAGAGTGCCCTCCGACGGCGATGCGATCGGCGTCGATTAATTTCCCAAAGGGACCTGAAACCAGCATGTCGTCCAGCACGAGCCGCGTCTCATCCAGCCGGTAAAGGTACTTGTCTCGGTCGCCGGGATCGGAAGCAGCTATCCCATGGGCATCCCGCAGAAAACCACGATGGTCGAAGTGCTTCGTCTGGCCGGTGCGTATGCGGACGACCGAATACTTGTCATGATGGTCCGGACAGGCTACGACCCAGCCGCGCGCGGCCAAGGCTTCAGTAAAAAACACCGCGCTGAGTCCGCCGCCTCCATACCCGTGCGAAAAAACCATCAAAGGATACGGTCCGCCTTCGGCAAGGGGTGCGGCATCGACGGCAACGTTGCCGCTTGTCGGCCCTCCGTAGTTGTACGGCTTCGGCTGAGCCGCCGTTGGGTACCAGACGGCCACCGTGAGCAGCTGATCCTGCCCATCCTTCCGGTACCTGAAATCGATCACCTGATAACCAACGTTGTACAATGGTTTGATTGCCGTTTCTTTGGCATCCGACTCCACCGGCGCATATCCCAGAATGCCGGCCACAAGAAACATCCCGGCTAAACGCGAAGGGAACGGACGAATGAACATCATTCCTTGGAACTTCTCAGGCGGCGGAAAAAACCGACCAGGCCGCCAGGATGGAGATCGCAAAATTTAGCGGGTTCGGTGCCGCTCAGGAAAGCGGCGTTGCGGCGATGGACGCAGCCGGTCCGAACCAGAAGCCCGGTGTCCGTATCAATGGTCTTCCAGATGATGTTCTTAGGCGCAGCGAAACTTCGGGCCCCTTCTATGGCCAAGGCTTTATCCATAAACCGTATCCAGACGGGTAGTGCGATGCCGGCCGCGGCATGACCCAGGTTGCGTGGGCGATCGTACCCCACCCAGACGCCGCACACCAGATCCGGCGAGTAGCCGAGGAACCACGCGTCCCGGTAGTTTTCGGAAGTTCCTGTTTTACCGGCGGCCGCCCAGTGGAACCCCAACTCACGCGCCTGGCGCGCGGTTCCATCCAGGAATACCGCCTGAAGCATCTGCGTAACCAGATAAGCCGGTTCCGGCTCGAAAGCACGCCTTGTTTCCGTGCGATGCGTTTCCACCACGTCCCCCTGACCGTTCAAAATGCCCTCGATCGTGTAGGGCGAGACATAAACTCCTTCGTTGGCCAACGTGCCGTAGGCGCTGGTTAACTCCAGGGCGGACACCTCGGATGTCCCCAGAGCGATGGAAGGAACCGGCTGCAAAGCGCTCCCGATCCCGGCGCGATGGGCCGCCTCAACCACTTGCGGCAATCCCGCCAGCATCGCCAAGCGCACCGTCGGAACGTTCAAGGAATGCACGAGCGCATCCCAAACGGATACCCGCCCCCTGAACCGGCGGTCATAGTTCCGAGGGACCCAGTTTCCGGTAGCATTCTTAATGGTCAGCGGCTTATCGTCCAACAGCGTGGCGGTGGTCACCCGGCGGCTTTCCAGCGCCGCCAGCATCACAAAGGGTTTAAAAGCCGAACCCGGCTGGCGGCGCGCCAGAACAGCACGGTCGAAAGGGCTCGTGGCAAAATTCGTTCCCCCCACCCAGGCCAGCACCGCTCCGGTTTGAGGAACAAGCGCGATCAAAGCCCCTTCCGGATGCTCCGAAGCCTTCAACACGAGAGTGCGAACCGCCTGCATGGCCAAGGGCTGCAGCGTTGGATCGAGCGTGGTGAAAACTTTCCAGCCCTGGCTCATTAAAAGCGGCAGGGAGTAACGATCAGACAACTGGTCCCTGAGCATGGCTAGGAAATACGCTGAATCATTCGCCTTGTGCACGGCAGGCGCCAAACGTAACGGTTCCTGAACCGCCAGAGCATA
The DNA here is from genome assembly GCA_041660185.1 of Elusimicrobiota bacterium. NCBI lineage: Bacteria > Pseudomonadati > Elusimicrobiota > Elusimicrobiota bacterium. Next base: position 87,420 of record JBAZWU010000001.1, on the reverse strand, counting down.
AACATCCGAGGAGATCAGTCCCTGCTCAGACATCAGCTGAAGGACACGGTTCCTTCGATCCAGCGCCGGCTCGGGCGCGGTACGTGGCGACAGCCGGTTCGGAGACTGCAGGATACCAGCCAGGAGAGCGCTCTCAGCAACCGTCAGCTGAGCCGCCGGTTTCCCAAAATAAGAACGGCTGGAGGATTCAATCCCGAGCAGCGCTTCGGATCCGTCCTGCCCCCAATAGACCTGATTCAGGTACATTTCGAGAAGCTGCGGCTTTCGGTAGCGCAGTTCGAGATAAAAAGCCAAGGTCGCTTCCAGGACTTTGCGACGCCAACTGCGGTTAACATCCAGAAAAATCGAGCGGGCCAGCTGCTGGCTGATGGTGCTCGCCCCCTGCCGCCACTGGGCATGGCGAATATCGACCCAGAGCGCACGGGCGATCCCTACCGGGTCAAAAGCCCCGTGCCGATAGAAGCGCTTGTCTTCCACCGCCAGAATGGCGGCCGGCACATGCGGCGGCAGCTCTTCCAAACGAACCTGCGGCCGCTCAAAACCTCGTTCGGACACCCATTGCGCCAGCACCCTGGGTTCCAACCGCCACTGCGCGAGTGCCTGGCCGTTCGATCCTTCGATCGATTGCAGGCGATCCCCGCTGAACCGCAAACGGATGGGCTGTAAGGGAAGGGTTTGATCCGGATATTGAAAGGGACGCGCCAGGATGACCAGGTCAGCGGTCTCCTGGTATTGGCCCGGCTTCTCCGGAGGAAAAAGCGTTGATTCGTAAGACAGCGCTGCCAGCCAGGCCTGCACCTGGGAACGGGTGATGTTCCCGGCAGGACCTGCGGCGGATGAGTTCATCGCCGCAGGTCCCGTCGAAGAGGAATAGCGAACGGGATCCAGAATCAGCCAACGGCTGTAAATCGTCAGGGAACGAACACCCTGGGGGTGGGACAGGATCGTCAGCGTCCGCTGGCCTTGATAGATCAGGACAGCTGAAGAGAGGATCAGCGCCACCGCGAAGAAAATGATGATGGCGGCCAGGAGGTGCTTTGGTCGCTTGATCCGTTTCATTGGGCGGCTTGTTTGGGATCCCAGAAGCGCTGCAGCACGCCCCACTGTTCGGGATAGCGCTGCAGATAGGATTCGAGGTGGGCCCGGTAAACGTCCTGCATCGCCTCCATCTGATGACGGAAAGAACCTTCCGGAGGCGTGATGGGATCCAGCATGACGCCGCGATACCGGCCGGGAGACTCGCGGATAATAAAGACCGGGATAACCGTTGCTTTCGCCCATACCGCAATCGCCCAGGGACCTAGGGGGAGGTGGGCGTAGGCCCCGGCAATTTTAACGCGGCGTCCCTTCTCGCCAAACGGAATATCCGCCACCATGCCGAGCACACGACCGCGCTCCAGAGCGTTGATGCAGGCCAGGGCCGCGCCGCGTGAGGCGGGGATCCATTCCGCTTCCGATTGCCGATGACGCAGAATCCACTGCACAATGGCGTCCTCCCGGTACGGCGCGTAAACCCCGGCCATGGAAAACCCTTTCTCCACCAGACAGCTGATCCCTACTTCCCAATGCCCCAGATGCGCGGTCACCAGGATCACCCGTTTGGTTTTTCGGTAAGCCTTATCCACCGCTGACCAGTTCTCAAACGGGATGGAGGCCGCCAAATCGCGGTGCGCGCAGAAAAAATCAACGGCGGTCATCAGGAAGTTGCCCATCAGCTTCGGCGCCATCGCCTTCGCCCGAACCTCCCCGACCAGCGGCGTCAGGTTGGAAATAATCACCCCGCGCCTGGGCGCGTTAAAAAAACAAATCCCCCAGGCAATCGTCCGAGCGAAGACGTACCGCAGGGAATCGGGAATCAGGTATCGAAATATAAATTTAAGGACTCTATATAACGTGAGCATGAGTGCCCTTCGGGAAAGAGACTCTTCGGAAAAACTTAATGAGACATCGTTGAACTGCTCTGAGGGAGCGTCTGCAACTCTTCAATGCCCTGATCCTGGAGATGCCAGTAGCGGACTTTTTTCTCGCCTCTTTTCCAGCTCAACCACACCTCTTCCCCTTCAACCCGCCCCGGAAAATCCACCAACCCGGTATCCAGGTCTTTGGCGATACCCCCCAGAGTCGAAATGTGATCCACGTTGTCCTGGACAGCCTCCAACAGAAACTCCACCTGTGAACGGATCAACGGGGGGGACACCCTTTCGACCGGGTCCGCGGGAGCCTTCAAGGGTTCGACCGGAGTCACCAAAATCCCCACGCGGCGGCGGCAGGAATCGATGTGTTCAAAAATCTTTTCGAGCTTCGGGATCAGTTGCTCGATATCGCGTGGCGTGAAATGTTTTTTGATTATCATTCTCTCAAACTCTTTCTCGCTGCATCATATCACCTATTTTGTTCCACAAACCAGGCACTCCGGATCCTTCTGGATCGGGACCTCGCGGAATTTCATATCCAACGCGTTATAAAGAAGGAGTCTCCCGATGAGCGGCTTTCCTTTTCCAAGAATCAGCTTAACCGCCTCGGTCGCCTGGATCAGCCCGATGACCCCCGGCAGGATGCCCAGCACACCCGCTTCCGCGCAGGAGGGAACCGTACCGGGAGGCGGCGGTTCCGGGAAAAGACACCGGTAACAGGGCCCCTGGACGGTGCCAAAGATAGAGGCCTGCCCTTCAAATCGGAAAATACTGCCGTAAACATTCGGCTTGCGCAGAAGAACGCAGGTGTCATTGATCAGGTAGCGGGTCGGGAAGTTGTCGGTCCCATCCAGGATCAGGTCATAGCCCCGGAAAAGGTCCATGACATTGCCAGCGGTGAGTTTGACCGGATACAGGGAGACCTGCACGTTCGGATTAATGGAAAGGACGCGGTCACGGGCGGCTTCGACTTTGGGCCGCCCGATATCCGGCGTACCGAAGGCCACCTGGCGCTGAAGGTTAGACGCCTCCGCCCGGTCAAAATCCACCAGCCCCAGCCGGCCGACACCGGCGGCCGCCAGATACATCCCGAGCGGCGAGCCTAAACCGCCGCAGCCGACCAGCAACAGGCTCGCCCGTTTGAGTTTTTCCTGCCCTTCAACACCCACCTCCGGCAAAATCAGATGCCGGGCGTACCGAATTACTTCTTCAGATGTCAGTGTCATACGATTTCATTTTATCACACCCTGGCCGTCGCCCATTTATCGAAGGACCATTACAAATAGTTCTTGTCAGGTGACATGCAATTTGGTATTTAAACACAACTGATTTGTTGTTTACAGCAAACGGTTGCATCGTAAATAAAATTTTAAGGATTTAGTTTATCAGACGTTCAACTCTCTTCACCTGGATGGCGGTGGCCTCCACCGTCCTAATTAGTAGGGTTTGCGCCCAAGATACCGCGATTTCCACGGTCCGGGTTCGTCTACTGGCCAACGAAACGATTTCCCAGATTACGCTTCAAGCCTACGGCGGGCTGCGCATATCCGCTGAACGCGCCAAGGATGAAGTCGTTGTGACGGCCTGCGACAACCAGTTGGATATCCGCGATGCCCATGGGCCCAAAATCATTCAACCGGTCGCGAATCTGGCCTCCCGGGCGGGCCGATGGATCGAAATCCAACGGCCGAAAAAAGCGCCGCGCCGCACCGTCGGATGGCTGCAGATCAGCGCGCGCAACGGCAAGCTGCAAATCATCAACGTCCTGCCGCTCGAAACCTATGTCCTCGGCATTACGGAAGCCGAGCTGGGATCTCTCGATTTTAATCCGGAAAGCCTCAAAGCCCAAATCGTCGCCAGCCGGAGCTACGTCCTGGCTTCCCGATGGCGTCACCGCAAGGAGGGGTACAATTTCTGCGACACCCCGCATTGCCAGGCCTTCGGAGGCACGTCGTCCATCCGGTCGAATTTTAAACTCGCGATGCAGATTTCACGCGGGCAGTATTTGTCCTACAAAGGAAAACCGATCGCCGCGTTCTATCATGATAACTGCGGCGGAATCACCGCCGCGGTACAAGATGTCTGGAAATGTCCGACCGTCCCTTATCTCCAGAGCGTCTCCGACACGAACGGAACGGATACTTTCTGCCAGAGCGCGCCGCGAGCCGAGTGGCATTTCGAAGCTCCGGGGCAACAGCTCCGGATGTGTTTCCTCCGCGCCGGCTGGATCGTGGGATTGGACGCTTTGGATACCCTGCGCGTCATCCGCAGGAACTCGTCGCACCGCGCTCATCAGGTTCTGATTCAGTCCAACCAACCCCGCTGGGTCCCAGCCAAAGAATTCCGCCAGGTCATCAACCGGCACTTTCATGGGGAAGTGTTGAAAAGCACCTTTTTTACGATCTCCAAAACCAAGGATGGCTACGAGTTTAACGGGCGGGGCTGGGGCCATGGGGTGGGACTCTGCCAGTGGGGGGCCATTGAAATGGCACGCGAAGGTTACACCTATCAAGAAATATTAGACCATTACTATCCCGGCACGACCCTCGAACGGCTGCCCGAACCGGCGATGCTCGCCGCCACCAGTCAGAACCATTCCATTTTCAATTAGTCATCAGACTAGACCCTCACCCCAACCCTCCCCCTCATCAGGGGGAGGGAGATTTATATTCCCGAATGGGAACATTCTCCCCTCTCCCTGCTGAGGGAAAGGGCAAGGCCGACCAAAGGGAGAGCCGCGGGTGAGGGTTTTGTCTCCATCGGATTACTGCAGGGGGGGATGACGGCTCGGGTTAGTAGTTTGGAAGGCTGACGATTTTCAGCTGGTCATCGATCGACTTAACGACAAACATCTCAGGCTCAGTTGCAGAGACCGGCTTGATTGGATTGATATAAACCATGACCGAATGATTAAGCCAGTTCCATTGTTGCATGGCTTCAATCTTGTCCTCTGGAAGCTTTCCCTCAATCACACGGCTGCTTTTTGGCCCGACCACCGCCGCCACATCAGCCGACGGCTCTTCCTTGGATGACTGTACCGCCACGTAACGGCTGAGGCTTCGCTTGCAGAATTCCTGATAATCTTTTCGTTTCCGAATTTCGGGGGAAAGTAACTTCCAGGCGTCCTCCGCCTCTCCCTTGTTGTAATGTCGGAAAAAAGACAAAACCAGGGAGACCGCCGCATCCAATTCTTTGTCCGATTTTTTTCGACGCCGCACAGGATGCGCCTTGGCTGGAGCCGTCGTGGCCTTCGGCCGCAGCGCCTCTTCAGGAATGGGTTCTCCCAGCGGGATCCCTAATCGCTTTCGGATCTGGTTTGGGGTTTCTTCCGCGGCACAGCTCATCGCCAAAAACAACAGCGTGAACCCGATGATGTTCCTTCCCGTCATGTAACAAGTATTGAATGAGATTTTTTTTCTTTCAAGTGCATTCTCATGGGGGGGTCCCCGGGCGGATAATCTAGATTGTTTTAGTCAGGCCGCGCTGCAGCTCGCGAAGGATCGAGAGATCAGGCCTGAAGTGACGGGAATCCAAGGCGCGCAGGATCTCTTTTTGCGGGTGAGTCGGCCAGTTTTCCCAGCCGAGCAGCGGCCCCTCACGGCGGAGCCAGGTTGGATTGGGCGGGAACTGGAGCAGGCCGTTGGGGAAGAGGTGCCCGGCCAATGTCTTGTACGTCCAGTAGGTCCAGTGAAACCCGAACGATTTGAAAAGGTCAACCGCATCCCGGACCCACCGGGCTTCCGCGTGACAGCTTGGGCAACGGCTGTTCACGCCGAATTCGCCGATCAGCACCGGGCGTTTCTTCCGGGCAGCCCAAGCCGCATAACGCCGCAGATCGCGCCGTAGGCTGTCCTTTGTCCAGCGCTTCCCGTTGACCACACCCGGGTAGCACGCGCCGAGTTCCAGATTGAACACATACTGAAACGGGTTATAGAAGTGCGGGGCGTACGCGATCTGGTCATCCGTTAAATGATCGATCCGATCGAAGCCGCTGGACCAGACGGTCCCTTCAAGAAAGACAATATGCCGGTCGCCCGCAGACCGGATCGCCTCCACACAACGGCAGTAGAGCGCCTGAAGCAGGGGTTTATTATCCGTATTCGGTTCATTAAGCAAATCATACCCGGCGACCACCGGCTCATCGCGGAAGTGTTCCGCGATCGTTCGCCAGAGGCGCACGGTGGCCTCCTGGTTCGATTTAGAGGTCCAGAGTCCGGCCTGGCCCGAGCTGTCGGAGTGCCAATCCGCATTCTGTGAACCGGGGGCGGCATGCAGGTCCAGCACGCAGTACAGGCCCAGGCTCCGGCACTGGCGCACCAGCCAATCCAGGCGCTCAAAACCGTTGCGTTCGTAGAGATTTCCCTGCGGCGACGGGAGAAACAGGCGGTAATTAAACGGCACGCGCACCAGATTGAATCCCCACTCCCGTATCCGGCGCAGATCAGCGGCTTGAACGAAAACATCCTGATAGCGGTTGAAAAAGGCTCGAGCGCGTGTCCGGCCGATGGTTCCAACCAGGCTCCGCCGGATGGTTTGCTCCGGCTTATTGGGTCCGCCGAGAATATAGCCCTCAATCAAGAGCCAACTTCCCAGATTCACCCCGCGCAAGGCGACCGGCCGGTCCTGTTGATCAACAATCCGGCCCTTCTTGACCTGCAGAAAATCCAGGGACGCTCTCATATCTTGATGAAGATCTTTTTCCGCCAGAGGACCCACGCAAAGGCCATCCAGAGCAGGGTATAACTCGCCGCATAGGCGGCCGACGGATCGAGGCGGGACATCCAGCCGAAGAGGTGTTCCGAAATAAAGATCCGGAGGTTACCGGGGCTGCCATCGAGTTGGGGGATGTGCCAGAGATTCTGGAGTTTCAGGAAGAAAATATGCAGAACATAAACGGCGATGGCATTGACCCCAAAAACTTCAAAAGGCCTGGACCAGCGGCGCCAACCCTTCATTTCCAGCGCCCAGTAGCAGAACGCCAGAAGCAGCAGCGCCCAACCGGCTGTCCAGCAAACATAGGAACTGGTCCAGAGAGCTTTGTTGATCGGGAAAATCCTGTCCCACTTCCAGCCGATCAATAACAGGACACCGCCCGCTTCGAGAAGACCGGTGATCTTATGGGCCTGAGCCCCCACGGAACGCAACCATCTTCCGGCCAGATTCCCGAGAAGGGCGGTGGCAACCGCCGGGATCGTGCTCAAGATTCCCTCCGGGTCATACACCGGCCGGTAGAGGTGTTTTCCCAGGAGCATCCGGTCAACGCAGGCCGCCAAATTCCCCTCCGGCGTCAGGTTGCCGGCGCCAAATCCCGGTACGCCAACGTGGGTCATCATCCACCAGTAGCCGGTTAATGCCGCGACGATCCCGACAATTTCAAAAACGGTCGACGTGTAGAGGAAGGCCAGTGAGGCGAAGAAATAACAGAGCGCGATGCGCTGCAGGACCCCCGGAATTCGAATCAAGGACAGGTTGTAATGGGGAAACCCATTCATCAGAAGTCCCAACGCGAAAAGGATCACCGTCCGCCGCAGGACCTGGGCGAGCAACTCCGATCGGGACTTGCCCTGGGCCAGCCGGCTGGAAAACGAATAAACCAGCGAAAGACCGACGATAAAAATAAAGAAAGGGAAAACGAGGTCTGTCGGCGTACAGCCATTCCAGGCGGAATGATCCAGCGGCGCGTAAGCCGTCTCATTGCCGGGGCTGTTGACCAAAACCATCCCCGCGATGGTGATTCCACGAAAAACATCCAAAGAAAGCAGCCGCTCTGTTTTAGATCCCATGCAATTTCAATCCTTCTTCAAGGACAGCCGCCACAGGAAAAAGGCGACAACCAATCCTCCGGCCAGACAACCTGACAAAAACGCACCCCCAACGCGAAATCCAGTAGGAAGTTGGTGGAACTGGAGAAGAAATTGAAGCGTAATCCCGAGTGCCTGGGCCAGTGATCCGACGATCGCTCCCAGAGAGAAACAACGCCCAAAATCATACGGATGGTGAAAACAGTTCGTGCAGCGCACCAGGAAAATGGTCACCCCCATTAAGAGCCCCCCGCCGATGAGTGCCGCCAGCCAGGTGGTTTCAATGACCCAGCCGACAAACAAGAGAGGATGCCCCTGAACCAAGCTCGGGACTCCCTTTATGATCAGGAACATCCAAAGAAGGACGTGGACCAACAATACATACGAGACATAAAACCCGGCCACCCACGACTTACGAATAGCCGGTGGCATCATTTCCTTATCAATCATCGGAAGTCTCCAAAAGTATCCGCTCTTTATTCACCATTACGCAGGTTATACATTAGTTGCATCGCAGAGGCCAACACCGGAAGGAACAACCCAGAGGAACCGTTTCATTTAGCCGTTTCACGACCGTTTCAATATTTTGAAACTGTTTCATTTGAAACGGTTCTATTTTTTGAGACGAATGCCGCCATCCGGATCGCTGTCGGAGCGGCCGGACCATTCCACCTTGCTCTGGTCCTCAAGACCCTTGACCGCCCTCCAGACAGTGGCTTTGGACGCTCCCAGCGCAAGAGCCAGGTCGCCCGTGCTCATCGGCGACTGGGCTTCACCCAGGGTTTTCAAAATGCGCTCTTGAAGCGAAACCTTATCTACGGCACTCATCGCTGAAACGGTCTTGCGCTTAAAAAACTGCTGAGAGGTCAACGTCCCGAAGAAGATGGCGGTGATCTGCATGCACAGGGACAGGAGCCCCTCCGGCACCCGGCAGGAAGCGATATGATTGGCTGCCGTTAACGCCACGATGTAGAAAGCCCACCAGAAAACAACGAAAAGTTCCCCCCGCCGCGCCCGCTCCGAAATGATCTCCGGATCCGCCACCCAGCGCCGCAGTTCCCGGTGCCCCGCGTACGCGGTCAAGAGCGCAATATATGCGATATTCGGATCGTAGCGAAGCACGAACGTGGTCGAGAGGAATTGCCGCAGATGGAAGTAAAACGCTACAGCGGTAAACAGGTTGACCAGCGGCCGCAGCACCCGCCCGGCGTTCAATTGAGCTAGAGCCGCCATCGCTCCCGCGCTCGGCATTGTGTTCGGTGTGGGTGGGACAGTGCTCATGTGTTAACCTCCGTCATTCTCGCGTTCTCTCAGAAAGCGTCAGCCAGAACCCTTTTCCGCGACTTACCCTCCACGCTTCCTTATAAATTGCCGCACGATGTTCCCAACAGCAGAATTAAGTTGTTTATAAAATCGGTCGACTTCGATCCAAAATTCCTTAGTTTTACTTCCCAACTCCTTCTCAACAAATGATTGAGCTGCAGCATCTGCGAAGTAAAACCGATTTTCCTCCATAGATGACCCTTCAGACCAATACGGGACTGAGTTATCCTTCCCCGATTTATAAAAATGATGATCGTATCCCTGGGCAATGCATTTGGTTGCATAATGGAATGCTACATTTTGACGAAACAACATTACTTTTCTCCAAATTGCATGCTTCGTAGAACCATTATCCACTACATCCTGAATTTCAGACCATGCACGAAAGGCTTCATCAGGCAATCTTGGGATAAAATCTGAAAAATATGGGTGTTTCCAAGCTGGTCGATTTACTCTCACAAGTTCTAGGAATTCCCATAAAGTTCCCAATAGGATGCGTACTTGATGTTCTCGAATGCCGGACCACTGGCCCCAATCCGGATTGATCCCTTGAACAACCTTCTCCCGTTGGTCTTGGTGCAGGATGAATGCATAAATGATGTCTTTAAAGTCGTTGTAAAAGAGAGCTAAAGCCAAAACAAAATTGCATACCTCCTGCATCGGAGGATCTTTATCAGTGAATATCGAACGGTCAAAGCTACGCAAGGGCACTAATCTGTAAAGAGGTGATAGTCGTTTCTGTGGCTGACTATATTTTTGGCTAAACCTTGGGAATCGAATATTCGTTTTCATTGCTGTTTGCGCAACGTTGCTCCCCCTTTGCCCCCCTTCTTACCCATGACCTTCCCCCCGTTGGCGGTCAGGGGTGTGGCCAACGAACAAATATAACGCACTGCTAGGGTCAATCTCCTTTTCGCCGCGTACTTCTTAAGATAGAACAGCGTGGATATGTTGACTATACTTTTGGCCTGACGTCTGAAACAGCCCACCGCACTTGTCTTTGACTTGGCATTTACTACATTCCTCTAGATATATTGTTTTCCAATCCGATATTGACTGGCGCGCATATTTCCATACAGGCTCTGGCAATATGCAGAGCGGCGTATTGTAAATGGACACGTTCATTCCCCTCGTAGCCAGGAACTCAACACCTTCGACCAACTGCCCAGAATAGTCATATGGTTCGATCCACAACTGGCCAAGGTTCTTTCTGGCATATCCAGTAACCTCCATCCCCATAATAGCCACATGCGAGATAAAAGGCAGGTTGCGATAGATGAATTCACAGAGATGAGGGAGACGTTTAAAGTTCAAGGCATGCAAGACGATTCGCACCTCAATATCTTGATTATGCGCTCCCAAGTTATAAATACCGAGAACCGACTGTTGAAATGCCTCTTCTGATCGGACTATCTGATTGTGTTGTTCTGGAACATCCGAATAGAGGGGGATCGCTAACATTAAATGGGGATGTTCAATATCGCTCAGTCGCTTCACATACGATCTGTAATAAAACATTCTTCCGTTTGTAAGGATCGTAATATTTGTATTTGGCAACTGAGTTTTGCAGTCACTAATGACATCCAACAACCCATTCCCAAGGAGAGTGGGTTCTCCACCAGTAATGGCTATGTTCGCGGTATCTTGCGGGATCATTCCGACCAACCTGAGAGCCATACCGAGAAACTCCTCATCGCGATCGTTTCGTGGGGGCTGAGAACACATCAGACAATTATTGTTACATCGCTCAGTCAAGAACAGTGCGTTATTGTTAGATTGGGGCCTAAATAGTGTTCTGACCATGCCCGACCGAGAATTTATCGCAACGATGTCATCATCCACCAAATGATCCACATGACCAACAGAGTGAACAATTGGTATTGTTCGAGCATCATTATCTCGCACATACTCATCCAGGCATGAGCGCGTAATTACACCCAAAAATCCATCGACATCATTCATGTCCGCTAGCGTATCGCACACATATAAATATTTCGAACGATCATCCACTGGATGGCCGAGATTCTTGGTACATCTCGCCATTATCGATGTATCAAAGTTAATAGGCTTTCCAATAGTAGATAGCCTCAAGATTTATCCTCATCGGAACACGGTGCTTCATCTCGCTCATTGATCCAAGACCACAATACCTTTTGAGTTCGATCACCCCCACTCCTGAGCAATCCCATGAGGTGTTGGATCATTGCAAATTTAATTTTGCATCGTTCGGATGTGGGTTGCTGCCCGAAAATATTGCCCTGCGTAGCGTAGTTGTTAATGGGGTCCGCACCGCAGTAAGGCTGGAATGCACAATCTGCGCAACCGGGCAACGCTTCCAGGCATGAGGCGGTGCCCAGTAAGCGCATCACCTCGCCTCCAAATATCTGCTGGTACGTATTGAGGTTTACATTTCCCATGAGAAACGCATCATCTCCTTGCTCTGCTAGCATTCGCGCTTCATCTGCTGGATACACATTGCCGTTGTGGTTGTAAATTACTCCCGCAATACCGGCTCCAGCCGGGGATTGCAAATCAACGAAGCCGATTGGGAAGGGTGTAAGTATCCGTGTAAGGATCATGCATGCATATGATTCAGAGAAGAATGTTCCCTCTAAATTGATGCTGATAATGTATTCCAAACATTTTTGATAGAACTCCATAAATTGCGCAGGGTGGTATCCGATCTTATCTCGCGCCTTGAGAGCGTAGCCATATGGGTTTAATGGCCGCAGAAATACATTTCGGAAGCCACATTTCAAATACTCATCAACTATCTCTCGTGCGAATCCAAGACTTTTATTCGTGATGGTAAGCAATGCGGAGACGCGTCCAATCCCCAGAGAGGATCTCACTCGCGCCAGATTGTTTATAAGGTTCCTGTAGCCATTTCCCCCGCGGATTGGTCGATTTTCATTATGCAACCACTCCGGCCCGTCTAAGGAAGTAGATATATTGACTTTATATTTCCTGAAGAACTCCAATTGACCATCAGTGATAACAGACAGATTTGTTGCCACCACAAAATCGATAGACTTCCCTATTCCAGCGGCTTTATTGCTTGCGTATTCCACAATGTACTCGACAACAGGGTAGTTTAGGAGAGGTTCACCCCCCTGAAATTCTATTGTGATTGATGGTGCGGGCCCCGCCATAATCACATCCACGACTTTCGTAGCAGTATCTCTTGTCATGTCATAGGACTTCTCTCCTTCTCCAACACGTGAGACCTGACAATACTGGCAGGAATGGTTGCATCGTAGTGTTGGGACCACCATGTGGAGCTTGGTAAACCCAAAAATAAAACTTTTTTTGGTCCTATATTTCGTAACAAGAGCTGGGAGCAAATGCTGAGTAACATTGTCTACGACAAAATGCATCGATCGGAGATCTTTATATATGTCTGACTCTACGGGCATCGCATGGCTCACAAGCGAAGCAAGATCACCTTTCGTTATAAAGCTGTACTCGCCCACCTCATTTACTAGACATATTTCCTGATTGGGCATTTCTACGAAACGAAAAGGCAGCAGTTTATATGGATGACCATTACCTTTATACGCGGTTGCATAAAGAGTATTTGCAGGCATCATTAGCTATTTATCCTCAAGCATTTTCAGGGACTGCCCAAGGGCCAGGTTTAGAAACTCGCCTTTCACCTGCTGGCTATCCGCTAAATGCTGATTCTTGACAACAATAGTTACGTGGTAGGATTTTCCCCGGTGGAAGAAGTCTACGTGACAGAATGAGAAGAATAAATCAGACGCTTCTTTTAAGGCCTTTTCTTGATATATCAAATCATCCAGAAGGAATGTCTCACCATTAAAAAAACTCATTCTGGTTGGGTTGAGGTTTTCGTAGCATTGATCCCCACAGGGTCTTTCAGATAATCGGCCTCTTGGCTCGAGTTATCCCCAAGATTTCCTTCATCAAATGCGGCGGCCACCAGCAATTGCCTTACAACTCCCACTTCGCTATTGATATCTCTCCTCAGACGCTGATTTATCAACTCGTTAAGGAACTCCCCGGCGACATCTGAGTCTCGGTGGTTCACATCCTTCAGTTGGATAGTTACGAGTATCTGCCCTCGTTCGTCATGGGCTAAATGAATATAACAGCGATCAATGAAGACATAGCATGTCTTAAAAACAACTTGTTCTAAATATAGAGAGGGATCAATAAAAAACCGGAAGACCTTATCACCGATGTCGGTGACAACACCTTCCGGCCTACTCGTTGGAGGCATGTTTATTTCCGAAGTGATGGTATTGTGGGTAACTTAGTAACGACTCGAGTAATGGGAATAATGCGAGCCATGTGAACCATGTGAGCCATGTGAACCATGTGAATAGTGAGAATAATGATTCAAAGCAAGCTTGACAGCATTACCCATTCGGTTAAAAATCATCCGACTAAACCGATCAGGCCGGATGCTAGTTGCGGGTTGTATGCTTACAGACGGAGACATCCTCTCAGCCTTGTCAGTATTATCTGAAATTATTGCCTGAGCAACGGGTGCTAACCCCAACGTAATCATCAGAGCACTCAGAAGAGCCCTCAGTGGTTTAACGCGGTCTTGATCTTGTTTCTGGAGCAGATTGGTAAGGCTGTTGCGAAAACGTGGTAGGTTCAACATATTACACCTCCATGTGAGGTCTGACTTCTACTGATTTGTATGCTACAAATTCGTGGGGGCAAATGACAACGCAAAAATGTTCCCTGTTAACCTATATTGAACGGGTTACGAGGATTCTAGGGTGGGCAGCCGCCCGTGCCTACATTTCCAATTGCATTGCGTGCCGGTGGTTGGCACGTGAACGACCTGTGGGCTCAGCGAGGCGGGACGGCTCGCCCTCGAGGTCCCGACCGCTGTTTTGGAGGGCCGAGAAGACGGACCGCCGAGCGCCCGGAGACCGCACCGGAGTGAACGGACAACCACCGGCACGCGGTGCCCGGGCGGACAGCGGTCCGCCCCTACGTTACCGATGGTAGAATAGGTCGTGTTTTCTTCGATCGGCCAGCATTTCGACCAGCCGCAGAACCGCCTGTATCAGGAACGGGAGCGGCGGAGGGCTTCCGGACTACCAGTCCTAGACCTGGTCTCCGGGAATGTCCATGACCAAGGGATTCACTTTCCCGCCGATTCTCTCCGGAAAGCGATGGACACCGGGCTCCGGTTATCGCGATCCTACCGGCCTGACCCGCGGGGACAGAAGAAAGCCCGTGAAGGCATCAGCCGCTTCTACCGCACCGAAGGGCTATCCATCCCTCCGGAACAGCTGATCCTGACCCCGGGCACGAGTCTCTCTTACCTTTATGCTTTCAAACTGCTCGGCAATCCCGGCGACGAGTTTCTCTGCCCGCGTCCCACTTACCCGCTGTTTGACTCGATCGCCACCCTGGCGGATATTCAGCTGAGGCCCTATCCGTTGCGTCCCGAAGGACGCCGCTGGGTCATTGATTGGGAGGGCCTCTCCGCCGCTATAACGGACCGGAGCCGGGCCATTGTCTTGATTTCTCCCCACAACCCCACCGGAGCGGTCGCCTCTCCGGAAGAAGTCGATCGTTTATGCCACTTGGCCGCTGAGAAAGACCTGGCGATTATTTCGGATGAAGTCTTCAGCCCGTTCGTTTTCGCGAAGGGACCCCTGCCGAGACCGGCGTCGCACGCCACCCCCCTGGTCCTGACGCTGAATGGATTCTCTAAGATGTTCGCCCTGCCGGGTTCTAAAATCGGCTGGATGGCTGTCACCGGACCGGCGCCGCGTGTTCAGCAGGCACTGAAAACACTCGAGATGATCTCCGATACCTTCCTGCCGGTTCACGAGGCGGCACAAGCCGCTGTACCGCTCCTCTTTCAAAGGGGCCGTCCCTTCTTAAACCGTTTTCAAACGGAGGTGCGCCGCCGCATGCGCCTGGCAACACGGGAACTCTCGCGTTACCCGGTCTTCGACGTGATCCCGCCGGAAGGCGGCTTTTACCTGGCGGTCCGGCTCACGAACGGCCTGGACGATGAACGCTTCGCTTATGAAGCGCTTCACCGGCATGGGTTATTGATTCATCCGGGGTTTTTCTACGAATTGGAAGGAAGTTACTTCGTTTTGAGCGGGATGGAGAAACCAGCGGTTCTTCGAACAGCCCTCCGGACATTGGCTCGCCTGGCGAGAGGGGGCAGGGGACGCTGTTTAGTTTTGTAGTTGTTTGTCGGAATGTGGAATGTTCTAGGGAGATAATGGGGGTAGTGATGCTCAAATGAATCGAATACGTACGCGGCAAACAACTACAAAACTAAACAGCGTCCCCTAACCCAGAGAGTCGCCGGGTTTTTGATCGTTTAACGCGTTCCCAAGACGAATAAAGAAATCACCCAGGGTCGCCTTGGGATCTTTCCCCTCGGTCTGGACCTCAAAGGTCCATTGGCCTTTTCCCTCGTAACGAACGTTCCAGCTGCCGGGAGGGCCCCCGTTCGGAGAGAATGAAAGCTGCGGCCAGAGGTCTTCCAGAGGATCCACTTTCTTACCATCAGCCAGCCGGCGTGAAGCGGACTTGCGGCGGTCGTTGCCGGTGCGGCCTTCCAGTTGCCCGGCCTGCTTAAGCCACTCCCGTACCAAGCGCTCCGTCTCTTTCACGCTTAATCCCTCTTGGTGGATCTGCCGGGCCATGGCGATTTGCTGCACGATGTCGGTGATTTTGCGCAAAACGCGGGTATGGCTCTCGGTCACCTGGCCGGCGGGAATCAGTTCTTGTATTTCAACCGGCAGCTCCAGAAGAGCCAGACAGCGCGCCACGGTTCCCTGACTTTTGCCCACACGCTCGGCGATGGTCTCCTGAGTCAGATTATAAGGAGGCTCTATCAGCTGCTTGAATCCCCTGGCTTCCTCCAGAGGGTTCAGATTGGTCCGTTGGAGGTTTTCGATCAGCCCTTTGAAAGCCGCATCCTCATCATTGACCTCAATCACCCGCGCCAGAATGGTTTCCCATCCCAGCAACTCCGCCGCCCGCAGGCGCCGTTCGCCGGCGACCAGCTCATAAGCATTACCGACCGGCCGCACGGTGATGGGCTGAATCAAGCCTTCCTGTTTCATGGATTGCGCCAAATGGCTCAACGAAGCATCATCAAACTGCCGGCGCATCTGATGGGGAGACGTATAAATCGCGTGAAGGGAGAGAGATTGTATGGTGCCGAGATGAAGCGAAGGCGCGGGGCTGGAAGAATCATCCATCAAGAGCCTCCATGGACGCAAGTGCCACGTCGACCCAAGTTGTACCGTATTCACACAGACGTGTCAAGATTGACGGCTATCCCCAAGAGAAAAGAGGGGACGTTGTTTAGTTTTGTAGTTGTTTGTCAGAATGTGAAATTTTCCAGGGAGATAGTGGACTTAGTGATGCTCAAACGGATCGAAGACGTACGCGACAAACAACTACAAAACTAAACAGCGTCCCCTAGCCTACCTAAACTTTGTTCCAAGTGATCTTGAAATCATCCCGCGAATGAAACATCCGCTCGTACTCCAGGGTGTGATGAACGGATTTGGGGTTGGTGGGACAGGCTTCTTCACAGAGACGACACCAGTTACACTTGCCAAAATCGATGGTGTAGGTCTGGATGATCTTTTTGCCTGCTGCGTTGCGTTCGCTCTTCAGTGAAATGCAGGCGGAAGGGCATGCCCGCACGCACAAATCGCAGGCGATGCATTCCTCAATATGAAAGGTCAGCATCCCCCGGAACCGCTCCGGGAGGGCGGCCTTTTCCTTCGGATACTGGAGGGTGACTTTCCGCTCAAACAGATAACGGAAGGTCAGCGCCAATCCTTTCAACAGGTTGACGGAGTTCGCCCAGACCGATCGGAAATACCCGGTCATCAGGGCACCTGGCTCCGGATCCATTCGGAAAGCCTGGAATCAGGCATGAGCGCCTTGGTATTGAGCGCAAAATTAAGGCCCCGCAGCTCCAGATCCACCCGATTCTCAAGGCCGTCGCTGGTCAGCGTATTGAGCACGATCAGCGTCTGCCGCCCTTCACGGTCAATCGCCTCGACCCGATCGCGCAGGGCCTGGATCGATTGGCGTCGAATCACTGAAGGGGCATCCTCGCGCAGGGTCACTCCTTCCACCGTCGCGTATCCGCCGCGTTTCTGGACCCCTTCCGAAAGACTTTGCAGGATACGGCCCCAGCGCCGGTTATCCGACTCATCATTCGGTCCATTGGCCACAATCACCACCGACTCCTTGGCGGGCTGAGAACTGATTTCATGGGCCCTGTCGAGAAGGATCTCCATCGCCGCCGCCGAGTCATTCAGCGGATCGGAGAACTGGATGGTCGCATGTTTCTCCAGAGGGAAAAGCGGGATATTGATGAATCCGGGTTGAACATCCACACCAAAAAGATACTTCCACTGCCGGGCCGCCTTGGAAAACGGGGAGACGAGGAGCGGGACCACGATGATCGTGTGGGCGCCTTTTCCCTCCATCGCGAGGACGTCTTCCTGAAGTTCCGTCCGCTCCACCATCGTGTCGCCCAGGCCGAAGAAGATCACGTGGGGACAGGGGAGTTTGGCCGCTTTCACCACCCGTTTGACCGCGCGGGTCCACAGGGGAGATCCTCCCTGAGCCAGGATAATGACGGCTCGGTCGGAAGCCGCGACGGCCGGGCGGGCCGGCAGCAACCCGGCCAAAAACATCAGGATCATGCACCGCATAAAACGGATGGATAAAGTTCTCATTAGGCGTACCTGTTTAGAAGTTCTTTGAAGTATTTTTCATCATCCCGGGGAAACTGCCCGATAATGTCGCGGATCCGTTCATTAAACGTCTGCCGCGTCTCATCCTTATAAAAAGTCCCCAGAAAAATGTGATGTTTATCCTGCCACAGTTCAAGGGCGCGCATTTTGTTGGAGGGATTTTCGTAAGGAGCGATGGGGGTCACTTTCTTTCCGTAATAGGGGTAGGTGTCATTGAAAACCACGCAAGGCGACAGGGCATGGATAAACGAAAAGCCCTTGTGATTAATGCCTTCAATCATCAGATCCGTCAAATGTTTGATCTGGCCCGCATAGCCGCGCGCGACAAAGGACACGTCGTAGGCCAGGGCCAGCGCGATGGGATTCAGGTTTTCTTCCGCCACGCCGTAGGGGCTCGATTTCCCCTGAAAGCTCTGCAGGGTGGTCGGGGAAGCCTGGCCTTTCGTCAAACCATAAATATTGTTGTCGAGCATGATGTACGTGATATCGATGTTGCGCCGCGCCGCATGCGGAAAGTGCCCGCCGCCGATGGCCAGCCCGTCGCCGTCCCCTCCCACCGCGATCACCGTCAGTTTGGGATTGCCGATCTTAACGCCCATAGCCGTCGGCAACACCCGCCCGTGTACCCCGTGAAATCCGTAGGAGTTTACAAAAATGGGTAACCGCCCGGAACAACCGATCCCGGAGACAACCACCACGTTCTTCGGATCCAGATCCAGCGCCGCCAACGCCTGGTAGAGGGCGTTGAGAACCGCGAAATCCCCGCACCCGGGACACCAGGTCGGCTTCACCTCGGACTTATATTCAGCGGTTGTGCGTGGCAAGACGTTCTCCCTGGGCCGCTGCTTTGGCGCTGCCGCTCATTTCTTTCAATTTAGCCAGGATCTCCTCCGCAAAAAAGGGCAGTCCCTCGCACTTGGTCAGTGTTTGTGTCGGGATGAGAAATTTGGACTGGAAAAGCTGATTCAACTGCCCCATATAGTTGAGTTCCGCGATCAGGACCTGCTCCACGGACTGGAGGAACTCCAGGAGGTCGGCTTCCGGAAGCGGGTAAACCATCTTCAGCTGCAGCTGCGCCACCGACAGGCCCTGCTGAATGGCCATTTCCACCGCTTCACGAATGGCGCCTTGCGTCGACCCCCACCCGATCACGCCGATTTTCGCCTGTTTCTCCCCGAAGCGGGCCGTGAAACCTTTCTCCCGGGAAACTTCTTCGATTTTCTGGGCGCGCTTGGCCGACATGATCGTATGGGTTTTCGGCACGAAACTCGGGAATCCCTCTTCCGTGTGCTCCAGGCCTGTCGCCGCGTAACAACCGCCTTTCATCCCGGGAATCGCCATCGGCGAAATCCCGTCCGGCGTGATTTTGTAGCGGTCATACTCCTTCAGCTCCGCTTCCGACGGCAGGAGCCGGTTGATCACCGGCACCCGGCTGAAGTCAGGCCACACATACGTCTGGGTCCGGTGCGCCAGGGATTGATCGGTGAGAAAAATGACGGGCGTCTGGTATTTTTCCGCCAGATTGAACGCCTGAATCATGTAATAAAGGCACTCTTCGACGTCACCGGGGGCCAGGACGATCCGTGGGGCGTCACCGTGCGCGCCGTAAACCGCCAGGTTCAGATCCCCCTGTTCCATCTTGGTCGGCAACCCGGTGCTGGGCCCGCCGCGCTGGGCATCCACCACCACGCAGGGGATCTCGGCCATCGTCGCCAGCCCCAGCTCCTCCACCATCAGCGCCAGGCCGGGGCCGGAGGTGGCGGTCATCGCCTTTTTGCCGGCGAATGAAGCGCCGATGACCGAGGCGATCGCGGCGATCTCATCCTCCGTCTGGACCACCGCGCCGCCGAACTTCGGCAATTCCCGTTCCATCAATTCAAGGATATCGGAAGCCGGGGTGATCGGGTAACCGCCGAAGTAGCGGCACCCGGCTGAAATGGCTCCTACGGTGAGCGCCTCATTCCCTGACATGACGACATGCTTATGGGAGGACTCCAGAGGAGCGAAAACGGGCAGCTGTTTCTTGACGGGGTGCTGCGCGACAAATTCGGAGCCGGCTTTCAACGCTTCCAGATTTTTAGCGACCACCGCATCGCCTTTTTTACCAAAACGTTCGCGGATCAGCTGCTCGAGCGTCTCGAAGGACAGGTCCAGGACCCGGGCCACAACCCCCAGCGCTACCATGTTTTTCGTGATCGCGGATTTCACGCCGTGCGAAGCGATCTCGTCCAGCGGCACCGCGTACGCTTCGAAGGATCCTTCCGGTTTGTAATGCGCCGGCTCATACACCAGCAGACCGTCCGGCTTCAGGGCGGCGTGGTGCAATCGAAAAGCTTCTTCGTTCAGCGTGACGAGGATATCGGCCTGATGGCCTTGAGACAGGATGGTCTGGTCTCCGAAGCGGACCTGGAACATCGCGGGCCCGCCCTTAATCTCCGCCGGAAACGTGCGGAACGTGAAAACTTCATAATTGGAGCGGGCCAGCGCCATGGTGAGCAGATCACCGCTGCTGATGATGCCTTCGCCGCCGTCGCCGCCGATGCGAACCAGAATATCTTTCACCGTTTCAAAATCCCCTGGATAAACTTTTCCGCCGCCACCGCGGCGGTGGTCCCATCCCCGACAGCGGTGGTGATTTGCCGGGTCAGCTGCTGGCGGACATCCCCGATCGCAAAAAGCCCGGGAATCGAGGTTTCCATGTTTGGATTGGTGAGGAGATATCCCTGGCCGTCTTTCCGGACCGGATCTTTGACGATGCCGTTATTCGGCGAAAACCCGACGTAAATAAACACACCGGCGGCCGGAATCGTCCGGGATTGATTCGTCTTGACGTTCTTGATTTTGACCCACTCGACCAGATCCTTGCCCCCGATTTCCTCCACAACAGACTCCAGCACCAGCTCCATTTTGGGATCCGCTTTGGCGCAGGCCTGCACGATCTGGGACGCGCGAAGTTCGTTGCGGCGGTGGACCAGAAAAACGCGGGAGGCGAATTTCGTCAGGTAAAGGCCCTCTTCGACAGCGGAGTCGCCGCCGCCGATCACCACCATCGGCTTGTTCCGGAAAATCGGCAGCGGGCCGTCGCAGATGGCGCAGTAGCTGACACCCTTGTTCAGGAATTCTTTTTCCCCTTTGCAGCCGAGCGCGTTGGGGCTGCCGCCGGTGGCCAGAATCACGCTTTTGCCCTTCAGAACGCCTTCCGGCGTTTCCACATGGAAAAGATCGTTGCTTTTACGCACAGCGCTGGCGGTTATGGAACGGATTTCCGCTCCGAACGCCTTGGCATGATCCGTCATTTTCTGGGCCAGCTCCCGGGCATCGATGCTGATGAAACCCGGGTAATCCTCGATAATCCCCGTTTTATTGATCTGGCCGCCCGGCAGCTCTTTTTCCAGAATAACCACTTTCAGTTTGGCTCGGGAGCCATACAGACCGGCTGTCAGTCCGCCCGGCCCGGCTCCGACGATAACGATGTCGTAAACGTTTTCCATCACAAAACACCCTGGTGACAGTCACCGAAACTGACACTTAAATTCATCATATTAGACAAATCATTTTTCTTGCTCATAACATTTTCGACCAACTTTCCGCATTGTCTTCTTCTGGAATTAGGTCCATTTTACTTAACACAATCAAAACACCTTCCACAGACAAGCGGAAAACAACATTTATTTTCGGTGACTGTCACCAGGGTGTTATGCCATGTCGATGATAATGTCGTCCAGGCTTTTGCCGACCGGCACCATCGGGAAAACCTTCTCGAGCGGATCAATGACGATATCCATGACCACCGTGCGGTGCTTCACGTCCTTCAGCGCCTGCTCCAGGGCGGGTGTCACCTGATCCTTGGTCGTAATCCGCATCCCGATGGCTCCGTGCGCTTCCGCGAGTTTAATGAAATCCGGGATATATGGAACCTTCGACTGATCCGGAAAGTCTTCCAGCTTGACCTTCCCTCCCGGGGTCACTAGGCAGGTCGCCGCGAAGCGCTTCTCGTAGAAAAGCTCCTGCCATTGACGGACCATTCCCAGGAAATAATTATTGAGGACCAGCACCAGGACCGGCTGCTTCTCCAAAGTGGAGGTCGTCAATTCACAAGCGGTCATCTGGAAGGAGCCGTCTCCCTCGATACAAACCACCGTCTGGTCCGGACAAGCGAACTTCGCGCCGAGCGCCGCCGGGAACCCATACCCCATCGTTCCCAACCCGCCGGACGACAGGAAGTGGCGCGGCTTGGCGCAGGGATACCACTGCATGGCCCACATCTGATGCTGGCCGACCCCGGTGGCCACGATGGCTTCCCCTTTGGTCAACCGGTGAATCTCCTGAATCAGGTATTGGGGACGAATCCCGTTTCCGTCCTGCTTGTACGACAACGGATTTTGTTTGTCCAACGCCTGGATTTCCTTCAACCATTCGCTGTGGTCCAGTTTCGGGACGGCTCCGGCAATTTCGCCCAGGACGTTCTTAAGATCTCCGACCACCGGGCAATGGGCATACACGGTTTTGGAAATGTTCGACGGATCGATATCAATATGAATCTTCTTGGAGTGAGGCGAAAAAGCATCCAGCTTCCCCGTCACCCGGTCATCAAAGCGCGAACCCGCGGCGATCAGCAGGTCGCACTTCTGCATCGCGATGTTCGTGCTGTACTTGCCGTGCATCCCCAACGGGCCCATAGCCAGCACGTGGTCCGGCGGAAAAGCGCCGTTGGCCATCAGCGTCCACGTCACCGGGATGTGGGCTTTCTCCGCCAAAGCGAACAGCTCGTCCCACGCGGCCGCACGGAGGATACCGCCTCCGATATACAGCAGGGGCCGCTTGGCGCCTTTGATCAGCTCCACCGCTTTCTGGATCTGAAGGGCGTGTCCTTTCGTTGTCGGCTTATACGAGCGGATTTCGATTTTGTCTTCCCAGTCAAACTCAGTCTTGGCGCGCTGAATGTCCGCCGGAATATCCACGAGCACGGGACCTGGACGGCCCGTGCGGGCGATCAGGAACGCTTCCTGCAGCGCCCGGCGCAGGTGCCGGACGTCCTTGACCAGAAAGTTGTGCTTGGTAATCGGCCGGGTGATGCCGGTGATATCGGCCTCCTGAAAGGCATCCGAACCGATGACGTCCGTGCGGACCTGGCCTGTAATCGCGACCATCGGGATGGAATCCATATTGGCCGTGGCGAGTCCCGTCACCAAGTTCGTCGCCCCCGGACCGGACGTCGCAAAACACACCCCCACTTTGCCGGTGGCACGGGCATAACCATCCGCCATATGGGAAGCCCCCTGCTCATGACGGGTCAACACAAAACGAAGTCCCGACAAGCCCAACGCATCGTTGAGCGGGAGATTCGATCCCCCAGGGATACCGAATACAACCTCGACGCCCTCGCGTTTGAGGACTTCGCACACGATTTGAGCGCCTGTCATTTCGGTCATGGTCATTTCCTTTCTAATTTTGGTATTAGATATTTTCTAAATAGTGCAGCAACGTCCGCACCGGATGGCCGGTGCCTCCGGTCGGGCAATACGGCTGATCGCTATCGGTCCACGAAGGGCCCGCGATATCGATGTGCGCCCATGAGGGACACTCAACAAACTCCTGCAGGAAGAGGCCGCCGATAATCGTCCCGGCTTCCCCGCGCCGCGAGCCGATGTTTTTCACATCCGCGATTTTGCTTTTAATATCCTTCTTGTATTCCTTCTCAAGCGGCAGTTCCCAGAACTTCTCGCCGGCGGCCGTGCCTGCGGAAGCCAGTGAACGCGCCAAAGCAGGGGTTTCGGTCATGATCGCGGAGATCCGATGACCCAGGGCGACCGTGCAAGCACCGGTCAGGGTCGCGATATCGATCAGGATGTCCGGTTTCTGTGCGCTGGCATACGACAGCGCGTCCGCCAGCACAAGACGCCCTTCCGCGTCGGTATTGAGCACTTCGATGGTCTTTCCCTTATGCGTTTTCAGGACATCGCCCGGCTTCAGCGCCCGTCCGCCCGGCATATTTTCGGCCAGCGCCAGGTAGCCGCGAACCTCCACCGATGGTTTGAGTTCCGCCAAAGCATTGAACACACCGAGCACCGCAGCCGCTCCGGACATGTCATCCTTCATGGTTTCCATGGACTGCGCCGGCTTCAAGGACAGACCGCCGGAATCAAAGGTAATCCCTTTGCCGACAAGCGCCACAATTTTCCGCGCTTTCTTCGCCGGCTTGTAAATCATCTCGACCAGCCGCGGAGGAACCGCTCCGCCGGCACCGACCCCGAGGAGTGCGCCCATTCCCATTTTCTCAAGTTCCTTCTTATCAAAGACGCGAACGGAAACCGGCGCTTTGTTCAGCAACAAAGCTTCTTCGGCCAGACGCTCCGGGTTCATCCGGCTGGGCGGCTCATTAATCAAATCGCGCGCCCGCATCGTAGCCTGCGCATAGAGACGACCGCGTTCCACCGCCTTTTGAGCAACGGCATTGGTGCTGTCCAGCCACAAGGTCACGTCTTCGACGGGGACCGGCGGCTCTTCCACCTTGCGATGCTTATCAAAACGATACGACGCCAGCCACAACCCTTCGGCAATCGTCTGAAGTTCGGCGTCCATCCCTTTGGGAGTGCGCGACACTTGCGGGGCGCGAAGCGCGATCTGCTTGAGTCCGAGGTCTTCCACCCGGCGAAGGACCTGGGGCACCGTCTGCCGCAACACCTCGTTATTGAAATCCGTCTTCTTCCCGAGCCCGATCAGCAGGACTCGTGCGGCGGGCAGAGAACCCACGGGATGAAGGAGGAACGTTTCACGTTCCTTGGCCTTGAAGCCGTCCGCTTTAGCGAGCAACGCAATGGACGAAGCCTCTTTCCCAAGCCCCAGCAGTCTGGGCGTCTCTTCCTGAAAAGCCAGAACCGCCAGCGTAGCGCTGGAGTCTTTCCAGTTTTTCCAATTCGAAACGGTAATTTTCATAGGTTTATACCACCGTCATCATGCGGTCGATGGCCTGTTTGGCTCGCGCCGCGATTTCAACCGGGACCTTCACCTCGAACTTCATTTCTTCCAACGACCATAGTACTTTTTCTAACGAGATATGCTTCATGTAGCCGCAGATCGCGTCTTCGGAAATCGGGATGAATTTCCGGTCAGGGTACTGCTTTCGCATCCGGTGCAGGATTCCGGTTTCCGTGACCACGATAAACTCTTTAGCCGGTGACACCGCCGGGCGGTTCATCATTCCTTCCGTCGACAGGATCTGATCCGCCTGCATCATCTGGGGCGTCGTGCATCCGCACTCGGGATGAATCAGAAATTCCGCCTGCGGATGCGCTTGTTTGGCCTGAAGCACCTGTGAGGGGGTGATACTGGAATGAACTCCGCAGTACCCCGGCCAGGTGTGAATCGTCCGGCCTGTTTTCTCTCGAACATACCGGCCCAGATACATATCCGGGACAAACAGGATCTCCCGGTCCGCCGGAATTGATTCTACCACCTTCACCGCATTCGAGGATGTACAGCAGTAATCGCTTTCCGCCTTCACCGCGGCCGTCGTATTCACATAGGATACCACGACCGCCCTGGGGTGTTCGGCTTTCCATTTTCGAAGAGCTTCAGCGGTAATCATGTCGGCCATCGAACAACCGGCTTCCAGATCCGGGAGCAGGATGGTCTTCTCCGGGGAGAGGATGCTGGCGGTTTCCGCCATGAAGTGCACCCCGCAGAAAACAATGACGTCCGCCGGCGTCTTGGCCGCCTGCTGGGAAAGCCCCAGCGAATCCCCAACATAGTCGGCGATGTCCTGGACTTCCGGGAGCTGGTAGTTGTGCGCCAGAATAACAGCGCGGCGCTCTTTTTTGAGCGTCTGGATACGATCTCGCAAGGTCTCAGCAGGAGTCATCGGCATTGAAGTCACCGGACAGCGGGAGTTTCCGTCAGTTTTTTGGCTTCGAGGCAGCGGACATCCTGGGTGATTTTCATCGCGCAGAACTTCGGGCCGCACATCGAACAGTAGGGCGTCTCTTTAAAATTCTCCTGAGGCAGCGTGGAATCGTGCTTGGCCCGCGCGGCTTCCGGATCCATGGACAAGGCAAACTGACGGTTCCAGTCAAAATTGAAACGGGCCCGGGACAACTCGTCATCGCGGTCCCGCGCGCCGACCCGCTGCCTCGCGATATCGGCCGCGTGCGCCGCTATTTTATAAGCGATCACACCCTGGCGGACGTCTTCCATGTTCGGCAGGGACAAATGTTCGGCCGGCGTCACATAGCACAAGAGCGAAGCCCCTGCCCACCCGGCCAGCGCTGCGCCGATCGCTGAGGTGATATGGTCATAACCTGGAGCGATATCCGTCACGAGCGGCCCCAGCACATAAAAGGGCGCGCCCTGGCACACCTTCTGCTGGCGTTCCACGTTCATCGCCACCTGATGCATGGGAACATGGCCTGGGCCTTCCACCATGACTTGAACACCCGACTTCCAGGCCCGTTGCGTTAAGTCGCCCAGCGTATCGAGCTCCGCGAACTGCGCGGTATCCGACGCGTCCGACAAGCAACCCGGACGCAGGCCATCGCCCAGGCTGTAGCTGACGTCATAGGCGCGCAGGATCTCGGACATCTCGTCAAAGTGGGTATACAGGAAATTCTCTTCATTATGGACCAGACACCACTCCGCCAGGATGGCCCCACCGCGGCTGACAATCCCGGTAATCCGGTTCCGGGTCAAGGGGATATGCGCCTGGCGCAGACCGGCGTGGATCGTAAAGTAATCGACCCCCTGTTTGGCCTGTTTTTCAAGGACGTCGCGCAGGAGCAGCCAGGAAAGGTCTTCGATTTTGTCCACCTGTTTCAGCGCTTCATAGATGGGAACGGTTCCGATGGGAACGGTGCTGGCCTGAATCATGGCGGTGCGGATCTGGTCGAGATCCCCGCCGGTCGAAAGATCCATCACCGTATCGGAGCCGTAATGAACCGCCAGGTGGAGTTTTTCCAGCTCCTGCTCGACATTGGACGTGGTCGCAGAGTTCCCGATATTGGCGTTGATTTTGCAGCTCACCGCGATCCCGATGCCGATGGGATCGAGCCGGTGCGCCAGATGGTTCACGTTCGCCGGGATGATCAGCCGGCCGGCCGCGAGCTCGTCGCGAATCAGTTCCGGCGTCACGTGTTCCTTCTCCGCCACCCGCTTCATCTCGGGGGTAATTTGTCCCTGTCGGGCTGACTCACGTTGCGTCATAAAACCTCTCTCTGAAAAACGCTGATTCGCGCGGCCACGAGTTCGGCGGCCTTCTGAAACACCTTGGCCTGCACGGACTCCGGCTTCGCGATCACCACCGGAACCCCGTGATCGCCCGTTTCTCCCACCGCCGGATCAAACGGGATCTGGCCGACCAGAGGAATGTCGAACTCCCGGCTCAAGGCCTCTCCTCCGTGCCCTTCAAAAAGCTGGATGGCGTGCCGGCAGTGCGGACACTCCAGTCCGCTCATATTTTCAATAATCCCCAAAATCGGCACGCGGACCTCATTGAACATGGCGATGGAACGGCGCACGTCCGACAGCGCCACCTGCTGCGGCGTTGTCACGATGACCACACCGGTCAGCGGCACGCTCTGCACGAGCGTCAAGGACGCATCCCCGGTCCCCGGCGGCAGGTCCACGACCAGGTAATCGAGATCCCCCCACTCCACGCTCATCAGAAACTGGCGAATGACCCCATTGAGCATGGGCCCCCGCCAGATCAGGGCTTTGTCTTTGTCCACCAGAAAACCGATGGAAATGACTTTCACCCCATGCCCTTCCAGGGGAGTCATGCGCTGATCGGCCGTTACCACAGGCCGCTCGCTTTCCGCGATTCCCATCATCATGGGGATATTTGGACCGTAGATATCCGCGTCCAATAATCCCACTTTGGCGCCGTCGCGCTGCAGGGCCACCGCCAGATTGACCGCCGTCGTACTTTTGCCGACCCCGCCCTTGCCGCTGGCCACGGCGATAACATTTTTGATGCCCGCCGGAAGGACCTTATTCTCCACAAGCCGCGCGTCCTTGTTCACCTCGGCATCCAGTTTGATCTGAACATCCTTCACCCCTGGGAGAGCCAGGACAGCCTGGCGCGCTTCCTCTTCGATCCGGCCTTTGAGCGGGCAGGCGGGCGTCGTTAGCATGATGGTGAACCGAACATGATCTCCGTCGATCGCAATGTCACGGATCATATGGAGCGCCGCCAGATCCTGATGAAGTTCCGGTTCCTGGACTTTGCTCAACGCATTCAGAACATCCTGTTCACTAATCATGCCAATCCTCTTTAGACTTCAAATGAATCCGCGCCGGGGCACGGCAACGGCTTGGCGGACTGAAACATGAATCCCCGTCCCTGCGGAGAATCGACATACTCCAAGCGGGCCCCATCCAGATACAGCGCACTTCGGGGATCGATCAGGATTTTGATCCCTTCGACGTCCTGGGCCGTATCCTCCGGACGCGCGGTATCAAAACCGAGCTGATGAGCCCCCCCGCAGCCGCCGTCACCGCGCAGGCCGATCCGAAGACACAACTCCGGTTTGTTTTCCTGTGCCAGCAACCGCTTAATTTCCAAAACAGCTTCAGCCGTCAATGTAATCATCCGGTTTGTTCCTGTAATAAATTTTACACGAATTCCAGCAAGATTGCGGGGTCCAACGGTTTGAAGGGCTGTTTGGCCAGGGGGCCGTTCCGGAGCGCCGGCTCCATGGTTTCATAGGTCGGCCGCTCTTTGGCATAAAAGACGCCGAGGGGGATCCGAGGCCCCCATTCCTGCACTTTCTTCATCGCCGTTTCAAAATTCGTCACGTCGTGTTTTTCGTCTTCCAATTTATAAACGCGCTCCTTGAACCACGGATAGGTGTTGATCTTGTTAAAGGTCACGCACGGGCTGAACACATCCACCAGCGCAAACCCTTTATGGGTGATCGCCTTTTTGTACAACTCCGCCAGCTGGGCCGGCTCGCCGGAGAATCCGCGGGCCACGAACGACGCGCCGCCGGCCAGGGCCAGCGCGATCGGGTTAACCGGTTGCTCGATGTTTCCCTCCGGCGCGGACTTGGTTTTGACGCTCATTTCCGTGGTCGGCGACGTCTGTCCGGTCGTCAGCCCATAAATTTGATTGTCCATGACGATGTACGTGATATCCAGATTGCGGCGCAGCGAATGGATAAAGTGGCCGACGCCGATCCCATAGCCATCCCCGTCACCCCCCACCGCGATCACCGTCAAATCGTGGTTTCCCAGCTTCACCCCGTTGGCCACTGCTACCCCGCGGCCATGCAGCGTATGCATCCCGTAGGAACGAAAGAAACCGGGCAAGTTGGAGGAGCATCCGATCCCGGAGACCACCATAATATCTTTGGGATCCAGATGGAGGTCGGCGCAGGCCTTCTCGAGTGCGCTCAGGACGCCGTAATCCCCGCACCCGGGGCACCAATCCGGTTTAACGTCCGATTTAAAAGTGACCGTCTCAGCCATTGGATTTCCCCAGTATTTTCTTAAGCGGCTCATACACGTCACTCAGCAGAAAGGGTTCGCCGTCATATTTCAAAATGCGATCCGTGATGTGGATCCCGGTCTCCATACGGATCAACCGGGCCATCTGCGAGGAAAAGTTATTCTCAATCATGACCAGGCGCTTGCACTTGGACAGAACCGAAGTGACACCCTCTGACAAGAAAGGCGCCACGACCTTGATCATCAGAACATTGGCCTTGATTCCGTCCTCTTCCAGACGCCGGATCAGCGCTTGAATCACATTGTAGGTGGACCCCCAGCCAACGAGCGTCACATCGGCAGCCGCCGGCCCTTCGAGCGCGACCGGAAAGAGCTTGGCCAGCTCCTGTTTCGCCAGAACCATCTTCCGCATGCGCTTCTCAACCATTTTCTTCCGGGTCAACGGATCCGTGAAGACGTCCGAGATCACGTCACCTTTTTCATTGTGTTCGTCGCTCGCGCTGACATAAAGCACACCGGGGGTCCCGGGCAGCACGCGAGGCGAAATACCGCTCGGAGTGTCCCGGTACCGCAGGTACCCGTCGCCCTTCCATTCGGTGAGGGTCTCGCCGCGGTCGAACCGGATCTTGAGATCGAGCGACTCCACCGTCTCCGTGTGTTCGGAAAGCAATAAATCGGAAATCAGGAGGACCGGGCACTGGTATTTGTCGGCCAGGTTAAACGCTTCCGTTGTCACGCGGAACGCATCCGGGATCGTATGCGGAGCCAGAATAATGCGGGGATACTCCCCCTGACTGGCCCCCAGAACCTGGAAGAGATCGCCTTGTTCGGTTTTGGTGGGCAGACCCGTCGAAGGCCCTCCACGCTGGACATTGGCAATGACCACCGGCGTCTCCAGCATGCCCGCCAGCCCCACCGCTTCCGTCATCAGCGAAAATCCGCCCCCCGATGTGCCCGTCATCGCGCGCGCCCCGGTCTGGCTGGCGCCGATCGCCATATTGATGGCCGCGATTTCGTCTTCACACTGTTTGAAGCAAAGGCCGTTCGCCGGGCCGTGGGATGCCAGAAAATGCATGATACTGGACGCCGGTGTCATCGGATAAGCGGAATAAAACCGGCAGTTGGCGGCCAGAGCCCCGACGGCGATCGCCTGATTCCCCGTCATCACCAGACGCTGCTGATTGGAAAGCTCCAAGCCAAGGCCCAGCGATTTCCAATTCTCTTTGGCGTAGGCGTAACCGGCTCGCGCCGCGTCAATATTGGCCTGCACCACATCCGCCTTCTTTTTGGCGAAGCGTTCCCGGAGAGCCTTTTCGTACGATTCCAGAGGGAGATCCGTCAGATAAACAAAAGCGCCGGTGGCCACGGTGTTCTGCACGATGGGAAGCTTGGCCAGTTTGGCGACGGGAAGCCCGAACGACTGCGCCCCGTTGCGCAAGTGCTCCGCCCGCACCTGCAGGCGGTCCGAATTGAAGAGAATGCCGCCGCTTTTGTCGACCCGGTCCGCGTGCCGGTCGATCGACTCCTGATTGAGCGCGATCAACAGGTGGCACGTTTCCGACTGAGTGTAGACTTTCTCCGCTCCCGCGGTCATCTGCCACCAGACGTGCCCGCCGCGGATCACGGATTGATAGCTGTTGTAGGCGTAAACCTGCAGGCCGTTACGGGCGAAGATCTTCGCCAGGGATTCGCCCACGGAAGCGATCCCATCGCCTGCCGCGCCTCCCACCCAGACGGAGATGGTTTTTTCTTTCATCATCGAACGACCCTCAGGCTGAAACGTTCGCAAAAAGGGTGGCCGCCTTGCCCAGCGCTTTCACCAGCACATCAACATCCTCGCGGGTGTTGTAAATGTAGAAACTGGCACGGGCGGTCCCGCTGATGTCATAGTCGCGCATGAGCGGCTGGCAACAGTGATGTCCGGCGCGGATGGCCACTCCCTCCTGGTCGAGGAGTGTGCCGATATCATGCGGATGGACATCCCCGAAGTTGAACGAAATCACCCCGCCGCGTTTTTCCACATCGAGGGGGCCATAGATCTTAATCTGAGGAATGGTCTTGAGCTGTTCCAAGGCGTAAGCGGTCAGCTCTTTCTCATGCTGACGAATGGCGTCCATGCCTAGCTTGTTCAGATAATCGATGGCCGCGCCAAAAGCCATCACCCCGGCGATATTCGGGGTTCCGGCTTCGAATTTCCAGGGCAGCTCGTTCCAGGTGGCCCGGTCCAGCCAGACTTCCAGGATCATGTCACCACCGCCTAAAAAAGGATCCATGGCCTGAAGCAAATCCGGTTTTCCCCACAGAACGCCGATGCCGGTAGGCCCCAGCATTTTGTGAGCGGAAAAAACCAGAAAATCGCACAGAAGATCCGACACTTTGACCGGCATGTGCGGCACCGACTGAGCCCCATCGACAAGGATTTTGGCGCCATGCCGATGCGCCTTTTTGGCGATTTCACGCACCGGCATGATCGTCCCCAGAACGTTGGACATTTGGGTCATCGCCACCAGCTTCGTCTTTTTGTTCAAAAGAGTGTCCAAAGAGGTTAAATCCAGTTCGCCTCCTGGCGTTAATGGGATAAAACGAAGTTTGGCTCCTGTTGCTTCTGCCGCCATCTGCCAGGGAATCAGGTTGGAATGATGTTCCACCGTCGTTAATAGAATCTCATCCCCTTCTTTCAGATTCTTACGGGCCCAGCTGTAAGACACCAGATTGATGGCCTCGGTGGCGTTGCGGGTAAAAATAACGCATTCCGGTGTCCCGGAACCGATCAATTTGGCCACTTTCTCACGAACCGCTTCATACTGAGCCGTGGCTTCTTCGCTGAGGGTGTGAATCCCGCGATGAATATTGGCATTGCTTTGGCGGTAGTACGCCGACTCCGCTTCAATGACGGAGAGGGGTTTCTGCGTGGTGGCCGCATTATCGAGATAAACCAGCGGCTTCCCATGCACCTCCCGCTGCAGGATGGGGAAATCTCGGCGGATCACATTGGAATCAAACATAATCAACTCCTTATAAGGTCGGAGGCGGGACGATGGTCACAATCGGAGCCGTCAATATGGGAAGTTCGACCGCCAGGGTATGCCCGACGCTTTTTTCATCGGTCAACAGATGCTGGAGATTGATCCGGTCCAGCGCCTCCCACAACCGTTGGCTGATCGATTGCCAAATCGGACGGATGCTGCAGCCCCCCAGATGGCCGCAGGATGTGCGCCGGTTAAAGTGGTCGCAGGTGTCCTGAAGCGGAACCCCTTCCAAGAGGCGGACAATTGACCCAACAGAGATTTTCGAAGGCTCGGAAGCCAGGGCGAAGCCGCCTTGCGTGCCGCGAAGGCTTTTCACGATTCCCGCGCGCCGCAGTTGAAGAAAAATCTGGTGAGCAAAATGCCGTGGGATCTGCTCCTGCGCAGCAATTTGAGAAATGGAAACAGCCTTTTCCCCCTGCTTGGCCAGATGGAGCAGACAGCGAATCCCGTATTCCGTTTTTGAGCTTACTTGCATCATTGGATAGCCCTAGCCTACCATATATGACCTATTCGATCAACTATATTGATATCATCTATTTTTAGATGTGTTTCTACTAATGATAAAAAGCCACGATGTCTCTCTCCAAAGATCAGGGGAAGCGCGATCCCTGGCCATTAGACTAACAAAATAGTAGCCGCGCTTGGTCTCTACTGGAAGAGGGAAGCGCAGTTGGCCTGTTTTGGCATCGATCGGAGCCGGCTGAGGGCTATTTCCCAGTTTATCAACAATGATTTTGGCCGTTTCCGGGAGAATTTCTTTTACATTGACGACACGCGCTTGAATCTCGCGAACCGGCCCTCTAATCCGTTCGCCATCGCGCGGAGAAAGATCTGCCAGGACCAGCGGTTTTCCCATAAAGAACTTCACATAGCGTTTGACGCTGTTCCGCCGGTAAACCAGCCGGCGGTGGAGGTGCCAGGGGTCCGAGCGGCGGCTCACATCTCCGTCGTCGCAGGTGAGCGCCATTCGATATCCCGCCGCACGGACCCGCTCGACGATAAACTCATCATAGCCGCCAAAAGGATAGGCCAATGCCGTGACCGGCTTATGGAGCTGCGTTTCGATCTCCTCCTTCGATTGGCGCAACTCGTTATCCACCCAGTCGCGATACTCCTCGGGACTCATGGCCTGGGGAGGATGCGTCAACAACGGATGCGTCAGCGAATGGCTCTGAATATCCACTCCGGCCCGGGACATCCTGCGGAGTTCCGGCCACGTCAAGGCCGACGCATGCCGACCGATCGCCTGCGGGTAGACAAACAACGTGAAAGGAAAACCATGCCGTTTGAGCACCGGCCAGGCTTTTGTGCGGACCGCGCGATAACCATCGTCCATCGTGATCACGACCGATCGGGGCGGGAGCGGCGTCTGATGCTCTAAATGCGAGAGATAATCGGACAACGGGATCACCGGAATGTGCTGAACCGCCAGAAAACGCATTTGCTCCTCAAACTGCCGGCTGTCCACCGTGTAAGGAGAGGGTTTGGCGCTGTCAAAGGTGTGGTAGCAAAGGAAGGTCACGACAGGGGCATCCGCCGGCTCAGGCGCACGATGGCACCCTGCCAGGGCAACAACCGAAACAGCTAAACGGAAAGAATGGGAGAGCCGATTAATCGCGGTGATTGCGGACAAACCGCTTGATCGCGGAGATGTCCTTGGAAGACGTGTGGCCGAACTTGAATCCAAGGGCGCAGCGCGTCGGTTTGAGCGCCATGATATTCAAGGCCGTTGACCAGGCCACCATGGCATCGATGGTAATTGCGGAGCGGGGAAAAGCGATGGTCACCGAGACTTTCGTTCCCTCCGTCAAAAAGGTGGTGGAGGTGGCGGCCATGCCCTGCTCATGCAGATTCAGCGTCTCGCAAGTAAAAGGCGTAATGCCGATGCCTTCGACTTTGACGGGAAGCTTGATGGTGACGCGTTTGAGGAGCCGGCGTTCCTGGGAGTGTTCTGTATCGAGGACCATGGACAAGATTCTACAGTAGCGTTCGTCGACTGTCAACCGCCCTTTTACACCTTGGTGACAGTCACCGAGCAGGGGCAGTGACTTTAGCTTGTTGGCAGAGGGGTTTCGATTGAGTTACTCAAAGTGGACCCGGTTTATATGAATCTCAGAAGGAAGTGCGCCGAATGGATTAGGCTTCGTAAATCGGGACAGAAATACACACCTCAACAAAAACGACACGCCCATGCAAATTGAATTTGATCATTGGACTCGGTGACTGACACCAGGGTGTTTATTCTGTATGAATTCTTAACCTAATTTTCTATAAAAGTGTTGTTTCTGCAACCTTCTAAACTGAAAGGATATTTATGATCAAGAAAATCTCAGGACTATTATGTTTATTCGCGGCGATGTGTTTCCTGACGCTACCCGTCTTTGCGGGAGAGATTCACGAGGCCGCCAAAAGCGGCGACATCGTCAAACTAAAAAGTCTTCTCGATAAGGATCCGGCGCTCTTATACTCCAAGGATGAAGTGGGGAAGACCCCCTTGCATTGGACCGTCGGCAGAGGACAGATAGCGGCCATGAAAGTGCTCCTTGATGAGTATCACGTCAAGGTCGACGTCCGGAATGACAATGAAGGCACCCCTTTGCATGTCGCCGCTTCTCAGGCGCAGCCAGAGGCCGCCAAAATACTCATTGCTCGTGGGTTCACCGTTGACGCGCGGACCAAAAACGGCTCGACCCCTTTGCATTTTGCTTCGTTTAAAGGACGAAAACCCGGCCATATTGAGACTGCAAAAATACTTCTCGAGCATGGGGCGGATGCCAATGCACAGACGGATAAGGGTGTTACGCCCATGATGATGGCCATGTCCAGACAGAACTCCGAGATTATTGCTCTACTCAAGGCCCATGGCGCCACGCCCGTTCAGGGACGCCAGGGCATGGGCGGCGGCCGCCGCGGCATGACGCAGGATACTGGAGAATAATCTTTAACACCTTGGTGACAGTCACCGACTGAGGGCAATGATTTCAGCTTATCTGTAGAAGGGTTTCGATCGAGTTGCTCGAGGTGGACCCGGTTTAAGTAAATCCAAAAGAGGGATTGCGCCGGATGAATTGAATTTCGTAAATCAGGTCAAAGATACATACCTCAACAAAAACGACACGTCCTGCGGATTGAATTAGATCAGCTTCCCCGGTGACTGACACCAGGGTGGTCATACAGCTCACATGGCATGAACGAACCGTATCGCACAAAAATGATCCGGAATGACGGTCCATTCGGGTGCGGTACCTATCGGTTGGGTAACGTTGGATTTGTAGGGGCGCACCGCTGTGCGCCCACAATGATTATTTCGGGGATTCGCCGAGGGTTTGCATCACCTCGGCCATGTGCGCTCCCTTGAGCTTGGATTCGAAACGGGCCATGAGACTGTAGGCGCATGGAACAACGAAGAGGGTCAGCAGCGTTGACACCAGGGTTCCGCCGATAACCGCTGTTCCCATCGGAGCGCGGAGTTCGGATCCCGGGCCCAGCGTCAGCGCGCTGGGAATGGCTCCGGCGATAATGGCGAGCGACGTCATCAGGATGGGCCGCAGGCGCAGAGGGCAGGCTTCTAAAAGCGCCTCGTGCGTCTTCAGCCCGGCGAGCCGGCGGGCGTTGGTAAAGTCGACCAGCAGAATCGAGTTTTTCTTCACGATACCCATCAAGAGAAGGATCCCGATCATACTCATCATGTTCAGAGAATGATTGGCCAGCCAGAGCGCGGCCAGCGACCGCCGGGGATGACGAATTATGGACCTTATCATGAATAGATATTACTCCTTCGAGCGTGGCGCTCGCTTACTTCTGACGGTGGAGCCGGATCTCTTTGTAATGAGTCACCGCCACGCGGGCTACCAGATAGGACACCCCCGCCAGCACCAGGGCCGCCAGCATGCCCCCGAAAATCACCGTTGGGGCGACACGCGCCAGTTCTTCGTGCCAACCTTCTTCAAAGGAGAGCACCAGTCGCCACTCAAGGGGTTTTTCAAGTTGCCCGGACCAAAGGCCGAACCGGTAGCTCAGGGTATAGAGAAGTGCTGTAGTCCAGCTGTTGGTCGCCAGGACACCCAGCACTGTGGCGACTTTGCTGAGATGAAAAAGAAATGCAACCAGAAGCGCGGCGGCCGGGCCCACCCCGGGCATCACTCCCAGAAAAACCCCCGCTGCAAACGCCAGGGCGATGCGCTGGGGCGATTCCGGGATGGCGGATAACTTGCGAATCAAACGTCGGATCACGAACAGAGCTTACCTTTTCCCCACCCCCAACCGTCAACCAAGTCAGCTAGAGTCATTAGTCTTTTTACATCTAATTTACTTGCAGAACAGGTCAAAGTGTGACACCCCTTTGGAGTGTTAAAACTTGTATCTACCTATTTAAGGAGAGACCGTATTTATGATTTCTCGAAAGATTTTCTTATTTCTTTTTGTTGCGTCGTTGCTGGGGGCACCAGCGTCCTCTGCGGAGGGGGCGGACAATGAGGACGTCCTGTTCTTTGCCCAGGAAGCCGAAATCGTCCATGCTGCGACCAAACATGCCCAGTCCACCTCCTGGGCGCCGGCGTCCGCCTATGTCATTTCCGCGGCCGAGATCGAGCAATACGGTTACCGGACTCTCGCTGAAGCGTTACAGCAGGTCCCGGGTTTCTATATCAGTGACGACCGAAATTACAACTACGTTGGCGTTCGGGGTTTTGGCCGTCCTGGGGATTACAACACCCGGGTCCTGCTCCTGATCAACGGCCACCGCATTAATGAGAATGTGTATGGGGCAGCCTATGTTGCCAATGAACTGCCTGTCGATATTAAGTCTATCCAACAGATCGAAGTCATCAAAGGACCGGGATCGGCATTATACGGAGATAGCGCGTTTTTTGCGGTGATCAACGTTCTCACCAAGACCCCTGCCGAAACCGCACCCGTCGAAACGGCAATCGAATACGGCAGTTACCAAACCGGCAAGGCTTTTGTTTCCGCCAGCGGAGTCTCTCAGGAGAAGAACGGCTGGTACGCTTCGGGATCCTACCGTTCCATGGGAGGACAGGACCTGTTCTACAAGGAATACGCCTCGATCAACGAAGGAATCGCTACAAACTCTGACCGCGAACGAAGCTACAACGCTTATACCCGTTACATGGGATCCCTCTTCTCTTTCCAAGGGGCCTCTGGCCAGCGTACCAAGCGGGTCCCCACGGGAGCCTTCGATGCACGCTTCAATGATTCTCACACCGAAACAACGGATTCCAGGGATTTCATTGAAACTCAAGTGGAGAAGGACTGGACCGATTTCATCCACTGGACAGCCCGGCTCTACTACGACTGGTATGAATACGACGCCCGCTACGCCCAGGAGGACCCACCACAGACCCCTGCCGTCCTTAACCGGGATTACGCCAAGGCGAATTGGTATGGGGAAGAGAACAGGCTCCTCCTGACACCTTGGGGAAAACCCAACACCCTCATACTCGGTCAAGAATTCGAGAAAAACTTGAAGACCCATCAGAAAAACTTCAACGAGGACCCCTATGAGTTGCTGCTGGATAACGACCAACGACTCAGTCGGTGGGCATTTTTTCTCCAACAGGAGTATGCGCCCTTCACCCAGCTTCAGTTCACTCTGGGCTTGCGCCTAGATCACTACGAGTCCTTTGGAAATACGCTCAACCCACGCCTGGCTCTCGTCTATCGACCCCTAGAATCCAGCGTATTTAAACTCATGTATGGATCGGCCTTCCGTTCACCCTCTGCCTTTGAGATGTTCTATAACGTCATCGGCAACAAATCCAACCCCTTACTTCGTCCGGAGAAGATTCGTTCCAGCGAACTCGTGTGGCTGCAAGAATTTGGAAGGCCCAATTCTTTGAGTGTCAGTCTTTACCACAATACGATTTCCGACTTGATCAGCCAGGTGACTGATCCGGACGACGGACTCATTCAATATCAGAATAAAGAAAAGGTCATCTCTCAGGGTCTTGAAATCACCGCCAAGAGCGCCTTTTCCAGAAACCTGTCCGGCCGCTTGGGGTACCTTGTACAGAAAAGTTATGAATCAGGTTTGGGAACACTAACCAACTCACCGGCTCAAATTGGGACGGTCGGTCTGCGAGGGTCTATCCACGAAAGAATTTCAGTGGCCGCCGATATGGTGGTTGTCAGCCCCACCCGAACACTTCAAAATACGATGCTACCGGCCTATGCCACCGTCAATCTGATCACGTCACTGAAACTCACAAAACAGGCTCGGGTGTATGCCGGGGTCTACAACGTGCTGGACGCACGCTACAGCGTCTCCGGAGCTGAAGAGCATCGCCAGGATGCCCTTGAGCAAAATGGCCGCAATTTCACGCTCGGATTGGAGGTCGCCTTCGGTGCGCCGCGTCGCTAAACTCCACCTAAGCCACCGCATCCGGTTCGCGCTTGGCGGGATCCTGTTCGCCATGGGGGTGGCTGCGACCAACGCTCAGGCGGCATCAGGAGCTCGCGTGGCCGTTGTCCTGAGTTCCGATCTGGCTCCCTATCGACAAGCCTTCGATTCCTTCCGGACTCATTTCACGGAACCCATTTCCGTCCTACACTTGACCCCTAACTCAATGGAGGTGCCCAAAGACGTTCAAATCGTCGTTGCTTTTGGCAGTAAGGCGGCTCTGGCACACTATCCCGCCGGAACCATATTGATTTGCGCCATGGCCCCCGGCATTCGTATCGATTCGGCTCGACCCCCGGCGGCGGTGACGCAAATTGCCATGGTGCCTTCTGCTTCGGCGCTTTTGGTCAATCTGAAAGTTCTTCAGCCTTCTCTGCGCCGGCTGGCTATCCTGGGGTTATCTCAGCCGATCGAACGGTATATTGACGACTTAAAATCGGCGTCGGCCTCTCTGGGAATAACCATTGTGTCACTCCCACAGAAGCATCTAACGGATTTGCCGTCAACGCTTCGTTCACTTCCCGGCCGGGTTGACGCTCTGTGGATTCCTCCGGATCCTTTCTTCATTACAAATGAAACACTGTTTACCCTAAAGAATTTTTCGGAACAGAATAAACTGCCGCTGTATTTACCCACAGCGGGTTTGGTAGGGAAAGGAGCGGCTGCTGTCGTCTCCTGTTCCTATGCAGAAATCGGGCGCACGACCGCATGGGTCGCCAAGCAGGCACTGGAGGGAGAGTCCCTGCCAGCCATCATTTATCCTGAGAAAACGAGTTTTGTTGTGAACCGAAGCGTGGCGGAGCGCTCAGGATTGGAGATCCCGGAGAATGTCTTGCGCGGTGCTGAACAGGTCCTTCCGTGAAGCTTCAAAACCAAATGCTGGTGCTGCTCTTGCCCTTCGCGACGTTGTCCACAATTGGGGTGTTGTACCTGACGGAGAAAACCGTCCGCCAGATCATGACCGATAAAGCGGTTTCCTCGAAGATGGCGGAAGTCAAAGAACAAACGGCGGCGCTTTCAAATGCGTTTCAAACCCGGGGTGAAACCGCTTTTCTTTCGATCCTCCGCTCTCTGGCGGATCGCGATAATATGCCGTATGCGTTCGTCTTGGATCCGGACGGACGTGTGTTGGCCCACACCAACGTCATGGAACGAGGCCGAATTTACCGGGATCCATTTACACGGGCCGCTCTTCAGACAAGCCACCCCCAATCCCAACCGGGAACCTATCAAGGCCGGCGAATTGTCGAGGTGTTCTATCCCATCTGGTATAGCGAGGTAGAAAAACAATCTGACAGCGTGTTCTGGGGCGAACCCCAACCCAACTCTCGCCAGCGCCGTCTCGGAACCCTGCGCCTGGCTCTGCCACTCGAGAATATTCTCAGGACCGCCCGACAAATCTCCCAAACCGTAGGGGTTATCCTCTTGGGATTTGCCGGCTTGATGGTCTCTTTTATTCTTTTGGGACTGCACAGGCTCTTCGCTCCGATCCACCAACTCCTGCTAGCCACGGATCGCATGCGGCATGGGGAGTTGGGGATTAATGTTCCGGAAGGCTCCTCGGACGAATTGGGGAACCTTTCCCGAAGCTTTAATGAAATGAGCCGGGATCTGGCCAAAACCACGGTGTCGAAGGACTTTGTGATGGGGGTGGTTACTCAGATGCCGGATGCCCTGGTCGTGATTGACTCGGCAAGTCTTATTCGAATGGTGAACCGTTCGACCTGTGATCTTCTGGGTTATACCGATGAGGACCTTCTGGGACGGTCCGTGACCGAGCTCCAGGGCGAAGCGTCATCCGAAAGATGGATCGCAGGAGTCGAACAGATATTGAAAGGGACTCCTCTCGTAAATCAGGAGACGGTTCTCTCGAATCATCAAAAAGAAAAAATCCCCGTCCTTTTGTCGGGTTCTGATTTTCGAAATCCTGATGGAACCCCCGCTGGAGCTATTCTGGTGGCCAAGGATCTCAGGGAACGTCAGTGGGCTGAAGCCGCCCTGAAAGAGAGCGAAGAACGATTTCAGCAGGTAGTGGAGAACGCCGGAGAGTGGGTCTGGGAAACCGACGCCAAAGGCCTGTGCACCTATGCGAGCCCGATTATCGAAAAGGTTCTGGGGTACTCGCTGGACGAAGTGATCGGGAAAAAGCATTTCTTCGATTTCTTTTCTCCAACGGAACGTGACGCGTTGAGGCAGGGGGCGCTGAAAGCGTTCTCTCAAAAGTCACCCGCCAATCGTTTTGTCAGCTGCTATCTGCACAAGGACGGCAGCGTGCGCTGGATTTCCGCCAGCGGCACCCCGATACTGAGCGTGCAAGGATCTCTTCTTGGGTATCGGGGAGTTAACCAGGATATCACCGAAATCCAGAAAGCTGAAGAAGCTATCCGGGACGCCAAAGTGCTTTACGAATCCATCCTCAATGCGATTCCTGTCGCAACCTTTGTGACGGACAATGAGGGACGCCTATTAATCTGGAACAGAACCGCAGAGGAATTTACAGGCCTGAAAGCAGCGGACATGCTGGGCAAGGGAAACTATGAGTACAGCCTTCCTTTTTATGGGCAACGCCGTCCCATCCTGATCGACAGGGTGCTTCATCCATCAGAGAAGATCCAGGAATCCTACGTTCAGTTCTCCATGGAGGGCGAAACGGTCGTCGGAGAAACGTTCGTACACAATGCCCGGCGCGGGGAGGCGTACGTCGTGGCCGTGGCCGCGCCGCTGTATAACTCCAAAGGTCAGCGGATTGGCGCCATCGAGTCGGTCCATGATATTACCGAACGGAAGATGATGGAAAAAGAGCTGAAAAAAGCGAACGTCATGGCTCTGGAAATGGTCCGATTCAAATCCGAATTTACCGCCAATATGAGCCACGAAATTCGGACTCCGATGAATACCGTCATCGGCATGACCGAATTGCTGCTACAGACCCCCCTCACCTTGGATCAGCAGACATACACCAACACCCTCCTGTCTTCCGCGAACCAACTCTTGGAATTGATCAACGATGTTCTCGATTTCTCGAAGATCGAGTCAGGAAACCTGATCCTTGAAACGATCGATTTTAATCTGCATGGGATGATCGATAACGTGTTTGCAGTGCTTTCGTATCCAGCCTATACCAAGGGCCTCGAACTGATTGTGGAGATTCCTGACGACATCCCCCGACACCTGCGCGGCGATCCCGGACGTATACGACAAGTGGTGACAAACCTGTTGGGCAATGCCGTTAAATTTACCCAAAAGGGCGAAGTGTTTTTCCGCATCTTCAAGGAAACAGAAACCGAGGCTTCCCTCAGCTTGTGCTTCATTGTGACGGACACCGGTATTGGCATCAACCCGGAACACCAACAGCAGTTGTTCCATCCCTTTACACAAGCGGATTCTTCTATAACGAGGAAGTTCGGCGGGACAGGATTGGGATTGGCTATTTCGAAGCAGGTGGTGGAGTTGATGGGCGGCGCCATCGGATTTCAGAGCACACCGGGGCATGGCTCCACCTTCTGGTTCAGAGTCCAGCTTCAGAAAGGATCCGAAACCACCTCTGAAGCTTCTTTTGATGTGAACGCTTTTAAAGGAATGTCCGTTTTGATCGTCAGTCCGGCGGATAACCTGAGGCGGATTTTAAGACAGCAGTTGATTGACTGGGGGCTGAAGTCCGATGCGGTTAAAGACAGCCGAGAGGCTTTGGCCTGGTTACGGCTAGGTCTTTTTGAAGGAACGCCCTGGAACGTTGTCTTACTGGACCACGGCACTCCGGATTTCGATGGGTTGTCCCTCTTGGACCACCTCAGGCAGGATTCGCGCCTGGCCGCCACCCGTGTGGTGCTCTTATCTCCCCCGAACCATCGGCTGGACTTCGATGAGATGCGACGAAGAGGGTTGGAAAGTTGTGTATACAAGCCCATTTTAAAAACCCACTTATATGAAGGCCTGGTGGCCGCCCTTTCCTTTGATCCTGGACACGTCCCCCCGGCTCCGTCCAAGCATTTTGCACCGGGAACACCGGAGGTGCTCATACCGATTACTGCTTCAAAGGGGGAAACGCACCCCGTCCAAATCCTGGTCGTCGAAGATAATGCAGCCAACCAAGTATTGTTTTCTTGTCAGTTGAAGAATCTGGGTTTCCGTGCGGACATCGTCTCTGACGGCCATCAGGCTTTGGAAGCCATGGCAAAGCACCCCTATGATCTGGTTTTGATGGATTGTCAGATGCCCGGGCTTAACGGCTATCAGACCACCGCGGAGATCCGCCGTCGGGAAACAGCGCAAGGCCGGCATACTCCGATTGTTGCGATTACGGCCAATGCTTTGGGGGGAGAGGAGCAGAACTGTCGTCAAGTCGGAATGGACGACTACCTAGCCAAGCCCGTTCGGTTTAACGATCTAAAGGAACTGGTTAAGCGCTGGTTGTCTCCGGATCGCTCCTGTAAACAGGATAAGATTACGGAGGAGCCGCCCGAAAAATGGGTGGACCTGGCGGACCTGCTGGAAAGCATGGGGAATAATCCGGCCGAGCTGCAAACGCTCTTCCGCATTTTTTGGGACGAAATAACGGAAAGGCTCCAGGGGTTGGAGTCTACCCTCAGAAGCGCTGATGCAACTGCGGCGGCTGCGGTGGCTCACGGTCTAATCGGCACCAGCGCCAGCTATGGGGTCAGCGCGGTTGTTCCGCTTTTGCGCGGGATCGAGAAACGAGCCAAGGCTAAAGATCTGACGGGTTCTGACGCTTTGCTTGTCGAAATCCGGGCGCAATTTAAACGGGCCCAAGAGTATATGGATGATTATTTCCGGAATATGGGAACGCGAAAGACTTGAAATGGATGAAAATGGGAAGTAAACTTCGGAATCGTTTTCATAGGAGGATTGTGCGATGGGTGCTCATGTACTAATTGCGGATGACAGCGCGGCGATGCGGGCGCTCATTATGCGTTACTTGAAAATGGCCGGACTGCCGATTGAGTCTTTCCAGGAGGCGGAAGATGGGAAAGCCGCACTACGCTTGCTGGAGGGTGGCGGGCTGGATCTGGCCATTGTCGACATTGGAATGCCGGGGATGAACGGCTTGGACCTTCTGGAACAGGTTCGAAAGAACCCCGCCATCGCCCGGACCGCGTTCATTTTTGCCTCCTGTGAATCCAATCCCGCCCGAATCGAAGAGTTCCTTAAGACCGGAGTCGGGTTTGTCCACAAACCCATCATCCCGAATGAACTGGTGGACGCTGTCCAGACTGCTCTAAAAACGCTTCCCCACTAAACGAAACGGCTACCCCCTAACTAGGCCAGGCCTAACTCGAGTTTGGCGGCTTCGGACATCCGGGTTTGATCCCAGGGCGGGTCGAAGATAATCTGGACGCTGACCGTCTGAACACCAGGAAGGATACGAATGCGGCGCTCGGCATCTTCTTTCAACACCTGCCCCATGCCGCAACCCGGGGCGGTCAGTGTCATATCCACCTCCACCTTATATCCGCTCGCCAGCGGGGTGACCTCATTTTTATAAATCAAGCCCAGCTCGACCACATTGATCGGAATCTCGGGGTCATAGACGTACCGGAGGGCTGTCCAGACGCGCTCCTTTAACTCCTCAGCGGTGGAGGGGATCGCTGTTGGCGCAACCGCATCCCCTTCAACCGG
Organism: Elusimicrobiota bacterium; assembly: GCA_041660185.1. NCBI lineage: Bacteria > Pseudomonadati > Elusimicrobiota > Elusimicrobiota bacterium. The sequence continues at coordinate 43,119 of JBAZWU010000001.1, read as the reverse complement.
CGGCGGCATCCCGATGGCGTCGGCATCTTTTCCGAGAATACGAACCAGCGTGCCGTACTCCGTCATCACCGAGAAGGTGTCCCCCAGCGCCTGGAGCAGCCGGACATTCGTTCCGCGGGCCAGCCGGACTTGAAACCCTTCCGGAATCTGCACCACGTCGCAGTCACGAACCAATGAGGTGGATTCGCCGATTTGCATGGTTACTCCGTTGACACCCGATCCGGTTTTCCCTCCAGCGCGGACCGAAGCGTGTGCCAGGCCAGCACCGCACATTTGACGCGCATAGGGAACGCGGAGACGCCGGAGAATACAGCCAATTTATCGTTTTCCTCAATCGCGCCGCCTTCCGTGACGAGATGATGGAAGCGGTCAAACAACGCTTTGACCTCAGCCCTGGTCTTTCCTTTGAGCACATCCGTCATAATAGAGGTGGAGGATTTCGAGATCGCGCACCCATTCCCTTCAAAGCTAATATCTTCCACAACATCGCCCTTCAGCTTCAGGTAGAGGGTCACGCGATCGCCGCAGAGAGGGTTGAATCCTTCCGCTTTTTGCGTGGCGTCCGGCATCGCGTGGTAGTTATGCGGATGGCGGCTGTGGTCGAGGATGACGTCCTGATATAAATCGCTCAGTTCAGACATAGTCAGATCCTAGGAATGGAATTGAGATAAGAGCAACGTGTCCAGCTTCTCGCGCAAGGGCGCCCACTCCACCCGCGCGATCATCTCCCCGGCAAAAGCATAGATCAGCAGGCGGCGCGCTTCGCTCTGCCCGATCCCGCGCGATTGCAGGTAAAAGAGCTGCGCGGGATCAATCTGTCCGATCGTGGAGCCGTGTTTGCACTTGACGTCGTTCGCCAGAATCTTGAGCTCCGGGTTGGATTTCGCCCGGGCGGTCGATGACAGAAGAAGATTTTTATTCGTTTGAATGGAATCCGTTTTCTGAGCATTCTTTTGGACGATGATCAGCCCGTCGAAAAGCCCCTGCGACTTTTGATCCAGAATGCCTTTATAAAGCTCACGGCTAGTCCCGTGCGACTGGAGATGGTCAATCAATGTATGCGTTTCCAGAACCTGTTCGCCGGTGCCGAGATAAAGGCCGTTCAAAATACACTCCGCCCCCTCTCCATTTATCCGGACCTGAATGGTTTGGCTGATCCGGCTCCCTCCCAGGAGGAATACATGCGACTGGAAGGACGCGGACCTTCCGACCAGAACCTCCAGAAAAGAGTGATGATCCGACTGAACCCCTTCTTGCACGACCTTGTAATGCGTCAACCGCGCGTTCTCCTCGAGCGTCGCCCGCAGCGTCGTCTCCGTGTAATAGGCTTCCGCCTGCTGACTCTCGTAGTTCTCGAACAGAGCCGCCTGACAGTCCGGCGGAACCTGAATACGGATCTCTTTCCCCTCCCGATGGATTTGAACCGGCGCATCGGTCGGAAGAACGGATAACTGAAGCGTTTCTGTCGAGGTTGTCATCGCGCCGTGGCCGCTCCTGGTGTCGTGTCTTCGATCCAGCCATATCCCTTTTTCTCCAGCTCCAACGCCAGTTCCTTGCCGCCGGATTTCAGGATGCGGCCGCCGGCCAACACGTGCACATAATCCGGCGTAATGTAATTCAAGAGCCGCTGGTAGTGGGTCACCACGATCATGGACCGCTCCGGGCTACGAAGCGCGTTAATTCCGCTCGCAACGATCTGGAGCGCGTCAATGTCGAGCCCCGAGTCCGTTTCATCCAGGATCGCCAGGCGCGGCTCAAGCACCGCCATCTGCAGGATTTCATTGCGTTTTTTCTCCCCGCCTGAAAATCCGTCATTCACAAAACGCGACAGGAGCGCTGAATCCATTTCGACCAACTTCGCCTTCTCTTTGATCAGTTTCAGAAAATCCATCGCATCCAGCTCTTGTTCACCCCGGACTTTCCGAATGGCATTGAGCGCCGTCTTTAAAAAGTAGTTGTTGGTCACGCCCGGGATCTCGACGGGGTACTGAAAAGCCAGGAAAAGGCCTTCCGCGGCCCGTTGCTCGGGGAGCATCGCCAGCAGGCTTTTCCCCTCGTAGGAGACCGAGCCCTCCGTCAAAACGTAACCGTCCCGCCCGGCAAGCACATTAGCCAGCGTGCTTTTGCCGGAGCCGTTCGGGCCCATGATGGCGTGAACTTCGCCTTTTTTGACGGTCAGGTTAATCCCCCTCAAAATAGGTTTTTCTCCGACACCGGCATGAAGATTCTTAATTTCAAGCATTTCAAACTCCTCCGTGCTGTCATTGCGAGCGCGGAATCCGCTGATCCACTAGAATTCCGCGCGTGGCAATCTGTTGTAGACGCTGGTCACTGCAAGATTGCCACGTCGGTCGCTAGACGTCTGGCGACCTCCTCGCAATGACGGCTTGGCGCTACCCGACAGTTCCTTCGAGGCTCATCGTGAGCAGCTTCCGGGCTTCCACCGCGAACTCCATCGGCAGTTCCTGGAAGACCTGCCGGCAGAAACCGTTGACAATCATCCCGACCGCTTCCTCGGCGGAGATGCCGCGCTGCCGGCAGTAAAAAAGCTGGTCCTCGCTGATTTTGGACGTGGTGGCCTCATGCTCCATCTGGGCATTCGGTTCTTTGACTTCGATGCTGGGGAAGGTATGCGCACCGCAGGTCTCGCTCATGAGCAACGAGTCGCATTGGGAATAATTCCGCGCATGGCTGGCCCCGGACAAGATCCGGACCATGCCGCGGTAGCTATTCTGCCCGTGGCCAGCGGAAATCCCCTTGGAGATGATCGTGCTGCGGGTATTCTTCCCCACATGGATCATCTTGGTGCCGGTGTCCGCCTGCTGATAATGATTGGTCAGGGCCACTGAGTAGAACTCGCCCACCGAATCATCCCCCTGCAAGATGCAGCTGGGATACTTCCACGTGATGGCCGAACCGGTTTCCACCTGGGTCCAGGAAATCTTCGAGTGGGCGCCTTTGCACAACCCGCGTTTGGTAACGAAATTGTAGATGCCGCCCTTGCCGTCCTTGTCACCCGGATACCAGTTCTGAATCGTCGAGTATTTGATCTGCGCGTGATCGAGCGCGATCAACTCCACCACCGCGGCATGCAGCTGGTTTTCATCGCGCATGGGAGCGGTGCAGCCTTCCAGGTAGCTCACGGAAGCGCCTTCCTCAGCCACGATGAGGGTGCGCTCGAACTGGCCCGTCATGGACGCGTTAATCCGAAAATAGGTGGATAGCTCCATCGGGCAGCGAACCCCCTTCGGAATAAAACAGAAGGAGCCGTCGCTGAAAACCGCCGAGTTCAGTGCCGCAAAAAAATTATCCCCGGGAGGGACCACCGTCCCCAGATACGTCCGGACCAGATCCGGATGTTCCCGGACGGCTTCCGAGAAGGAGCCGAAAATAATTCCAAGTTCCTTGAGTTTTTCCTTAAAAGTAGTGGCGACTGATACGCTGTCCAGCACCGCATCAACAGCCACTCCCGAAAGGCGCTCCTGCTCCTGGAGTGAAATACCGAGCTTATCGAACGTTTTCCGAATCTCCGGATCCACCTCATCCAGGCTTTTGAGTTTGGGTTTGGCTTTCGGCGCCGAGTAATAGCGAATCGCCTGGTAATCGATGGGAGGATAAACGACATTCGCCCAATGGGGCTCGACAAGTTCAACCCAGTGACGATACGCCTTGAGCCGCCACTCCAGCAGCCATTCCGGCTCTTGTTTCTTTGCCGAAATCGCCCGAATGACTTCTTCATTTAGACCAGGCGGAAAGGTATCCGCATCAATGGGGGAAGTAAAACCCCATTTGTAGTCCTGTTTGGTTAGATCTCGAATTATTTCGTTTGACACAGGGTAATTATATCAATACATGACTAATTCTATCAAGATTTAATATTTGCCTACATTTAGATGTGTTATCGATTATTTGCAATATGGATTTTCGCCACCGGCGTGATCGGTTACATCATAAACCGCGGTTATTTCAGGGATTTGCTGGCGAAGCACCTTTTCCACCCCGTCTCGAAGCGTAGCATTGGCCATACCGCATCCCTGGCAGCCTCCGCCCATCTGAATAAGGAGTGTCGTACCTTTAACATCCAGAAGCCCTATATAGCCGCCATGAGAGGCGATGGCCGGGTTAATCTGTGTGTCCAGAATGTCCTGTACCTTCTGACGCAACTGATCTTCCGGAGACAGTTGAAGGGCCGCCTCCGGCGAAATGGCGGGTTTGCCTGACTGGATATGGGCCCGGATGGCTGCACCGATGATCGGGCCAGTGGCTTGCCAATCCACCGGCGGCGTTTTGGTCACGGTCACTTCCTGGTTCCGCACCAGAACCGCCGTAACCCCCTCGATGGCATAGAGGCGCTCGATCAATGGAGATCCGAGGGCCGCCTCCTTTGAAGAGAAACGGGCAAAACCCTTATGCACGGACCGATCGACTGTAAAACGGCAAATCGAACGATCATGCTCAAAAATATCAGCCCAAATTCGTATGGATGGAACCATATGCTCTTCCCGTCGGACATCGCCTGATATTTACATCTATAAATCGGCTGCTTTTAAATTTACAAGGAAGTTACTTGAGTTCACCGTCGGAGGGGGTTAAACCCTGTGCACGATGAAACGCTCCCAATTCCGATGTTTATATGCCGCCGCCTTCCTGGGCCTTTCTCCCTATAGCAACAGCAGCACCAATATCCCGCAGCACCTGCTGGAAACAGCAAAAACCCAGATTTCCATCAATGACAAAATCACTTACCTGAAACAACTGATTCAGGCCTTCCCTTCGGACGAACTGGCCAAAATCGCCAGAGACCATCTGGTCTCCTTACTCGCCGGCAGCAATCGGTATGAGGAGGCTTTGCTGGAATACCGTCAATATGCCCCGGCACCCGATACATCCGCTCCTATAGATTTTACCTTGTTGGAGTGCCTTCTCAAGACTGGTCGCTACAACGAAGTGCTTCAGAATACAGCCGTAGCCCTAAACCCCGTTCGCGATTTTCTGCGGGATAAACGTCTTCTGGAACTGCGTGTCCAGGCTTTGCTGGCGACCGGGCAATACGGCAACGCCCGGGAAAACGTCGAGAATTGGCTGTCTCTATACGCGGCGGACGGTATTGAAGGCAGCCGTTTTGAAGGCGACGTTCGCAGCATTCAGTATTTGCACCGCCACTTAAAAACACTCGAACGGCTCAATGGGCAAACCGGGAAAGCGCTTTTTACAGCGTCTGTTCCGGACAGCCATCAACAGTGGAGCCATCAGCGCAACATTCCGATCTATTTTGTCAAGTTGATCCCGGCTCATCCCGCGGGGCAAATGTATGAACCTGTGCTTCCCGGCCGCCATGAAATTGATTCTTTCTTCGAAGATAAAGTGTCCGAGATGAACCGCGGTTTCGACTACTTAAGCGGCGGCGAATTTTCCCTTTCCTTTGGCGGATTGCGCACCTTGTATGTCCGGGAAGGGGACATGGACCCCACCGCATCGGGCGGGCATCTCCTGACCTCCCGCGTCTATGCCCACTCGATCCCGGAACTCTATCGTCTGTCCGGTGAAGCGTTTGTCATCCTGGTCGACTACCGGGAACAATCTACCGGCGAAGCCTCTTATATGGGAGACGGGATCATCTTTTTGTCCGCCAGCAAATTCCAGCCCATGACCCTGATGCATGAAATTCTTCATGGCATGGGAGCGACCCATCAGGATTGGAACTACCTCCAGACACAGGGGTATCAATTTGATTCAGAAGACCGGGGATTGATGACCTTTGAAAAAGGCGAAATCCTGGATTTGGGGTTGGAAACAAAAAATCGTGCGACGCTGGGGTGGCCTCAAGTTTCGGTGATTCGTTTCGGAGGGGCTGACCTGGCCGCGGTACCGCGGAACACTCCCATCAACGCTGAACAACCTCCAAAGCTGACGCCGGTGACCGTTGCAGACGGCTTCATCCAGCGAATCTAACACCCGCCTAAATTTCCCGACGTCCCTCCAGAGCGCGCGTTAACGTCAGTTCATCCGTATATTCGATGTCGCCGCCCATGGGGATTCCATAACCGATCCGGGTGACACGAACACCGAAGGCATGAAGCTTTTCCGCCAGATACGTCGCGGTCGTCTCTCCCGCCAAGGTGGGGTCCGTCGAAATAATGACTTCTCGGATATGGTCCTCCTGAACACGCGTGAGAAGCTCCGAAACCTTCAGCTCCTGCGGGCCGATGCCGTCCAGAGGGGACAGCGAACCGTGCAGCACATGATAACGACCGCGGAAAACCTTTGTCCGTTCGATCGCATCGACGTCCGGCGGGTTCTCCACGACACAGATCAGCTTCGGATCGCGCGCGGCATCCGCACAAATACGACAGGGAGTCTCTTCGGTGAGCATAAAACAGATGGGGCAGTACATCACCTGGCGGCGGGCGTCTTCGATCGCCCGGATCAGGTTCTGCGCTTCATGTTCCGGAATACGGAGCATATGCAGGGCCAGCCGTTCGGCCATTTTCGGGCCCACCCCGGGCAGGAGTGCCATCCTCTGACGAAGCTGCTCGAGGGAGGGGGCCTGGGCGATCACGGATTTTCCTCGGGGGTCCGGATTCTTCCGTTAAACATATCCAGGATCTTCTTCACTTTCACGTCTTTGACAACCGCCGCCAGACGCTCTTCCTGCTCCGGCCGGACCATCACATTCGCCCCCTCTTCATCGGGAACTGAGGTTTCCTGGACAAGCCGTACGGAGACGGAACGGCCCAGAATTCCAGCCAATGTATCGGCGACCAAGCTGATCGAACGCTGGATCGAGTCCAACGCAAATTTATCCCCCAGCGCGATCACCCATTCGGATTCGGTCGCGCTTTTCAGACGGGCTCGCTCCATATGGGAGGCCACCGCCGGTTTTTTCCAAAGTTCCGTGATCAGGCGTTTCCACTGCACGGTCAGCTGTTCCCGCGCTTCGCCGGAGGGCGGAGTTTTTTCGTCATTCCCCGCAGGTCCTCCTTTGTCATCCCCGGCAGCCACTGGCCGGGGATCCAAACATTTTGATGACGGCACGATGGATTCCCCGCCTGTGGCCGCGGGGAATGACGGTAAAACAACCCCCGGGGATGACGAAGGGGAACTTGCCGAGGATGACAGAGGAGTCTCCCCGGGGGTCGACGGTTTATGAGCGAGAGGCTGCGGCTTAAAAACGGGGACGGTGCTGGGGGGCCCGCCGGGCGTTTTTTCAAGCTCCTCAATTCGTTTGAGCAAGGCCCCGGCATCCACGAAGGGCTGCGTTAAGCGCAGGCTGTAGAGTTCCAAAACCAACTGGGGGCTATCATTCCACCGCATCTCGTCGAGACATAGCCCCATGACCTTAATCATGTGCAGCACTTCCGGAAGAGATGTTTTGCGGCCGGCGATGATCAAGGCTTCTGTTTTGACACCGGCCGTAACCTGCTCGCTCAGGGTCTGGCGCAGGAATTCCCGGAAATCACGCACGAACTGGGGCAAATCCCATCCCTCTTCAGCCAACTGCCGGATCCACTGCAAAACCCCCTCGGGTTTCCGCTCCAGGAGCGCCGAGGCGAATCCCTGCAGGAATTCATCCGGCAGGAAACCCAGGAGAAGCTCCACTTGTCTAGAGGTCAATGTCCCTGTGGTATAGGCCAGGGCCTGGTCCATCAAACTCAAGGCATCACGAACCGATCCGCCGGCCGCGCGCGCCAGGCGCTGCAGCGCTTCGGGTTCGACTTCCAGTTTCTCTTGTTTAAGAATTTTCTTAAGCTGAGTCGCGATGTTTTCCGAAGAAACACGGCGGAAACGAAACAATTGACAACGGGAAAGGATGGTGGCCGGAATTTTCTGGTGCTCGGTTGTGGCCAGTACGAAAATTGCGTGTTCCGGCGGTTCTTCAAGCGTTTTCAGAAAGGCATTGAAGGCATCATGGGTGATCTGGTGCGCTTCGTCGACAATATAAATTTTGTAACGGCCGCGGGCCGGGGCGTAACGCACATTGTCGCGCAATTCCCGGATCTCCTCGATCCCGCGATTCGAGGCCGCGTCGATTTCCAGCACATCCACCATCTCCTGGCCTTGCGCAATCCGCTGGCAGGAATCGCAGGTGTTGCAGGGCGTCGGCGTCGGGCCTTTTTCACAGTTGAGCGCCTTGGCCAGGATGCGGGCGGTGGTTGTTTTTCCCACCCCGCGCGGTCCGGAAAAAAGGTACGCGTGCGCCACTTTCTTCTGGCGAAGGGCGTTCATGAGCGTCGTCGCGACATGCTCTTGTCCGACGATCTCTTCAAATAGCTGGGGGCGATACTTCCGGGCGAGAACTTGGTAACTCATTTTTACCTCTGTCATCCCCGGCAGCCACTGGCCGGGGATCCATCATCAATATTTAGATCCCCCGCCAACAACCGCGGGGGATGACGACTTGAAAAAGATTATACATGTTATAATACCGTCGATTTGGGGGTGTAGCTCAGCTGGTTTAGGCAGGCGCGTTGCTGGGGGTGTAGCTCAGCTGGGAGAGCGCATCGTTCGCAACGATGAGGTCGCCGGTTCGATCCCGGTCACCTCCAGCAACGCGCTCCCTTTATAAGAGAGCGGTCACCAGACGGCTGGCGACAGGTCGCCGGTTCCCCGCCACACGTCAGGCGGGCCCGCCCGGGGTGTGGCGGGGATCCCGGTCACCTCCAGTAATTCAAACAGAACCCACGAATGACCATCGTGGGTTTTTTGTTGTCTTAACGAATGGAACTATCGCGGCGGGAAGACGTCGTGAACCGTGCGGCGAAGGCTGGATCCAGTTTGCGAATGGTGGCTACCTCGGATTCCGCTGTTTGCCGGTTGCCCAGGCTCTGGTGGACCACCGCCACGCAGGCGTGAAGGCGGATGTCTTTCGGAAAGCGTGTCAAGCCATCCTGGCAGGCGCTCAACGCGTCCTCGTTACGGCCCCAGACATGATAGGCCAACCCCAAAAAGCGGTAACCATCAGCCTGATCAGGACGGCTTTGGATAGCGACCTGATAATCGGCCACCGCCTCCGAGAAACGATGAAGATCTTCCAAAATCGCTCCACGGCTCAACCGGGCCGTATAATGGTCAGGATTCAGCCCAAGAACTCGTTCAATTGTCGCCAATGCTTCGTCCGAATGACCAATTTTCCTATACAAATCAGCGAGATTTAAACGGGCCTCAAGGTATTCAGTATCCAGACGAACCGCTTCCTGGTAAGCGGCGATGGCTTTGGAGTTGCGTTCTAACCGACTATAGGTCACACCCAGATTGTAGTGCAGCTCCGCCTGTTTCGGGGCGATGCGAACGGCCTGCTCGCCGTACCAGAGCCCGCGCTCAAGCTGGCCTTGCCGGCCATAGAGGGCATGAATCGTGTTATAGAGGACGATATCCGCTGGCCGCCATTGGAGGAGCTTCTGCGCTGCTTCCATCTGATCGAATGACCGGCTCAGCCGGCCCGCGCATTCCAGGGTTCTGTCCCAGGCTTCAACGGATTCAGGGGACTGCGTTGTAGCCGCCTTAAGATGGTCTAACGCTTGAGACCACTGCTTCTTGGCCATCAACTCGCGCGCTTGTTCCAGGTGACCCGTCTCCCCCCAAACCGGGGCTGCCAACAGACAAGCCGCCATCAACAAGACACCTGAGATCATTCGGTGAGTCATATCTTGGTTATAACAAGGCCAAATCGCATCTAGATTACGCGGATGTTAATTCCATGTAACACGGGGAAGGGAAAAACAGGCTTGTTGGCGGAGGGAATGGGACCTGCGCTCAACGTAGTGCGCAGGCCCACGAGGAGCTTGCGCCCCTGCTCTCTTACCAGCACCGTCCGATCTATTATCTCACCACCGGAGGGAGTGGGATTCGAACCCACGAGGAGCTTGCGCCCCTACTTCCTTTCCAGGGAAGCCAATTCAACCACTCTTGCATCCCTCCGGCGGTGAGACAAACCGATGGCCGAATGATTATAAGTTAATGGAAGATATTTTTCAGTTGATTCTGGAGATCGCTGATCGGGTTGGGAGCCGGCGGAGGAGGCGCGGCATTGTCCGGCTGGGGGTTGGCATTGGAGGGCTGTTGAGGCCGACCGACGCCGAGCCCTTTGAGCAGTTCGCTTCCGAGCTGCTGGACCGCCCGGCGGCCCACGTCCTGCATCTCCAGGCGGACATGCGGATCGGAAACCGAACCGGTGACCGAGTAATCGAGCGTGGCGCGGCCGCTTTCGTCCCGCATGATTTGCCCCAGACTCCCGCCGATCAAACCCGCGACCAGTTTCATGGTGACGCGCATCGCCAGCGGTTGCGCGCCCGCCAGGCCGACGGTGCCTTTGGCTTGCAGGTACAACTGCTGTCCGAGAAGCTCAAAATTCTGAACATCCATCGTTCCGGATCGAAGCGTGTAATCCCCCCGTATGCCGCTGAACGTAAGCGATTGGAGCGACGGCAGACCAACACTTTTCAACAGGCCTTGTTTATCGATCTTTTGAAGCGTGGTCAGCGGCAGAAGGGCGATGCGCGCGCCTTTGGAGAGCGCGGCCAGCTTTTCCAGATTCTGCAGTTTTCCCGCCCCCTGTTTCAGATCCGCTGTCCCGCTCACCCGTGAAAGATCCGGCGTGACATCCGTCAGATTGCAGTGAAAATCCAAATTCTGGGCCTGATAGAATTCGTGCTTGATATTTCCAACGGCCAGGTGCGCGAGAATTTTCATGGGGCCCAGAGCAGAGGCGGATGTCGGCGGAGCCGCCGCGTAAGCAGGCGCCACAAAAGCAAATGCCGAAAACGTCATCGCGAGGCCCCCAACCTTTTCCCATGAACAGACGAGGGGGCCGTGGCGATCTGTCATCTCGGGGGCTACAACAGATTGCTTCGCTTCGCTCGCAATGACGGCACGGGGGCCTGAAGCAGTCGGGGTGTTCTTGACCGGCGGCAAGAGCTTATCGAGATCCAGCGCCGACACGGTGGCGTCCACGTTGAGGTCCGGCTGAGTGGTCAAGCGATGCCCTATCAACTTCAGCGTGAAATCCGATCCATTCAGCTGGCCGGTGAGCCGCGGCGTGGCCGCATCCTGCTGCGTAAACGTGATGGAGCCGGCGATATGCGTCAACGCGCTGCGCTCATATCGCGCGGACACATTCTGCAGCGTCAACACTCCGTTCACGGCCGGTGCGGTGGGGGATCCGGAGGCGCGCAGGTCCACCGAAGCCACGCCAGCGGCCTGATAAGGCTCCAGCGACGGAACCAGAGCGGCCAGATCCTGGATCTTCCAGGCGTTTGTTTTCAGGGACAGCACAAAACTTCCGGCACCCGCTATTCGGTAGGACCCATCGCCTTTCGCTTCCAGGGAAGCGAGCCGGGCCACCACGCTACTCATCGTCAGGGTCTGCTGATTGGCGAGATCGCCGATCAGTGACGCTTCCAGGAGAACACCGGCCGGTTTATCAAACTGGTTCATCTTCGCGATCGCCAGATCCGTTCCGCGCCATTTGGCCGCCACATGCATCAGGCTCGTGGTCCCCGAGAGGTCCATGGCCAGCCAGGTCGGCCCCTTCAGGCTCACGTCTTTCGGCAGAAGACCCGGCAGATAACGTGAGACCTCTTCAATTCGGAAAGGATTGGTTTCGAGATGGAAAGCCACCGTTGGTTGCGCGGCCGCAAGGCCTTGAACGTTCCCGAATCCCGACACCTGCAGCGTTTCCAAAGACATTTTCATATCCTTGACGGTCACTTGCTGAAAATTCACCAGATTCCCTTTTGCGGCAACGGTCAGCGCGGTCTTGGCCGGTTTTTGAAATAGCGCGCCATAACCGACGCCCGCATTGGACAGATCCGCTGTGGTTTCAAAATCCATCGCGGTCTGGTCCCCTTTAACACGGAGTTGACCGGTCAAAGGACCGACGACGCGCAACTCCGGAGGCAACGCCACAAAAGGCTTCAATGTCGAAAGGTTCAACTCTTGGATATTCAGAACCAGATCCACCGTCGGTTTAGGGGAACGCAAAGCGGTGGCCTGGCCCGCCAGCGTCAGCCGGGTCCCCGCGCTGGTGATCGAACCGTTCTTAATCTTTAGAGAGCCTTTCAACACATTGGCTTCGGCGGCCAGCTGCAAGGCCACGTCGGTCTTCTGTTTGGCTTTCACTTTCAAAGACATCTGCAGGCTGATCGGGGACACCAGGCTGACGTTACCGAGTTTCACGTTGATGGAGTCGATATCCATGCTTTGAGCCGCCCGAGAATGGTCCACGAAATGCACCACCCCGTTATCAAGGCTCGCGTTCGAAACCAGAAGCGCCAGCGACGGTTCAGGAGTGGCGGGCGCGGGCTTTTTGGCTGGAGCGGACGCGGCAGGAGCGGCGGCCGCGGAAACCGGCGCGGTGGAAGGTTTGATCAAACTGGAAAAGTTATACGTTTTACCGTCCGGATAACGGACGATCGTGATCACCGGATGGCGGAGCGCCAGCTGCCGGACGATGATTTTGCGGAAGAGCAGCGGAGGCAGCGACAGACGAATCGAAAACTGGTCGCTGGAGAGAAAAGTCCCCTTGGAAAAATCCGGATATTCGGAGACTTTCAGATCCGAAACGGAAAGACCCGACAACAGGCTGACCGACACCGTTCCCAGACGCACCTCCCGGTGAAGCTGGGTCGTGAGCTGTTTGAGGACCAGCGCCTTGGCCTTTTCCGGAGGAAGAAAGATGCGGAGTAACACACTGCCCACAACGGCGACACTAACCAAGATGACGAGCAGACCGGCGAGAATTTTAAAGAATTTCTTCATAAAAAATACGGAGAGGGTGGGATTCGAACCCACGAGGAGCTTTCACCCCTGCCGCTTTTCGAGAGCGGTACCTTCAACCACTCGGTCACCTCTCCAAAATGGTCGTCTTATTCTACTTAAAACTTCGTCTTGACCCGAAATTCCCTTTGGGCATCCCGCTCAAGGTCGCGTTTCTTAATGTCTTCGCGCCGGTCCGGACCTTTTTTCCCCTTCGCCACGGCGAGGACAAGCTTGGCGATCCCCTTCTTGTTGAAAAACAGTTCCAGAGGGACCAGGGTCAATCCCTTTTCCTGGACACGCCCCAGGAGTTTCCGGATTTCCTGCCGGTGCAGCAGCAGCTTGCGCGTGCGGGTCGGGCTTAAATCCTGATGGTGGGTGTAGGCGTAAGGGGAGACGTGCATCTGATACAGAAAAACTTCGTCCTTTTCCACCCGGGCGAAACTGTCCTGAAGATTGGCCTTCCCGGCCCGGATGGATTTGACCTCCGGACCGAGGAGAACGATGCCGGTCTCGAGGGTCTCAAGAATCTCATAATCGTAACGGGCCTTACGGTTGGAGATGGCCGGCGGCGGGGCTTTGGCCTTATCTTTTTTCATTCGGTGCCGGAATTATATAAAATCGTGTTCTTGCCAACGTCCTCTTGCGTGTTCTCATCGTGGACTGGTGGCGGAATGGCATACGCGTACGGCTCAGGACCGTATTCCGAAAGGATTGCGGGTTCAAGTCCCGCCCAGTCCACCATGAGAATAGTCGCTCACCAAGACCTATTACGAACTATCGCGAGCTTTCGGGTTGCGGGTTCAGGCGCCACACGACAGGCGCCTGCCCGACTGTTGTGTGTCGGGCAAGTCCCGCCCAGTCCACCATGAGAATAACCCCCTACCAACGATTGCTTGACATCATGGAGCGCTTGCGCGGCCCCGGCGGATGTCCCTGGGACCGGAAACAGAGCCACCAAAGCCTGCTCCGCTACCTCTTTGAAGAAGCCCACGAGTTCAAAGCGTCCGTCCGGAAACGGGATTATCCCAACATGGAAGAAGAACTCGGGGATCTTCTGCTGCAGGTCGTTTTCCATGCGCAGATCGCCAAGGAAAAAGGCCGCTTTACCATGGACGATGTCATCCGTACGCTGATCCGCAAACTGACCCTCCGCCATCCGCATGTTTTTGGTTATCAGGCGGATCACCGGCAGCACCTCAAAGGCCGCTCCCTGAAAACATCCAAGGATGTCCTGGCGAACTGGGATCTGCTCAAGCAAATTTCCAAGAAACCTTCCCGCCGGCGTTAACTCTTTTCCGTCGACGTAACACCGAATTAACAAGACCGCAATATCGTCGAAATAGGCAGGGGCTACACTCAAGTGGGGAATCAATGAGGGTGCCAAGAACCACCTGAGGATGTCCCTCCAGTCTTAAAAATTTGCCCGGAAGCAACCCCCTCCCGCTTTCGGGCATTTTTTTGCCCTGAAAATCCATGCCGTCATCCCCTGCGGCCACTGGCAGGGGATCTAACTTGTCTTCAGGCATAGATTCCCCGCCAGAACCCGCGGGGAATGACGATAGTCCTTGATAAAACAAGGGTATCCGCTCTCAGCAAGAGAACGGATACCCTTTGTATTCGAAGGAGACTGTTAAAAACTCTTACAGCATGGCGACTAAACCGCGCTCCATCGCCCGAAGAACTGCTTCGGTGCGGTTTTTGACACCCAGCTTCTTAAACAGATGATTGAGGTGATTTTTCACCGTTTTCTCGGAAACGAAGATCTCCTCGGCAATCTGCTTATTGGAATATCCATGGGCTAATGAAAACAGAACCCGCATTTCGCACCGGGTTACCGCTCCGCTGGAATCTTCCTGGGTTGACACTTGCAGCTTATGATCGGCGCCTGTTAACCGGGCCATGAGGTTGGTCGGGATGAGATAACAATCCTGGTGAACCGCCTCGACCGACTGCAGAAGGTCCTGAGCCGAGAACCGTTTGGACAGGTACCCATTGGCGCCGGCTTCAAGGGCTTCCATGACATGCAGCTCGTCGTCGTAGGTTGACAGGACCAACACCATCACCCCTGGATGTTTCTGTTTGATCTGCCGCGTACAAGCGATGCCGTCCATCCCAGGCAAGCCGATATCCAGGAGGACCACATCCGGCTTACTTTTCTCGACCATCTCCAGGGCTTCCGGCCCGGAAGAGGCCTCTCCAACAATCACGAAACGACTGGCACCATTCAGGAGGTCTTTTAAACCAGCCCGGAACAGAGCATGTTCGTCGGCCAGCAACAACCTAACTTTTCCATTCGCATCCATACACGGTCTCCTTCCCCCTCCCGTGTGCAGATTCGAGCCAACTAAAGCGTCCAGCTTCTTAAAGCAACTCCCTGTCCATCTTTCAGCACGACGCCATGAAAACCGCTGAACCGGTATCCATGCAGAACCGTCTTTGCTGTTTTTTCGATCACATCTGTCAACGCGGCTTTCTCACGCGGGGTGCGTTTAGCAATCGTTGACCAGTTGTCCACCACCACGGCGAGCGTCGCGCGCTGGGATAAATCTTCATGAGCCACAAACACGACCTGGCATTGACGGCGGGCCCGCAAAATCACCTGTTTGGCCAGAAACGTGGCCAGGGTGATGGGAGGCCTCCATGAATGCTCAGCCCCCATTTCGTCACGTTCTCTTTCCGTCGTGATGTCCATGACCAAACGGTTCATAAATTCTTCATCGCCGAAACGGGTAAACATGGAATCCCGGATATCAGGAACATAGCGCCAAAGGGTAATGGAGGCTCCGCTCAGGACATCCGCCGCTTTGACTTCGATAAATTTCAAAGGAGCGTCGGTGCTCAGTGCCACGCGGGTGGCGCACAAAAGGACTTTCTCCAGAGACTCCGCCGTCTCCGCCCGCATTTCAAAAGACTTCGGTTTCAGAAGCCCTATTTTCCAGAAAAAAACCTGAAGGGTATCCCCTTGCCGATGGACCTGCACAGACAAGTGATAATTTTTTAAGCACATCCGCTTGAGGCTCTCGGAAACCTGCGCCGACGCATAAGTGGGCTTCAGATGCCAGCCCGAAAACCAATGAAAGTGACCGGCGGTGAAAACAAACCCCGCCGCCAGGCCAGCCGCCATTAATCCTTGAACGGAGCGACGCATCAGAGGGACACCCGCTCTTTTCCATGCGCTTTAAATACCGTTTCAATATCGTCGTAATCCAGCTCATTTTTCTCCAACAGGGCCTTGGCGAAAATGTCCACTAGGGCCCACTCGCTGCGCAGAAACGCTTCCACTTCTTGCGCCGCCTGATGCAGAATGGTCTGAACCTCCTGATTGAGCCGGTCTTTCATATCGTCGGAGATCTGATTCTCCGGGATCACGGTGAAGTCGCCGACAAACCCGTTGGTTCCCATCCCGTAACTCCAGACCATCCGGTGGGCCAGAGCCATGGCGTGCTTGAAATCGCTGAACACCCCCGTGGACGTTTCCTTGTACTTAATCTTTTCCGCGGTATACCCGGCCAGAGCGGTTTTGATGTCGGCCATAATCTCATCGCGTGTTTCCGTGTAAAGCTCTTCGCGCGGATGATGATAGACCACGCCTAACGCGCCTCCGCGTGTCTTGATGGAGGCTTTAAAAACATCGTCGGTGGGATGCTGCCGGTAGAGGACCAGCAGATGACCGGACTCATGATAGGCGGTGCGCTCGCGTTCCCGGGGGGTGAGCTCCAGATGCGTTTCCAGCCCCAGATCAATCCGCTCGATCGCCTCGGCCATGTCCTTGAGCGTGACATAGTCCCGCTGGTTCCGCAGCGAAATCAAGGCCGCCTCTTTCACGACATTTTCCACTTCCGCCGGCGACTTTCCAACGGTCTTGTGGGCCAGCCGGGTCACGTCGATGGAAGCATCCGCCTTGACCTTCTGGAGGTAATAGCGAAACAGCTCCTCGCGATCCCGGAGGTTCGGTTTGGAAATATTAATCCGGCGGTCAAAACGCCCGGGGCGCAACAACGCGGGATCCAGTATGCCTTCGGCCGCATTGGTCGCGCCGATCACAATCACATTGCCGCCTTCTTCCCGCGCCAGCCCGTCCATATTGACCAGCAGCTGGTTGAGCGTGTTGTCGGACTCGGAGCTGCCGAACATGGAGAATTTGCGGCCCTGGCCGATCGCATCCAGCTCGTCGATAAACAGGATGGCGGCACCATGCAGGAAAGCCGCTGATTTGGCCTTCTTAAAAATCTTCCGGACCCGACCCGGACCGACACCGACAAATACCTCGACAAACTCACTGCCGGCAATGGAAAAAAAGGGCACGCCGGCCTCATTCGCGATGGCCTTGGCCAGATAGGTCTTACCGCATCCCGGAGGACCCACCATCAGAAGCCCCCGAATCACTTTCCCGCCGATCTTGCGCACTTTCGCGCGGTCCTTAATCAGCGCCACCACTTCCATGGCTTCCCGCTTGGCTTCGGTCAGGCCGATGACATCCTTGAAGCTCACCTGGCTGTCGGAACCCCGGATCGTGGAGCCGCTGCTCCCGCTCATCGGCATCCCCACCCGGTAAATCAGAACAACAAAGAAATAGGCTCCCAGAATCGACCAGACGATGGCTTTGAGCAGCTCGAGCGGCAGGGTTCCTAAAATTTGCTGCAGAAAAAATGAATCCAGAGAACCCAGCCCCACGATGCTGAAACAAACCAGGGCCCCGACGACGAGGGCCACGGCGAACCAAAATTTATGATCCCACCACAGAACTTTTAAACGCTTCCATAACATGGCTATTTCCTCACGTATTGGACGTCTCCTTCAGGATCGGCAGTCGGATCCAGAAGGTTGTCACGTTACTCTGACGCCCGCTTTCCATGCCCATTTTTCCGTTATGCAGCTTGACGATCGCCAGCGCCAGCGCCAGAGCAATCTGCAGCCCATCCTGCACTGTTTTCCCCGTGGGAGACGCTTCCGCCGCTTTAAATAGTTTTTCCAACTGTTCCGAGGCCACTCCGCGCCCGTCCTGAGACAGACGCAATTCCAGCATCCGGCCTGTTTGTACCGCACTTAAAATGACCCGCCCGCCCTTGGGCGCATATTTGAGCAACCCTCTCAGGATATTCACAATGACCTGCACCATACGCGTGACGTCCGCCTCAACCACGGGGAGCGGGAGATCCAGACGATTTTCCAACGGGATTTCCTTCAGTTCAGAGGCCAGCTGCAGACGGGGAAGCGCCTTCTGAATGAGCTCATGAAACGGAACCGGTTGTGTATCGAGATTGAGCTGGCCGGCGTCCAGAAGAGACATATCCAGAACATCCCCGATCAGACCGTTCAAATGGTCAGCTTCCTGAACGGTGATGTCGAGCATCTTCTTCTGCGCATCGGTAATGGGCCCTTTGATGCCGGATCTCAATAGTTCGGAATAACCCCGGATACAGGACAAGGGCGTGCGAAGATCGTGGGAAATGATTTTCAGCATCCGGGCCTTGAGAAACTCAAAGCGGCCCATGGCTTCCTGGGCTTTCTTAAGATCCCGCCGCAAACACTTGTTTTCTTGGAGAAGTTTCTTCTGGTTTTGTTTATCGCCCATGGGTCTTTCTACCTAATTTTAGAGTATCCAAGATGCTCTGTTCTTACAAGCTTTTGTTTGGCCTATCGACCTATATAACTAGTCAATTGTATCCTCTTATTATTACAGAAAGGTTACGAAAACACTTCGATATCAATAACTATTCTATTTTTTGCGCAATAAAAAACCCTGGTTTCCCAGGGTTTTTATTGATTTTGGAATCTTTTTGATTAGGCGACTTTGCCCTTGACCCGTGAGATGGAATTCAAGCGCGCTAACAGGATATCCAGATCAAAAGGTTTCAAGATGTAGTCGTCCGCCCCACGCTCAAGCCCCCGCACCCGGTCCCGAACTTCTTTATAGGCCCCCGTCAAAATGACAATCGGAATGTGAGACAATCGGGGATCCCCTTTCATTCGATGGCACAGTTCCATGCCACCGATGCCGGGCAGGTTGAGATCAAGCAGAATAACATCCGGCTTGAGAGCCAGCGCTTCCTGATAGCCTTCTTCCCCGTTATCCACCCAGTAGCAACTCCATCCCTCACTGGTCAGGAACTCCTGAACGAGTTTCCCGAGGGCGATGTCGTCGTCAATCATTAATAGGCGTCTATCCATGGTCTCTCCTTAAAATCGGACTTCTACTCTTCCGTCACACTGAGTGTAACCGGGATCTGTCACAGGTGTGTTATGGTCTTGTAAAAGATTTGTAAATCCAGACAGGTTGATTTGTAGATGCGTTTTAGATTACTCGTCGGAGAAACGATAACCGAAGCGTTCAACGGTCTGGATGCGTTCGCGGCCTTCATCCCCGAGCTTCTGGCGAAGACGGGCGATGTGCATGTCGATCGTTCGGGTGAGGACTTCTTCCTCGTATCCCCAAACGTATTCGAGGAGGAATTGCCGCGAGAGAACACGGCCTGATTTTTTCATCAATACTTCCAAGAGGCCAAACTCCTTACCGGTCAATTTCACGGGCTGTCCATCCACTTCCACACGATGCTTGGAGAAGTCCAGCATGACTTTCCCGACCTGCAGCACTTCGCTTTCGCCGCTCTTCTTGTGATACCGGCGCAGCACGGCATTCATGCGGGCCACCAGCTCCTGCGGCTCAATAGGTTTAATCAGGTAGTCATCCGCTCCGGCGGCAAAACCATTCAGAATATCGGCACGCTCTTTGGCCTGCGTCACCATCAGGACCGGAATCGCGCGACCGCGCTCATCTTCCCTGAGAATCCGGCAGACTTCCTTGCCGCCGATCCCGGGCAGCGTCAAATCCAGCAGCAGCATGTCCGGTTTCCAGGTCCACACCATCTCGAGCGCTTTTTCGCCGCTGTCAGCCAGGGACGTCTGGTATCCTCCCTGATGGCAGGCATTCGTCAGATGCGTCGCATCCTCTTTGCCGTCTTCAACGATCAGAATCTTGTATTTCATCGAGTTATTCGCGCCGGCGGTCGACGGCGTATTGGGATCCTTTTCCCTTGTTCTCCTTCGCAAAGTGCTTCATTTCCGCCCCGATAGTACTGATCTCTCCGAGTGAGCTCAGGCTCCGGTACTGGTTGGTCACCACGCCGATCGCAACAGAAAGCAGCGCGAAGCGGGTCTCCTGCCCCCGGCGGTCTTTGGTCATGATATAACCGCGAGTCCGGTCTTTCGGATTGTAAAACTGGGGCACTTTTTCGTCGAAGACTTCGATAATTTTCCGACAAATATTTTCAAATCGGTCGGGTCTTGTGATCACAATGAAATCGTCTCCGCCGATATGACCGACAAAGGCGTTCTCTGTTTCCGCCACCTCCCGGATCACCTGAGCGGTTTCCTGGATGACCTCATCCCCTTTCACAAAACCATACACATCGTTAAAGGCTTTGAAGTCATTCAAATCGAGATAGAGGACGGCAAAGGGGGTTTTCTCGCGGATGTGCGTCATAATTTCGTTTTCAATGGCGATGTTCCCCGGAAGCCGGGTGAGGGGGTTGGCTTCCAGATCAATCCGGCTGCGCCGCAGTAGCATCTGGACACGGGCCAACAGTTCGTCCATTTCAAACGGTTTGGTCAGGTAGTCATCCGCGCCGTATTGGAGGCCGCGGACTTTGGAGCGCGTCGTATTTTGTGCGGTCAGCAGGAGAATCGGGATATGGCGCAAACAAACATCGGATTTGACAAGCCGGCAGACTTCCAAACCATCGATCTTCGGCATCTGGATATCCATCAGCACCAGATCCGGAGCCGCGCGCCGGATTTCTTCGATCGCTTCTTCCCCGTTGAAGGCGGTCCGGACGTCATACGAAGCCAAGCCGAGCGCTTCCTGCAGCATGCGAAGAATATCCTTTTCATCGTCGACGACAAGGATACTCGCGCGGAGTTTTGATTCGTTGTCCATCAGGTTACCGTTCGAGCCGCCAACTTATCGACGATTGTCCTCTTTAAATTTGTAACCTACGCCCCGGAAGGTCTGGATCAGCTGCGCACATTTGTTCCCCAGCTTTTTTCGGAGCCGCCGGATATGCACATCCACCGTGCGGGTCGACACGTCCACCGCATACCCCCAGATGCGCTCCAGAAGAAACTCGCGGTTCAGAATCCGCCCGGCGTTTTTCATCAGGACGTAAAGCAGGTCAAATTCTTTGGCCGTCAACGTCAGAGGACGCTTCTCGACATCCACGGAGTACGTCGTCAAATTGATGGTGATGCCTTCCTTCTGAATAATTTCCTCAGGTGTCCCGCCGCTGACGCGCCGACGCAGCACCGCTTTGATACGGGCGATCAGTTCTTCAATCTCAAAAGGCTTGGTGACGTAATCGTCCGCGCCGCCCTCCAGTGCCGACACTTTGCGGTTGAGTTCCGCATAAGCCGTCACCATGATAATGGGGATATGCGCGCAATCCTTGTTTTGCTTGATGAGCCGACACACCTCCAGCCCATTGAGATCAGGCAAGCTCCAGTCCAAAAGCACCAGATCCGGTTTGCGTTTGACCACCAACTCCAGACCCTGATGGCCAGTCTCGGCGATTTCGGTGGTAAAGATGCTCTCAGGAAGAGCTTCTTTGAGCATTTTTCGAAGCGCGGGATCGTCTTCAATTAAAACAATGCGATTCTTCATGGGTTGCCTTTCGACCTCCTTTGGCTGGGCTAAGTCTAACGGGGACCCTTTGAATTGTCAATGCTTTTTAGTATTTCTTTACGAATGTTAACTAATACGGAAAACGCCCCTTTTACGCCCTCGGATGGGTCTGTTCATACACCTTCTTCAAATGGTCGGGAGTGACGTGCGTGTAGGTCTGCGTGGTGGTTAAACTCCGGTGCCCGAGAAGTTCCTGGACTGTCCGCAAGTCGCAACCGCGTGTCAACATGTGCGTGGCAAAGGAATGCCGGAAAGCATGCGGGGAGATGCTCTGATGAAGGGCGGTTTCGATCACCCATTTGGTGACCATGTTTCGGACGCCCCGGTCCGAAAGCCGTCCTCCGTGACGATTCAAAAAAAGAGGCGCGGCCCGGCGGATTGCCGCGGCCCGGCTTTCGATATAGGCGTGCAGCATGCGTTGAGCCGTCGCCCCGACCGGTATCAAACGTTCGCGGCTCCCCTTTCCAAAAACCCGCACCATCCCCCCCAACAAGTCAACATCTTCGACGTTCAATTGACACGCTTCCTGGATTCGGAGCCCGCTGGAATACAACAACTCCAGCAAGGCGGTGTCCCGGAGAGAAAATGGATGTTTGGCCCGCATCGGCATTTCCAGAAGCTTCCGCATGTCTTCTTCCGTCAGAAAACGAGGCAGGCGTTTCTCCCGTTTCGGCAGGGGTAAAGCGACAAAAGGCGTCTGCGCCAGGACTTCTTCCCTGACAAGGTATTTATAGAAAGCGCGCAAAACCGCCATGGCTCGCAGGACCGTGGCGCGCTGCTGGTGCCGGCCGTAAAGTTCGGAGAGGTAATCACGAATGACCAACCGCTGATTGCGCTCAAGCGACAACCCGGGGTACTTGGTTTGGAGGAAGGCCAGATACTCGCTTAAATCATGCTGATACGCGCGAAGCGTGTGGGGGGAAGCGTTTCGTTCGGCCCGCAAGTACAGCAGATACTGTTGGATCCATTTTTTCATCAGGGCTCTTCACTACTATACCTCGAAGCCCTGAAAATTAGGCGTCTTTTTTCAGATTACGGCAGCGCGGGAATCCGGAACAGGTCAGGAAGGGCCCCCGCTTTCCGATGCGGCGCAGCATGGGCTTGCCGCACTTCTCGCATTTCTTGTCTGTCATCTCAGGGGGCGGCTTGATGACGATGTTGCCTTCCTTATCAATGGAATAGGTCGTCTTACAGTCGGGGTAGCCGGAACACGCCAGGAAGGGTCCGCGGCGGCCGAAGCGTTTCACGAGCGGTTTCTGGCATTTCTCGCATTTTTTATCCGTCACTTCCGGCATGATTTTTTTGCCCTGGGAATCCAGCGAGATTTTATTCTTGCAGACCGGGTAGGTTTTGCAAGACATGTAACGTCCGAAACGGCTTTCGCGAATAAGCATGGGGGCTCCGCACTTCTCGCATAACTCCCCGGACTCCTTCGGCTCATAGGGCTTGGTCGTGATGGCGGTCTGGGCCACCTGAAGATCGTTCATGAACGGGTCGTAAAAATCTTTGATGACCTCGGGCCAGCGGACATCACCCTGGGCAATTTCATCCAGGCGCTCTTCCACCCGGGCGGTAAAGTTCAGGTCAACGATCTCCTTGAAATGGGCCTTGAGAAGCTCGGTCACGTACCGGCCGAGATCCGCCGGATAAAGCCGGCGGTTTTCTTCCCGCGCATACCCCCGTCCGATGATTGTCTGCAGAATCGGGGCATACGTCGAAGGCCGGCCGATGCCGTGACGTTCCAGCATTTTGATAAGGCTGGCTTCGTTGAAGCGGGGAGGCGGCTCCGTCTTATGATCTTCCGAAATGATTTTAACGAGTTGGAGAAGGTCTTTTTCCGCCAGAAGAGGGAGCTTCTGCCCTTCCATTTTTTCAGCCGTCTCTTTATCTTCCACCTCGGTATACACTTTCAGATAACCAGGCGCTTTAATTGTCCGGCCGCTCGCGTGGAACAAAAAGGAGGTCGTCTCCTCCGCCACCCGGGCGGTGATATCCACTCCGACGGTATCAAAAACAGCGTCTTCCATCTGACTGGCCATGAATCGCCGCCAGATTAAGTCGTACAACCGTCCCTGTTCAGGCGATAAGAATTCTTTGAGGGACTCCGGTGTCCGAGTGACTGAGGTCGGACGAATTGCCTCATGCGCTTCCTGGGCAGCCTTGGATTTGGTCTTGTAAACGCGCGGAGCCTCCGGCAGGAATCCCTCGCCGTAACGGGATTGGATGAATTGACGCGCTTCCTCTTGGGCGCTGGCCGCGACATTCAACGAATCGGTACGCATGTAGGTGATTAAACCCACCATACCGGAAGACCCCAGATCGACACCTTCGTAGAGCTGTTGGGCCACAACCATCGTTTTCACCGCGGAAAATCCCAGACGCCGGGACGCATCCTGCTGCAGCGTGGCGGTCATAAACGGCGGCGCCGGAGAACGCCGCGTTTCTTTCCGCACGACTTCGCTGACGTGATACTGGGCCTTCTTGAGGCGCTCCAAAAGACCGTCAACCGCCGGCTGTTCGGTCAAGGATGTGGTCGTCACGTGATAATCATCGGCAAAAAGCTTCAGAACGGTGGTTTGCTCGATTTTCTTTCCGTTGATCTCCACCAGAGCGGCTTCAAAGGGCGTTTCCCCTTCTTTTTGCAGCTCGGCCATGATCGTCCAGTAACCCTGCGATCTAAACGCCTCAATCTCGATTTCCCGTTCAACCAGCAGACGCAAGGCCACCGATTGCACCCGTCCAGCGGACAGGCCTTTGCGAACCTTGGCCCAGAGCAGAGGAGAGAGCTTATAACCGACCAGGCGATCCAGGATGCGCCGCGCCTGCTGGGCGTGGACGAGCTTCAAATCAATCTGACGGGGATGTTCCAGCGACTCTTTGATCGCCTCAGGCGTAATCTCATGAAACGTGATGCGGGCCATCCGCTCCGGCGGCACTTTCAGCGCTTCCGCCACATGCCAGGCGATCGCTTCGCCTTCCCGGTCAAAGTCCGTCGCCAGATAAACGCGCTCAACCTTCCGAATAGCTTCCCTTAAAGAAGGCAGAACTTTCTTGGCCTTCGGAAGGATCACATACTGCGGTTCAAAATTATTGGCCTCATCGACACCCAGCGTCCGGGAGGGCAGATCGCGGATATGACCCAGGGTCGCCACAATCGTAAAGTTGTCTCCCAGAAATTTAGCGATGGTCTTTTGTTTGGTAGGTGACTCCACAATAACCAGAGAGCGCCCGCTACTGCCGAGCTGGCTCAAGGGGGCCTCTTTTTGTTTTTTGCCGACCGGCTTCGTTTTTTTAGTCGTTTTTGATGGCATAGTGTTGTCCCGGATAATGACAAATACAGCCTTTCAGTTCCAAAGATAGCAGGGCGCTTGCCAACTGGTCAACCGGACAGGCGAGTCTCCCGACCAGATCCTCGACGGAAATGGGCTGATTTGACAGTTGATTCATCACGTCTCGTTCCAATCCAGCAAATTGATGCGGTTCCTTTTTCGGCGGACACGGCATCGCTGGGGGAACCGCTGCCTGTTGAGGAGCCCTCCCGGGGTATTCGTCCAAAATATCCTCAATGGTTTCCACGAGCTTGGCGCCTTGCTGAATCAGCCGGTGACACCCGGCCGAAAACCCCTGACGCACAGGCCCCGGAACAGCAAATACATCCCGGCCCTGCTCGGCCGCATAGCGGGCGGTGATCAGAGCCCCGGAACGCCTGGGCGCCTCCAGGACAACCACCCCTCGTGAAAGCCCCGAAATAATCCGGTTGCGCCGGGGAAAATTCGAAGCCTGCGGCGGCATACTCCATGGGAATTCCGTAATCAAAGTTCCTTTGGCCTTCATCCTTTTATAAAGAGCCGCGTTCTCCCGCGGAAAAACATATTCAAATCCATGTCCCAAAACAGCCGCTGTTTTTCCTTGCGCATCCAGTGCCGTCCGGTGAACAACCGTGTCGATTCCGGCGGCCAATCCACTGACGAGAAGCACACCCCGTTCCGCCAACTGAGCGGTGAATCGTTCGGTAATCGCTTCCCCTTCGGAAGTGGATTGGCGGGTCCCCACCATCCCCAGCGCCAAACCCTCCGGCAAGGGCCATGCGCCCTGCACATAAATCACCGGAGGCCGGCCGATCAACTCGCGTAAGGAAGCCGGGTAATCCGGATCCAGCTCCGTAACGATCCGACAATCCCCTTGATCCGCCCGGCGCTGCTCCGCTTCCGCCTGTCGCAAGAGGCGAGGATCCCGAAACGCTTCCTGCCAGTGAACCGCCAGCGCTTCATCAACTTCGGCAGCCATCAGACCTTGAGCCGGCATCGCCAGGATGGCTTCCGCAGAACCCGCCGCATGCAACAACCGATGGAAGCGCAACGGACCTAAGAAAGGGACTTGATTGAGAAAGATCCAGAAAAATCGCTCAACGGTCATCATTCTTAATCCATCTATAGTTTTTTGTCAACCTTTATTAAGGAAGACAGGCGATCGGACGGTCCAATCCGCGGTACTGGATGGCCTCGGCAATATGGGACGCTTGGATCGTTTCGCTTCCCGCCATATCGGCGATGGTGCGCGCCACCCGCCGAATGCGATCGAACGCGCGCGCGGAAAGCCCAAGCCGTTCCACCGACGCTTTCAGCAAATCCTGGCTCGCCGAGTCCAGACGGCAATAGCGGCGAAGATCCGCGCCGCACAACCGCGCATTGGGGACGAGGCTTCGAGGAGAAAAACGTTCCCGCTGCCTCTGGCGCGCGCCTTCCACGCGGGCCCGGACCCGCTCGGACGGCTCGGCCTGACCTTTTTCATCGAAGAGCTCATCCACTTTGAGCATCGGTAAATCCACGTGCAGATCAATCCGATCCAGAAGCGGGGCGGAGATGCGGCCCAGATATTTTCGAATGCGGGTTTCCGTACAGACGCACTCTTTGACCGGGTGGCCCCGGTTGCCGCAAGGGCAGGGATTCATCGCCGCAATCAGCAAGAAATCCGCCGGGAACGTGGCGCGTCCCCGGCAACGTTGGATATGAACCCGGCCTTCTTCGAGCGGCTGCCGCAACGCTTCCAGCGCATCCCGGTGGAACTCCGCCAGCTCGTCCAGGAACAGCACGCCGCGGTGCGCCAGGGAAATTTCACCGGGCATCGGCGTTTCGCCGCCTCCGACAAGCGCGGCCGATGACGCGGAATGATGCGGCCGGCGAAAAGGACGCGCCGACATTAATCCTTCCGGACCGAAGCTCACCAGGGAATGGATCTGGGTCGCTTCCAGAGCCTCTTCCGATGACCACTCATGCATAATCGAAGGCAGCGCGTGGGCCAGCATGGATTTCCCGGTGCCCGGGCATCCGACGAAAAGGATGTTGTGAAATCCGGAGGCGGCAACCTCAAGGGCACGCTTGGCAAAAGCATGTCCTTTGATATCCTTCATATCGATGCGGACCGCGGCCGGAGGCGCCTTGAAAGTGGAAGGCACAATGGGTTTCTTCATTCTTTCCCCATTCAACCAGGCGATGACTTCTTTTAAATTCTGGAAAGGCAGGATCTCGACATCCGACAAAAAGGAAACCGCCCGGCTGTTGGCTTCCGGGATCACGAACCGACGATACCCTTTCTCCGCCAGCGAACGCACCATTGGCAGCGCGCCGCGGACCGGCCTCAACGTTCCATCCAGCGCCAGCTCCCCCAGCCAGATACAGCACGGCCACTGCGGCGGGAGGATCGACTCCCCGGCCAGAAGAATGCCAAGCGCGATCGCTAAATCAAAAGCAGCCCCCTCTTTTCGGAGTTCCGCCGGAGCCAGGTTGACGGTGACCCGCCGGGAGGGAATATCAAAACCAGTATTGCGGATGGCCGCGATGACGCGGTCCCGGGCCTCGCGGACCGACGCATCCGGCAGCCCGACGATGGTAAACGACGGCAGGCCTTTGGCGAGATTGACTTCGACTTGAATGCGGGCCGCTTCCAGCCCCATCAAACAAGCGCTATCCACTTTGGCAATCATGGTCTACCTCTTTAGAGGCAAAACCGTCCAAAATATTCACACACATGCACATCGTCATCCCCCGCGGTTGTTGGCGGGGGATCCAAAGATTCGTCTGGAAAAAGCAGATGGCCAATAGATTCCCCGCCAGTGACTGCGGGGAATGACGGTCGGGAAAAAGGTTTAGAGAGTGTAGTAGTTGGGGGCTTCGAAGGCGGAGGGGATCCATTCGACGCGACCGGCTTCGATGAGGACCACATCAAAACGCAGGGCGCAACCTTCCAGGCGGTGCTTCTTTATATAGGAAAGCGCCGCGTTCAGGAAGCGCTTCTGTTTGGCGGGGGTAATAGCCTCCGCCGCCGAGGGATGGGAAGCCAGGGTGCGCGTTTTAACTTCCACAAAGACCAGCAGGTCCTGGTCGCGGCAAATGAGATCGATTTCTCCCCAACGTGTTTGGAAGTGTCGACTGATGACCCGCAATCCGTTCTTTTCGAGATAGCGGGCCGCTTCCGACTCCCCCTGCGCGCCGAGGGATGACTCCGGGTTCATCGGGAAACCCCCGCCAGACTCCGGCGAACCGGAGCGAACGTCCGCCGATGGATGGGGCAGGGTCCCAAAGCCCTGAGAGAATCCAAATGGGCCGGCGTTCCATACCCTTTGTGCTGTTTAAATCCATACCCCGGATAGTGGCGGTCCAGGGCTTTCATCAGGCGATCGCGCGTCACTTTAGCGATGATGGACGCGGCCGCGATGCAGGCGCTTTTGGCATCCCCCCCGATGACGCCGGTTTGAGACTCCGGACCCCGCGGGATCCGGTAGCCATCGACAAGGACATGGCGGGGCCGAACGGTCAGGCGATCGAGCGCTTGACGCATGGCCGCAAAACTGGCGTGGTAGATGTTCAGCCGGTCGATCTCGTCATGCTCCACAATGCCGACACCGATCGCTTGAGCGGATTGATGAATCTGCTGGTATAACGTCAGACGCTTTTCAGCGGTGAGTTGCTTGCTGTCGTTGAGATAGGGAATCCGGCTGTTCGGAGGGAGAATCACCGCGGCGGCCACCACAGGCCCGGCCAGAGGACCCCGGCCGGCTTCATCCACACCAGCGATGAGACCGTAGCGCTGCAGGTAGGGTCGATCGAATTTAAAGAGAAGCCACGAAACGGAACGCCGCGATCGCCGGCGTTTGCCCATCCGTTATTTCGGAGCGGGCGCCGTCTCGCCCGGAGCCGCAGCGACATCCTGGCGTTCGGCTTTTTCGTCCAATCGGGCCGCACGGCCGGATCGCTCGCGCAGGAAGTACAGTTTGGCTCGACGGACATGTCCCGAGCGCATCACTTCGATCTTTTCAATACGCGGGGAATGCAGCGGCAGCGTCCGTTCCACTCCGATGCCGAAGGAAATCTTGCGCACGGTAAACATGCTGGAAAGGCCATGCCCGCGCCGGCGGATCACCGTTCCCTCAAAAGCCTGAAGACGTTCCGACTCCCCCTCGATAATCCGCAGGAGCACGCGAACCTGGTCGCCCACACGGAAGGGCGTGATGGATTTATTGATCTGTTCGGCTTCAATCATATCGGTCGTGATTTTCATAAACGTCTCCCGTTCGTTATTCCTCTTCGACGGGACCTGCGGCGATCAACTCATCCGCCGCAGGTCCTCAATTATTTAGGTACTAAATCGGGCCGCTTGCGCGACGTGACCGCTAACGCCTGCTTCTTTCGCCACCGTTGGATCTCCTCATGATGGCCGGAGAGCAACACCGCCGGGACTTTCTGACCTCTCCAAAGAGCCGGTCGTGTAAAGTGCGGGTAATCCAACAACCCATCCTGAAAAGAATCCTTCTGGATAGACTCGCGTTCTTTGACTACCCCGGGAACAAGCCGGAGAACGGTATCGGCCAGCACCATGGCGGGCAACTCGCCGCCGGTCAAAACATAGTCGCCGATGGAAATCTCTTCGTCAACCCAGCGCAGGATCCGCTCATCAACCCCTTCGTAATGCCCGCACAAGAGCACGATCCACGACCGGCGGCTCAAGGCGTGCGCCACTTTCTGGTTGAGCACCCGCCCTTGCGGCGACAGATAAACGACGTAGGGCTTTGGACGCTTGCGGCCTCTGCCGGCGGAAGCTCGAACACGTTTCAGCGCCCGATAAATAGGTTCCGCTTGAAGAACCATTCCAGCGCCGCCACCGTAAGGCCGATCATCCACTTTGAAATGGCGCGGGTCCGTCGAAAAAACCCGCAGGTCATGGATCCTCAAATCGATCAGGCCATTGGCGCGCGCACGTCCCATCAGGCTTTCCGTCAGCGGCCCGTCAAACATCGACGGGAAAAGTGTCAAAATATCAAGCCGGCGGTGTTGCTTTGCTTTCATAGATTTCGCGCAAGCCCGCAGGCAACTCTACCTCGATCCGCTTGCGGTCCAGGTCCACGACACGCACCACGCTTTTGAGGGCCGGGATTAGAATCTCGCGCGTTTCGTGCTGCACCACAAAAATGTCATTGCCGCCCGAGGGCAGGACATCCACGACCCTTCCCAGGCACTCGCCCTGCATGGTAAAGACCTGACACTGGGCCAGATCCTGAACCTTAAAAACAGACACGTGTCCCCCGGAGTTAGACCGTTAAGCGGATAAACGCTTCCAGGCCCCCGACGCCACCAGAAGATTTTTTACGGTTTCACTCGGCAACGCGCCCTTCTGATGCCAATATTTCAAGCGTTCTTCATTTACCGTCAGTTTGTCTTTTTCAAGACGGGGGTTGTAAGTGCCGATCGTCTCGATCGGACGTCCGTCCCGTTTGGCCCGGCGGTCAACAGCCACGAGCCGGTAATAAGCCTGGCCGGGTTTACCTTCTCTTTGAAAGCGTATTCGAACCATAAGACCTCACTTTAGTTTTTAACAATAAAAAAGAACAGGTCCGCCGAACCAGGTCGCCGGACCTTTTCTCGCGATTTGGAATGTGCTATTTTACCTGCGTTTGAGACGATAAGTCAACCAAGCGCTGCAATTCTTTGAAGGCGACCGCCGCATCCGACGCTCCAAAAATGGCGTTCCCGGCTACGAGCGACGTGGCCCCGGCTTCAGCCGCTAAACGCGCGGTCTTCGGCCCGATTCCCCCGTCGACTTGAATCTGGCAGCGGGGACGGTCAAAACCAATCAACCGGCGAAGCAGCCGCACCTTCTCCAGCATCTCCGGCATAAACACCTGGCCGCCAAACCCCGGCTCCACCGTCATGACCAGGACTAAATCCAAATCACTCAGCAAGGGAACCAGAACGTCGGCGGATGTCTTGGGCCGGATCGCCAGGCCCGCCTGGACACCCAGTTTCTTGATCTCGCGGATCACGTCGCGAGGCTCCGGACAGGCTTCCCAATGGACCGTCAAAAGATCAGCACCCGCTTTGGCAAACACGCCAATATATTGAAGGGGATTCTCAATCATCAGATGGACATCCAGGAAAATGGATGTTTCCCGTTTCAAGGCTTCCACAACCAGCGGCCCAACCGTAATGTTCGGCACAAAATGACCGTCCATGACGTCAATTTGCACGGATTGAGCTCCGGCTTGCTGGATCCTCCGGACATCCCGGGACAGATGCGCAAAATCAGCCGAAAGAACCGATGGGACGATATGACACGGGAGCGATGAGGGCGGTTTCGCCATTAATGCAGCTCCTGCTCTTCGACCATGATCCCGTTCACAAAGATCCGGGCTTTGGCGCGGCCTTGGGGCTGGACGGTCAGGTCAATTCGGGAACCCGGGGCCTGGGCCCGCCGGAAAACTTCGTGTTCCCCCGTTTCATCGATGACAAATATTTTGATATCTCGGTCGCTGGAACCCTGTGGAACTTCAAAATAGATCGGAGACCCGTTCGCGCCAACCGCGCTAGTCGCTGAATTCACCACAACAGTCAGGGTATCCCCGGGACGAATCGGCGAATCCGCGGCCGGCGCCTGCATCGTAATTTCGCCGGGAGCACGCCCTAAATCGCTCTCTTCCCGCATCGAGAACCCGATCTGCCTCGCCGAAGCCCACTGCCGGGCTTCCGCGACATTTTTCCCCGCAAAATCCGGCATCAACAGGACATCCCCGGCTGGAGATCCGTCGGAAACCACAAAGCTGACCAGGGCATTCTTGGAGACGACGGTTCCGGACGGCGGGTCCGACGACATGACCTGGTCTTTTTCAAAACGAAGCGACGGACGGTGTTCGACTTCGCCAAGACTCAAGCCCACATTCTGCAAAGTGGTCTGCGCGTTGCGAAGCGGTTGTCCAAGGAGATCGGGAACAAACAACGTTTCCCCCCCTTGGCTGAGCATGATATGAATCAGGCGCCCTTCGCGCACCATCGTTCCCGGGGGCGGATTTTGCCGGACAATGGTCCCGGCGGGATAGCGTTTATCAAACTGTTCGCCTTCCTTGGTCAGCCCCAGATGCGAAGGCCCCAGCAGGTTCAGCGATTCCATCACACTTTTCCCGGAAAGGTCCGGCGTCATCACCACCCGCCGGTAATGAATCACAGCCCCCACCGCCCAGTCAAACGTGATGTAGGCCATTCCCAGTACCAACCCCAGAGTCATCCAAGGAAGGAAGAATTTAACGATCGGTCTTTGCAGGATTCCTCTAAACATTTTTCTCCGTCATCCCCGAGTGCCTCTGTCGGGGATCCATCATCGACATTTAGATCCCCCGCACCGTCCTCCTGTTGAACTAAACAGTCGGTGCGGCCCCGTCATCAACAGGAGGTCGGGGCCGCCAGAACCCGCGGGGGATGACGACACGATGGGTATTATAACAATGTCAGGACGCCGGGCCGAGCTGGCCGCAGGCGGATCCGACATCGAGCCCCTTGGGCTTGCGGACAAAAACAGGAACCCCCCGCTCGCGAAGCCAGCTTTGGAACCGCATCACCGATTCAGTCGATGGCTTTTCATACGGAAGGCCGGGCACGGGATTGCAGGGGATCAGGTTCACTTTATTTTCAAATTTTTTGGTGAGGTATGACAGCCGCACCGCATCGATCAATCGGTCATTGACCCCCTCCAGGAGAATGTACTCAAACGTCACATCCGCACGGGTTTTATACGCATAGTACCTGGCGGCCTTGATCACGGAGCGCACCCCGATCTTCCCGGAAATCGGCATCAGCTTGACGCGCAGATCATCCCGAACCGCGTGCAGGGAAATGGCCAATTGGACCTTGATCCCTTCATCCGCCAGGCGGACAATCTGGGGAGCGAGGCCCGTCGTCGAGAGCGTGATACGGGAAGGACTCATCGCCAGTCCGGCCGGAGACGTGATCCAGCGGATGGCCTGAACGACCTGCACAAAATTAGCCAGCGGTTCTCCCATTCCCATGAACAGCAGATTCGTCGGTTTCCGGTTTTGATCGCGTTCAATGAGCAGGATCTGGTCAAGGATCTCGGCGGCGCTTAACTGCCGTTTGAATGGGACCTGCCCGGTAGCGCAAAAAGAACACCGGTAAGAACATCCCACCTGCGAGGAAAGACAAAGTGAAAGACGGTCTTTTTCCTGCAGATAAACCGTTGAAATCTCCGCCCCATCGTGTCCACGGAAGAAATAACGGATGGTCCCATCCAGCCGCGATTCGTCTTTCCGCCGTAAAACCAGGGGATGCAGGCGGTAATTCTCTTCAAGAAGGCCGCGCAGGGCCGCGGGCAGGTCGGACATCTCCTGGAAACTGGCCGCCCGCTTTTTAAAAAACCACTCATACACCTGCTTCCCGCGAAAGAGAGGCGCCTGATGTTTCTTCAGAAAATCCAGGAAATCATCAGAGGGAACGTCCAGAAACGTTTTGGGGGTTTTCAATAGATTACGCGAGGAACTTTCTGAGAGGACGCTGTTGACGCCATCGCTTCCAGCCGGCGAACGCGCTCCGCCGTCGGGGGATGTGTGGAAAAGAGAGACATCAATCCTCCGCCGCGCAGCGGGTTGGCGATCCACAAATGCGCGGTCGCGGGGCTTGTGGTGAGCGGAACCCGGGCATTGGTGTTATCCGACGCAATTTTCTGCAGGGCGCTGGCCAGGGAGAGGGGGTCCTGCGTGAGATCAGCTCCCCCGCGGTCCGCGTCATATTCGCGGCTGCGCGACACCGCCAATTGGATCAACGTCGCGGCCAGGGGCGCCAGCAGAACCACCACCAGCATCTCGAGTCCGCCCCCGCGCTCTTGACGGTCACGGCCGCCGTAACCGCCGAACATCATCCCCCAGCGAACCATGTTCGACAGCATCATGATGGCGCCGGCGATCGTCGCCGCGATCGTCGAGATAAGGATATCGCGATGGAAAACATGGGAGAGCTCATGCCCGATCACGCCCGCCAGCTCACGCTCATTCAGCCGTTCCAGAATGCCGGTCGTGGCCGCCACCGCGGCGTGCGCCGGGTTGCGCCCCGTGGCAAACGCATTGGGAACAGGAGAATCGATCAGATAGACCCGCGGCATCGGGATATTGGCCTTTTGAGCCAATCCCCGGACAATCCGGAGCAGCTCCGGCGCCTCGGTCTCGGTCACCGGCTTGGCGCGATACATGGCCAGAACCATCTTGTCGGAAAACCAGTAAGAGAAGATATTCATCGCGCACGCCAGAAGAAAGGCATACTGCATGCCGGCGCGGCCCCCGACAGCCTGTCCAATGAATAGAAAGAGCGCCATCAGCCCGCTCAACAACAAGAATGTTTTTAATGCGTTCATAAATTCACCTGAAATGATCGCCGACTTTTAGACGCGCGCCCTGCCAGAAATCCCATGCGGACATTGATTTTTTACCTTCGGGCTGGACGTGCAAAACCTTCAAGGAACCTCCATTACATTTTATAACGAAGCCCTCTCCACTATCAAGGCGGGTGACCGCCCCAACCGGCCCTTCTTCGCCGGCTTGAACCCTCTCCCCCTTCAGGACCTTCAGTCGAATCGAACGTCCGCCCTGATCAACCGTCGCATAGATCCCAGGCCAGGGGGTCATGCCTCGCAACTGGTTCAGGATCGCCTGAGCCGGGCGAGACCAATCGATACGCCCATCCTCTTTTTTGAGCATCGGGGCTTTCGATGCCGGGCCGGCCTGGGGCACAGCGGTTTGGCGGCCCAGGCTTAATTCCCGGATGGCCTCATCGAGAACGTCCAACCCCAGAGCGACCAGCTTCTCGCGCAGGGATTCCGCATCGTCCTCTGGAAGGATCGGAAGTTCCCTCTGAAGAAAAACCGGCCCGGTGTCCATTCCTTCATCCAGCCAGAAAAGCGTTACACCGGTTTTGGTTTCACCGTTAATCAGCGCCCACTGGATGGGAGCCGCCCCGCGATAAGCCGGGAGGAGCGAAAAGTGGACGTTCAGAAAACCATGCTTCGGGATTTCCAGCAGGCTTTTCGGCAGGAGTTTCCCGTAGGCCACTGCCAGGCCGAAATCAGGGGACATCTGACGCACCGCATTCTGGAATCCAGGCTCTCCGGCTTTCTCCGGCTGAAGCAACGGTAACCCCAGGCGCAGCGCCGCTTCCTTAACCGGAGAAGATTTCACCTCGTAGCCGCGCCCGGCCGGCTGATCGGGATTGGTGATCACGGACTGGATCGAGGTCTGTTGATGGAGCCTCTCGAGAAAGGGGACAGCGATCGCTGGCGTTCCCAGGAAAAGAGTTTTCATCAGGCCGCTCGAGGAGGATGAGAAAGACGGTCGGAGATCCACATCTTGATCACCGCTTGCCGGGAGATATTCAGTTTCGCCGCTTCCCGGTCCAGCCGCTTGATCATCCAATCCGGGAAATCAACATTAACCCGTTTAACAATGATGGCCTGATCGAAATCCACATAAGGGGATATGTCCACCCCCTGATCAAACTTCTGATCAAATTCCGCCGAACTAATCGCTTTGACTTTTTTCTGTTTCATGCAAGAACCTCTCGTATCTTCTCTTCCACCGGGTATCAGCCCTGTGACAGCTGATCAAACGAACCGCAATCCCCCGATAGGTAAAAATGGCCAGATAAATACGGCCGTCTATTTTCCCCACGATAAGATAACGTCCCTCACCGTAAACCTGACGGGCATGAAAGATAACATGGGGAGCAACCCACAGGGCCTGCGCCTGTTCAAAATCGACTCCATGACGAACCGCATTCGCCCTGCTTTTATCGAGATCATACTCAAAGAGTGGTTGCATAGTAATATAACAGTTATATATACCGTTGTCGATCCAATAGAGTGCTAAGATTCCGCCGCTGGCGGGATCACCTTTGACTGCTTAGAGTCAAAAGTCAGGGAAATATTCAGGCTTTTGAAGGATTAGAACAGGCCTTGCTTCGAACGTTTTTGGATGGCGTGTTTGAGGCGGAGCCGCGAAACCAGCGGCAGGTGGTCGATATAGAGTTTGCCATGAAGGTGGTCGATCTCATGCTGAAGACAGCGGGCCAAGAGCCCTTCGCCTTCGATCACTACGGGCAGGCCGTGCTCGTTCAACGCGCGAACCCGCACTTTGGCCGCGCGCTTCACGCGGGCGGAAAAACCGGGGACCGACAGACACCCTTCCTCTTCACACAACGTCCCGGAACGCTCCTCGATCACGGGGTTAATAATCACCAGAGGCCGGTGTGTGCCATCCGCGTGAAGATCGATCACGGCAAAGCACCGGGAAATCCCGACCTGATTGGCGGCCAGACCAATCCCCGGGGCCACATACATGGTGCGGAACATGTCTTCAAGGGTCTGACGGAGTTTCTCATCCAGCTGAGGAACAAGCTCCGTCTTCTTGCGAAGGACAGGGTCGCCATATTTGACAATTGTGAGGAGAGACATGGAGATGCCCCATTAAATGAGTTTTCTACCGACGAGTCAATTTGACTGGCGGGGCACCAATTCCAGGTTGCGGCGGAAGGAAGCGTTGGCGGGCTCCAGCTCGATGGCCTTTTGATAGAGGTCAATCGCACGGGCGAAATCCCGGCGGCCATGCGCGACAACCGCCCAGTTATTGTAGGCCGCGGCCAGCTCCGGATCGATCCAGAGGGCAACCTTGTAATGCGCAACAGCGTCAGCCAAACGCCCGGCCCCGGCATTGGCTATCCCCAGATTACTGTAAGCCGCCGCATAGTATCCCAGGAGGTGCCGGGTATAGAAATCCGGGTGATGAACGGTCTTAAAATCCCCGCGACGACGGTAAAGATGCAGCAGAGCCTCCCCGCGTGAGCGAACCGCCGCAGGGGCCGAGGGTTTGACGGCATAGACGAGCCCCTGTGCCTCGTATGGCAGACCCCCCAGTTTTTGTGGAAGTTCCACAAAAAACGGGCGTTGACGGATGGAATACTCCCAGAAAATGCGTTGCAGGTCTTGCGCATTGTCGATGGGCACCCCGGGAAGCAGCTCCGGCCATCGCCGGCGGATTTGCTCATAACCCCACCGGGTCCTGAAAAAATTCAAGAGCACCAGATCCCGGCGGCGGCCTTCCGTGGTTTGAAGGGCATGAAGGGTAAACGACGTGGGATCATCCGGATCAAACACCACCGCTCCAAGCGGCAAGGAGCGCATCACATCCAGGCCATAGTCATAGGTATAAAAATCAGAGCGGTGCGATACCCGGGTTAACGTGAAAGCCGACTCGCTGACCAGACACAGAACCGCAAGCGCCGCGACCCAGCGGTTTCGGCGAAGGAAAACAAGACATCCGCCGGTCACCAGAAACGCCCAGACAAGATTGGGGATGACGAGATACGGCTGAAGAATCGCCGGGGTGGTGGGTTCCTGAACCGGAAGGTTCGACAGGACAAAGAAACAGGGCCCGCTCAACAGCCAGGCCAGAGAAAGCATCGCCAGAGGGCGACGTCCAGGACAAGGGCGCAGCGCCGCGAGTCCTCCCAGAACCCCGGCAAGAAGACCGGAGATTCCCCACTCCTGACGAAACAGCCGCACAAAATACAGGATCTGCGTGGCCAGAGTTTCCGGTGTCCAGGACAAAATGCTTTGCTCCGGATGCAGTTTTAACCCGCCATAATCCGCCCGCAGGAGAACGCGCCAGAAATTCCGCCACGTGGAAGGATCGCCCCAATTCATCCAGGGGGACTGCGCCGAACGAATGGGCAGGAAAAGAAAAACCGATGCCCCGAGGAGAAATCCAAGGAGGCTCAACAGGAAAAGACCATTGCCGTCATCGCGAGGTCGCCAGTTTTTTGGCGACCGTGGCGATCTGTCACTCAAGACAGATTGCTTCGTCGCTTCGCTCCTCGCAATGACAGCCAAGGTACCCGGGAGTAAAAAGAATACCGGCAACAGGAAAATCAGAACCGGATGGATGGCTAAACCCAAACCCAACAAAAACCAGGAGACCCGGTAGGCTTCCGGGGTGCCCGCCAGGAGGCCGCCCAGAATCCCGGCGGCAAACAGGGCCACGACGGCATACATCTCCGACACGCGGGCCAGTTCAACCATCGCCGGCGTACTGCCAAAAAGAAGCGCGGCGACTACGGCGCAAAGGGCGATTCCCCATCGGCTGGCGTCTGACGCGACCCGCCGGTAGAAAACAAGAATCACCACTCCCCCCAGAGCCACCGCCCCGGCGCCGGCCAAAGCGCTCAGAAGATTCGCTCGATAGGCGGGCTGACTAAACGGGATAAGCCCGCTGAGACATTTCCCGAGAAGGATATACAACGCATACCCCGGAGGATGCGCAATTCCAAGCGTATGGATGGAAGCGATCAGATCACCGGAGTCGCGATAGGCAGGGATGGTTCCGCAGAGACCGCTGAGGTAAAACGCGAAGGCCATCAGAAAAAGAACCGATGAAAGGATACGAGAAGCCGTCATTGCGAGGCACTCTGTATTGCCAAAGCAATCTCGACGCTAAACGCCGAACGACGAGATTGCTTCGTCGCTCCGCTCCCCGCAATGACGGCATCAGGAGAATGTTTCGGCAACCTGTTGCTAATAGGTTATGACCTTCCCCTTATCTTCTTTGTCAACGTCATAATTGCTCAAGAACGTCACGTTCTCATGGCGTTCAACGGCTATCAGTTTGGGAACATTTTTGTCCCGCTTGTAGTAATAAACGTTGTGGATCTCTTTTTTCCGGTCCACTTCATCCACATAGAAATCGTAATCCTTGACCGGCGCTTTCAAACGTTTTTTTACGAAGAAACGGCGCTCATATTCCCGATGCCGGCCGTATCGAGGACCGGACACTTTTTCAAACTGGCTGACCGGTAGCACCCCTTCCTCGGGATTGTTGATATCGCGCCTGACGGGTGGCGGCACAGGAGCGCTTTTTTTAACTTTTTCCTGTCGTACACGGGCCAGCTCGGCCTGAATGGCCGCGTCCGGTTTTTCCCCTTTGGCTGTCTTGGGAACCCACGCGTCACCCTCGTTCGGCACTTCCTTCTTGCTTTCCGACGCCTTCGACAGAAGGGCTTCAATCGAGTTATCAACGGGTTTTGAGGGGATCATCGCCACCTTGGGGGCTGAGGCCGCCTCGGGAGGTTCCGGTTCTTTCACAACAGGCTTAGGGACTTCCTTGGGAACCCATTTATCCCCTTCCGAAGTATCCGGACCTATTTTGCCGTCATTCCCCCCGGTCACTGGGGGGGAATCCATCTTGCCGTCAACGGTATGCTTGGATCCCCCGCCACCAACCGCGGGGGATGACAGCTCTGGAACAACCGGCGACTTGGCGGGTTTCTCAAACTTTTGCTTAGCTAAGGCCAGTGCCGCATCCTCAGCAGGAGCTTCCTTCATGTCATTCCCCCCGGTCACTGGGGGGGAATCTATCTTGCCGTCATCGGTATGCTTGGATCCCCCGCCAGAACCCGCGGGGGATGACGAAAAGGGAGCTACCGTGTATGACGATTCTTGTGTAGCCGGAACTTTTGCAGAAGGTGCCGGCTTCGGCTCATTCACCGGCGGAACAACCACCTTAGCTGGCTTCTCCACTTTTTTCGCAAAAGCGATTTTTCTCATCAACGTTTCATTCTGAGCTTGATTTTCGGATGGTTGCTCGGCAGGAGCC
Source organism: Elusimicrobiota bacterium (assembly GCA_041660185.1). NCBI lineage: Bacteria > Pseudomonadati > Elusimicrobiota > Elusimicrobiota bacterium. Next base: position 3,718 of record JBAZWU010000001.1, on the reverse strand, counting down.
CCCAGTAATTCTTCAGTCGTCGGGATATCCTCTTCGGTCGGCGCAATCGCCGCAAGACTTTCCGGGAAAGTCGCTCTCTGGGGTGCTGTCGGAGGCACCGGCACAGCCGGAGTGGGGAGAGCCGCGACCACCGGCGCCTTTTCAACAACAGGTTCCGCGCGCTTCTGGCGAGGAGGTTCCTGCTTCGGAGCGGATTTCGATTCCTTGGACGGAGCGCTCACCGGCTCGCTCACGCCTTTACCCTGAACATATTCCCCTTTGGCGTCATCCCACACAAAAGCGTTGGACTCCGGCGCGACATCCGTTGCTTTTTCAGCAGCGGGTTCCGCGCGTTTTTGACGGCGTTCGGGCTTCGCCGCTGACTCGCTCACGCCTTTCACTGAAACGTATTCCCCTTTGACGTTATCCCACACAAGAGCGGACGCCCCGAGAGCGACACCCTGCGCCTTTTCAGCAACGGGTTCCGCGCGTTTTTGACGGCGTTCGGTCTTCGGAGCGGATTTCGATTCCTCGGATGGAGGGCTCACCGGCTCTCTCAATCCTTTCACTGGAACATATTCTCCTTTGGAATCATCCCACACAAAAGCGGACGGCCCCTGTGCAACAACCTCCGTCTCCGTTTCCGGCTCTTTCTCCGTCTTTGTCTGCTGACCTAAAGACTTGGACGCGACCTCCCGGGACGGAGGAGGTTCGTCAAACGATACCGCGCCAACCGTCTTTTCGACAATACGCCTGGACTCAAAAACCGGCGAGCCGGTCTCGTCAGACGAAGCGGCCTTCACGGGCTGGCGGACGTCAGCCTGATAAACAGCGGAAACCGAATAGATCCGTTGGCGATTCCCCTGCTTGTCATAGACACTGACCCGGGTATACGACAGATCGCGGGCATACTCGATGACCGCTTTCCCGCCTTTCCAGCGGCCGGATTTATATCGTTGCTCCACAATAAACTGTTGGGGATCTTCTTCGAGCCGGCTGGCGGTCAGCGTAAAAAGATCCGGCAGCTTGTCCTGGGAGATCTTCAACCCCTGCGCGTCCGGCCCCAGCGCGCTGATGATTTCCTCCGCAGACGCCGGCGCCAGCACACGCGCAAAAGCATCCGGGCACAGGCCGGCGACAAGCCCGCTCAACCCCAACAATAACCCGATAAACATTCGTCTTTTCATATTGATCCTATCTGCTTTTATCATCATTCTCTCCTTAAATCAAGTTACCCCCTCGCCTCACTCCTCAGAGAAGATCAGCGGGGTCGATGTCGACGCTGACAAAGGCTTTTGGAGAACGGTAGGCGCGCAGGAAACCCACATAGGGAGCGAAGGCTTCGTCGGTTCCTTTCAAGAGGATCTGGTAGCGGAATTGGTTGCGCAGCCGGCTGTAGGGAGCAGGCGCCGGCCCTAATATATCTATTTGGACTCTTCTCTCGTCATTCCCCGCGGTTGCTGGCGGGGAATCCAAACAAGTCGTCGAGTAGCAGGATGGATCCCCGACAGAGACACTCGGGGATGACGCCTTATCACCGACGAATGGGTTTCGAATGGCTTCTAATTTCTCATAAAGGTTCTCCGCCATTTTCAGAACCACCGGCTCCTTGGTTCCGCGAATCAGGATATGGATCAGCCGGCAAAACGGCGGGTAGCGCAACAACTCGCGGTGTTTGATTTCCTGCTCATAGAAGGTCAAATAATCATGGGCCCGGGCCGCCTGCAGCGCGTAGTGATCGGGGTGGTGCGTTTGAACCAACACTTTCCCGCCGGCTTCCCCCCGGCCGGTGCGACCGGCCACCTGGGCAATCAGCTGAAACGTCCGCTCGGCCGAACGGAAATCCGGCAGATGCAGAGACACATCTGCATCCACCACACCGACAAGCGTGACGTTTTGAAAATCAAACCCCTTGGCGATCATCTGCGTCCCGACAAGGACATCGACCTCTCCCTTCGCGAAATTCTGATAGATCCGCTCGTAGGCATGGCGGGAGGAGGCGATATCGCGGTCCAGTCGGGACACTTTCACGAACGGAAAAAGCTTCCGGAGTTCCTGCTCAACGCGCTGGGTCCCGATCCCGTAATGCCGCAGGCGCAGGCCTTTGCAGGAAGCGCACTGGATCGGCACGGCTTCCTTATGCCAACAGGAATGGCATTGCAAAAAGCCATCGGCCGGAACAATAGTTCTTTGTTTCAAGTTGCGAGTTTCAAGTCCATCATCCAACTTGGAACTTGCAACTTGTAACTTTTCATCTTTGATATGAAGCGCCAAGGTCGTGCTGCACCGGGGACAGCGCGCCACCCAGCCGCAGACCGAGCAGCGCAGAAAGGGCGTGTACCCCCGGCGGTTGACGAAGAGCATCACCTGTTCGCGTTTGGCGAGGCGTTGCTCAATGGCCAGCTTTAAGGGTTCCGAAAAAATCGAAAAATCCAGAGTGCCGCGACGTGGGCGAGACTTGCCCGGCTCAACAGGAGCCGTTCGCCGATCGATCAGTGTGACCGGCGGCAACGAACGCTCTTCCACCCGTGAGGTGAGCTCCAACAGCTGATAGACACCCTGCTTCGCGCTCCAATAAGACTCCAAACTCGGCGTGGCGCTGCCCATAATCAGGACGGATTGCGTCCGGCGCGCGCGCTCCAGCGCCACCTCGCGCGTATGATAGCGGGGCCGGTCCTCTTGCTTATAGGTCGGTTCATGCTCCTCGTCCATCACGATCACCCCCAGCTTCGGGAAGGGAGCAAATACCGCGGAGCGCGCGCCCAGGAGCACGTGAACCACTCCCTGCCGCACACCACACCAGATCCGGTAGCGCTCGGAAGCGGTAATCCCGCTGTGCCACAGAGCAACACCCTGACCGGGAAAGCGCGCCTGAAGTTTCTCAATAAAAGGCGGTGTCAAGGCGATCTCCGGCAGAAGGAAAATCGCCTGCCGTCCCTGCTTCAAGGCCCGCTCGATCGTGCGGACGTAGATCTCGGTCTTACCGGAATCGGTGATGCCGCGGAGCAAAAAAGGGTGGAACTGCTTCGAATCCACCGCGGCTTCCAACGTGTTGAGCGCATGCTGTTGTTCGGCGCTCAGATGAAATGCATCGGAGGGGCGGCCGGCTGGCCGCCCGGGCATGGAATCGGCAGCGGATTCGCGTGGCGGCCGTTTGGGCGGCGACAGATGCGGCGGAACCAGGCAGGCCAGCGCCTCTCCCAGGGAACACAGGTAACGCTCGGACAACCAGCGCGCCAGTTCAATCAGCGTTTCATCGATGAAAGGTTCCGGATCCAGGCAGGTGAGTATTTCTTTCGTCGGGAAGGGAGGCGTTTCATTGGTTTTCCCGATAACGTATCCGACAAGATTCTTCTTTTTCCCAAACGGCGCCAGCACGCGCGCGCCCAAGCCGGGATCCGCCGGACCGTTGGCTGGAACCCGGTAATGAAACGCCCGGTTGAGCGGTAGAGGGAAAACAACTTCAATAAATCTGGCAGGAGGCATAGCGCAATCAAACTATACCAAAGGGACCCCTGCCCGTCAGGCTGAAACAATCAATGGGTTGGTATTTTCCTAACGAATCGGCAAACGGATGGTAAAAGTGGTTCCTTTCCCGACTTCGCTCTCGACGTGGATGGTCCCCCCGTGCGCTTTGATCACTTCCTGCGCCAGAAATAACCCCATCCCAGTCCCGGTTGTTCCTTTGGTGCTGAAATACGCGTTAAACAACCGGTTCATGTCCTCCGGCTCAATCCCG